>JAKUPT010000001.1 GCA_022450595.1 Bdellovibrionales bacterium
CAACTTGTTTCTCTTTTATTAATACAAAAATTTAAAAAACCCTGGCCGATTATCTGGGGAATACTGTTTTCTAAATTAGCCAATCACAATATGGCGGCCTGGCTTGGTGGTTATGTCGTAGATTTTCTACCAGAGGCCTACAGAACTTGGATATTAGCAGCCATATTTATTATTTTCGCCTTTTGGATTTTAATTCCAGACAGTGACGAAGACTTAGAGGCAAAAAACAGTCATGGAGCTTTTATTACAACTTTTATTTTATTTTTTCTTGCAGAGATGGGGGACAAAACCCAACTGGCCACTGTGGCGCTCGGGGCACAATATCAGTCAGCACTTATGGTGACTTTAGGGAGCACAATGGGGATGTTGGCAGCGAATGTCCCAGCCGTTTTTATGGGGCAAAAACTATTAAAGGTTTTACCTTTAAAATGGATTCGTTATTTTACAAGTTTTTTATTTTTGGTGTTTGCAGTTTATATAATCGTGGTTTGATAAAATAAAAAAAGGGTTGCATAAAGCAACCCTTACTCGCAGGAAACGGAATTCAGTATCGTAACCGTAAATGTTTCGGTTAGCTACGCACGACGTCCATGTTGTGCGTTTTTTGGTGAGCTAGTAGTGAGAACCAAGGCTTTCAGTTATTTATTAACCGAAAGATTGGTTCAGAAGTTGTAATGCTGCTTGCGAAGATTGGTTCGCTTGAGCAAGTACAGAGACACCAGCACTTTGAAGTATATTATTTTTAGTCAGTTCAGCAGTTTCTTCAGCCACATCCACATCTCTAATACGAGAGTTGGCTGCAGACATGTTTTCAATCGAAACAGCAATGTTACTGATGGTTGATTGTAATCTGTTTTGTATGGCACCAAAATCGGCTCTCATGGCTGAAACACTGACTATGGCTTGGTCTAAAGCTGTAAGTGAGTTTTGTGCACTAGCTTTATCGGCAACACTTGTTAGGTTTACACCTAGAGCTGCAGAGTTTGCATCGGCTTTAGAAGCATCAAACGATAGACGGTCAATATTTGGGTCATTTCTTGTACCCACTTGAAAGTCTAGGATTGAGCCTGTACCACTCAAGAGTTGTGTTCCGTTAAACTCAGCACTGTCTGCGATACGATCAATCTCTGATACCAGCTGATCATATTCCACATTTAGAAACTGTCGTTCAACAGGTCCGATAGTGTCTGAAGCGGCTTGCACAGACAGTTCTCTTAAACGAATTAAGATAGAACTGATCTCGTTAAGACCACCTTCGGCGACTTGCACAAGAGAGACACCATCAGAGGCGTTTCTTGAGGCTTGTTTTAAACCTCTTATTTGTGCTTTTAGGTTTTCACTGATGGCAAGACCTGCGGCATCGTCACCAGCGCGGTTGATTCTAAAGCCTGATGAGAGTCGTTCTAAGCTCTTATCTAAGGCTAGCTTTGTCCCACTCAAATTTCTTTGAGCATTTAGGGACGCAGTGTTTGTGTTGATACGTAACCCCATTGTTTCCTCCTCCTTGAAGATATAAGAGTATCGATCCTTGATACTCTCCCAGATAAAATCTGGGTGTGGTTCTTGTTACAAATTGCTATTCGGTGTCTCACTTTGATGCTTAAGCTTTTTGTCTCATTTTTGGACTCAGGTCCTGTAAATTTCTTTGTCACTAGGGACGGACACTTATTTTACAGCACTTTGATCTGGTTGAGGGACGGAGACTTATCTATATATATGTATTTATCTCTTTAATTTTGAGTGGTAAAAAGAATTCATATATCGGATAAATTGATTGGGAGGCCCAATGAACACAAATCTACAAGAACTAGATGCGGTTTTAAAACAATTAAACTCTACGACGATGGGGCGCAGAGCTTTTTTAGCAAGTGTTCCATTGTTATTGGCAGCTTGCGCTTCGACTGACAAAACAAGATATAGAGAAGGTGACAATACCGGCCAAGCCAGTGCTCTGACCGTGAATGAAGAAAAAAATATGACTGCAGAAGTTTTGCCTGAAATGAGAAAAGACTATCCTGCTTTAAAAGATACTAGAATGCAGAGTTATATAAATCGTTTGGGCAATAAAATTGTTACGACTAACGGCCTGAATGGTAAGCCTTATAACTATTCATTTACGGTTGTAGATGTCCCTAACGTGAACGCCTTTGCCTTGCCGGCTGGAACTATTTTTGTCACAGCTCCTTTGATTGCAATGGCTGAAACTGAGGCTGAGCTTGCTGGAGTTGTGGGGCATGAAGTGGGTCATGTGGTGGCTAGACACTCCGCAGAGAGAATGTTTAAAGCCCAAAAGGAACAAAGTAAATCTTGGATGTATGCCTTAGGCGGAGGATTGATTGGCGGAGTCCTTGGCTATGGTATAGGTAAAATTGCATGTAAACCAAAAGACAAAGCTTGCCTTGAAAAGGCCGCCAAACTTGGTGCTGCCACGGGTGCCGGTGGAGGGTTGTTGATTCAAAAGTATTATTTTATGGCAAACTCTCGTGAAGATGAAATGGAAGCAGACCGTATTGGTTTTAAAACTGCATATCGCGCAGGATTTGATAAAGACTATGTGGGGGCCTTTTACAACAAACTGCTTGAGATGGAAAAAAGGCATAAAAAAGGTCAAAAGACAAAACTCTTAAGTTCTGTTCAAGATGCCATGAGCACACATCCTCCAAGCACAGAGCGGGTGGTGCAAATGAAGCAAATGTCATCACAAGCTAAGGCCAGACCAAGGGCTATAGTGTCTTCTGAAGAATTTAAAACTATAAAAACGTTAGCACAAAGACACACTAAGAGTTCTTAAAGAGATTGATTAAATCTTCTACGGATTTAATTTTTTCAGATTGTTTTAAAATATTTTGTTCAAGCTGAAGTTTCAAAAGTGCTCTGGCTTCGGCTTGAAGTCTTGGGGCTGTTTTATGGAGCTTTTCTAAATCCAGGGACTGTTTTCTTTGAGTGAGTTCTTCAGCAAGTTCTAAGGCTCCGTCCCCGGTTGTGGCCGTGGTTTTTAAAATTTTACTTTTTTTTAGTTCAGGATTGTAGGCCAGGCCTAGCTCTAAAGAGGCTTTGAGCTCGTTGATAAAACCTTCAGCACCTGGGCGATCTGATTTATTAACTATATATAGGTCTGATATTTCTAAAAGCCCAGCTTTCATGGCTTGGATGGAGTCGCCACTTTCTGGAACAAGAACTACTGCAATTTCATCGGCCACATGAACAATGTCTAGCTCGGATTGTCCCACACCAACGGTTTCAATAATCGTTATATCAAATCCGTAGTTGTCTAAAGCTCGAAGCATTAAGTAAGCGGACGCGCACAAACCACCTAGACTTCCTCGGCTGCCTAATGAGCGGATAAATACACCCTTGTCTTGGTAGTGTTGTAAATACCGAATGCGATCACCCAGTATAGCGCCTTTACTAAAAGGACTACTTGGATCAATAGCAATTACAGCAACAGTAAGATTGTTCTTTCGAAACTCAGTAATAAGTTGATTGATAAGCGTGGATTTACCAGCTCCAGGAGGGCCAGTAATTCCAATTCTATAACTATGATGTGGTGGGTGGCTTAAACTTTTATGAGTTAAAAGTTTGGGCCCATGTCGATCAAGCTGAGTTAAGAGTTGAGATAGGCCTGCAATTTCTTTGTTTTGAGTCTTTTTAATGAGTTTGCGTATTTTGTCATCCGACACAGGGCCTCCCTTTTTGGGTAACTGTTTGAAAATAATAAGGTTTTTAGGAATTTAAGTCACGTTGTCATAATTTTAGACAGGTGATGTTATAGGCTTGAAAAGTCTCTTAAATAAACTCAGTAAAATCAATAAGTTACAAGGTGGCATGCTGGCACAATATTCGCCTTATAGTGTTGTAGGGAGAGTGTTATGACAAAGCAAAAATGGATATTACTAACATTATGTATAGGCATATTATGGGGGACGGACACCTTATTTCAAAGCCTATGGAGTGAGAACACATCAAATGTGACTCAATCAGAAGACAACAAACTTGAGTTTGAAAAAACTAACTTCAATAAAGTTAAACCTAAAAAGCAGTTTACTGGGAAAACTCAATTGCAGCAAAAGCCTGTAAAAGTGGTCTCTACAGATAAGGGGTTGAAAGCTTTAGAAGCCGTGAAGTCTCCGTCACCAAAAAAGAAGGGTGATAACCTAGAGGACTTGGCTAAAAAGTATGATAAAAAGTTAGCTCAGAAAAAGAAAGTGCCTGAAAAGAAGGCTGCAGAAGATAATAGCGATGAGAAAACTAACACTAATAATAATAGAAACTCGTATGCTAATTCGAATAATAGATCCAATAATGATTTTTTTACGAATGATGAAAGAACATCATCAGCAAACACTGGGGAGTTTTCTGTCATCACTCCTAATGCTAAAGAAAACCAAGCAAATAACTTAGGTGGTGGTGCAGCTTTTACTGCCAATAGTGATATGACAATTCGTCAGTGGTCACAGGCTTTAACAAACAACCCTTCTGATTCAGAGATCAATGACTTTATCACTGCCATCAGACAAGGAAATGTAGATCAAGATGAAGCTTATCAATTAGTAGAAACTCTACTGCGATCTGAATCAGAAGATGATCATTCAAACGCAATTAAAGTTGTAATGGCCATCAAGTCTCCAAAAAGCTTTATACTACTTACTGATGTTGTATCTGGTGGGTTTTCAGAGTCCGTTAACTCTGCAGCTTATAGTGGACTACTTAATTATAGATCATACGATGATTTAGCTATAATTGAGGAAGTATTAAAAAAAGAGAACTTATCTTTAGGAACTATTTACTTTAGTGCAGACACCATATTACAACTTTCACAACAAACAGTTCCCACTTATGGTGATGAAGAGCAAAGAACAGTGACTATGTTAGATGCCTATATGGATAGATTTTTATTATTATCAGACCTATTAAAAGAGACTTCAGTAGATGTAGCTGATGAAAGAGTTCTGGGTCAGGTAAACCAGACAGTAGCCTTTATTGGTGGGCCGGAAGCGGTTGCTGATGGTTCTGTTGCAAAGCCTAACTACAGGGCTTTGTTTTAGTCGAGTCTTATAGACTGTTCTTAGTCTGTAATTTATTAGTCTAGCAGTCCTGCTAGACTAGATGTCTTTTTAATTCCTCTATTTTATAAAGTATCAAAGGCTAGCCCAGAGCCATTTTTTCCTATCAAAACGTATGTATTTACAGGTTAAAGGTCCAGAAAACACAAGACCATTGTCGCGAAAACCACGACTTGACTTAAGGCTTCTCTAGACTCGCCGAATGAGTGGGTGTCTGAAGCAAAAATGCTAGACGAGACTTCCAGCTAAGAGGTTAGGGTAGGAGGTTTAAGGTCTAGTCTTAAGGCTTTAGTCAGAAGAAAAAACTAAAACAAAAATCGAGCTTTTAGTTAGAGTTTATAGGTTAGGACTCTGGCTAAATAAAAGGCTCAAAACAAAAGGGGAACTAATATGTCATTAACAATATCAACAAACGTAGCTGCGATTTCTGCTCAAAAAACTATGTCTAGCACTCAGCGTGATTTAAATAAAAGTTACGCGCAGTTAGCATCCGGATCTCGAATCACGAAAGCTGCTGATGATGCTGCTGGTTTATCAATCAGTGAAAAATTAAAATCAAACATTAGAGGTTATGAGCAAGCAAAAAGAAACGCTAACGATGGTATTTCAATGGTACAAGTGGCTGAGGGTTCACTTGGTGAAGTATCAAACATTCTGACTCGTATGAGAGAGCTAGGTGTACAAGCCGCTTCTGATACAGTTGGATCAAAAGAAAGACAATTTATAGATAAAGAAGTTCAACAGCTTAAAAATGAAATTGAACGTATTGCACAAAGTTCTAGATATGGTGATACAAAACTATTAGATGGAACAGGTGGAGATTATTCATTCCAAGTTGATGTTAATAACAACGACTTCGTAGATAGAATTAGCTTTGATGCCAGTGAGCAAGAAGTAACTCTATCTGCACTAGGAATTGATGGCTTTGATTTCTCTTCAAAAGATGGAGCTCGTGAAGCTCTAGAAACATTAGAAGGAGCACAAACACAAGTAAACGGACACAGAGCAACATTGGGTGCGTTACAAAACAGACTTGTGTCAACAACAGAAAACTTAAGTGTAGCAATTGAGAACTTTTCAGCTGCAAACTCTCGTGTGAGAGATACAGATGTAGCTCAAGCAAGTGCAGATTTGGCTAAAAACAACATTCTTATGAATGCATCGGTAGGAGTTTTAGCCTCAGCCAACCAAGCTCCTGGTCAAGCACTTAGACTGATTGGATAATTTGTTAACGTTTAGTTAACCCTTGGTACCTAACCTATACGCAAAATACCACCCCCTAAGTTTTTTCTTAGGGGGTTTTTTATATTTGTCTTTTTTCAAACTTTAAGGACTTATCTGAGCAATGAAGTAAATATTCAGTGATATTATCTTCATTATCATCAATATAAATACTTGTACCTGCAGAGTAATGTAAAGACTTATAAAAGCAGCCGGTTCTTTTTTCTATTAGAGCTTCTAAGTCTTCATTCATTAGAAGGGTCAGATTTTGGTATATTCCCACTCTAAGGCCGTCACTAAAACACATGATGTCTTCGATATCTCCATATTGTTCAAAATGTTTCAAGTTAAATGAGCTGTGTTCAGGTTTGACAGATTCATAAAGATCTAATTGTTCCCCACTGGGAAGTGTACATCTATTTTTATTTTCAGTTGGCATGTAAGTTAGAGTACGTCCAATCAGATTGAAGCGATTATTTATGCATTGAATACTTTTAATACCGGAGTGTTCTCCAAAAACATTATCAATGTTTATAACGTCACTCTTAAGTATCCGCCCCTCAGGGAACCATTGCCCATTGTAGTTACAATCAGCGAAAAGTGGTTGAGATATTAAAAGTATTAATGTCATTAAATATAAGTTCATTTGTTTACCTCCCATATTAGGTAAAGCCATTATTGACATAAAAATAAGTTTCTGGGGGTATTAGATGTAAAAAATGTAAATATTTTTATTAAAAAAAATAAAAGTTATATACTATTTTCAAAAATAGAACCTGTTTTAAAAGGGACGGAGCTTTTCTTAAATTAAATTATAGACTTATCTAAACTGAGCTAAGTTTTCCTGTTTTTTTTTATTAAATTTAATGAATTCAAAATAAGAGACGAAAAATTGATTAAAAAATTTAATTTTACACTTTTAATAAAGAATATTTAAATTTATATCAATTTTTAGACGCAGTAGTGCCTTAAAATTTAAAAAAATTATTTTTATTTTAAATATTTATGAACTATTGAGTTTGTTTTTAAGTAGGATATTTTTAATCATTTTTTTTCTTTTATGTTTCCATAAAGTCGATCCGATAAAGTCATATGTCTCAAAAAAAGTATGGTCATTATTATTCTCATTTAAATACTGACAGAACATTTCTCGATAAATTCGTTGGCATTCTCGGAGAGTTTTTCCTAACTTCAAATACCAATCAGGATAAGTAAGATTTTTAGTCCACTTATTTTTTACGCCATACGCATAAAACATATAACTTGAATATTTATGATACTTTAATTGTTTGAGCGTTAGCTTTCCGGCTCGAACAGGATTGGCCTCTATATACATATGAACTCTTATTAAAGAGTCGTCATTTTCAATATAAGGAGTTTTAGGCCTTTCATTAGCCACCTTACCAGATCTATTTGATATTTTATTAAATTGATATCCAAACTTTGAGTGAGATATACGCATATAATTAGAAAGATTCTCAGAGCTGTCTTTATAAAATAGACCCATATGAGCGTGATTATCCATAATAGAGTAGGCATTTATTGATACTTTTTTATTAATTTTTTTATGTTGTAAGGCTTCAACAGAGCAATTCAGGTATAAATCTTTAAATTTATCATTATCCAATAAAAAATCATTGTTATGGCACTTCCAATATTTATGAACACTGCCAGATTTATCCATTAATTGTAAACGTCTTGGTATTCTCATGAACATATATATGTGCAAAGTATGTTCATCATCTATCACTAGTTTAATTTTTAAATGACATTCTTATTTCGAAAGTAGATTCGAATATTGTTTTTATAAAACCAAAGTCTAGTTTTGCTAGATGATGGTCTAGTTTCACTAGACTAGACTAAAGAACACCCAGACCTGGCCGAAAGGGTTAATGTAGCAAGGATGAAAGTCTGGGTTTGTTAAGAGTGACTGCTTAATTTATCTATTAAAAGGACTTAAGTCTGAACTACACCAACATGTTCAACCGCACGAAAGTGCTGTTTGGTGGGGGATTAGGTAGGTGTCCGTCCCCCACTAAACTTCAAGCATCTAGTGCACAAATTAAGGAGAGAGATATGTCTCTTACGATTTCTACAAACGTTGCATCGATAAGTGCACAAAAAACAATGTCACAAACACAAAGAAGCCTGAATAAAAGTTATTCTCAATTATCATCAGGTTCACGAATTACAAAAGCCGCAGATGACGCTGCTGGTTTGTCTATAAGTGAAAACTTAAAGTCTACAATTCGTGGTTATGAACAAGCCAAACGAAACGCGAACGACGGTATTTCAATGGTTCAAGTAGCAGAAGGTGGCTTAAGTGAAGTAAGTAATATTTTAACACGCTTAAGAGAACTTGGTGTTCAAGCCTCTTCTGATACAGTCGGACAAAAAGAGCGTGAATTTATTGATAAAGAAGTTCAACAAATGAAAAACGAAATCCAAAGGATTGCAGAAAGCTCTCGCTTTGGTAATACAAAACTATTAGATGGAAGTGGTGAAACTTTTGATTTCCAAGTAGATATTAATAACGATGATTTTGTTGATAGAATCAGTTTTGATGCCAGTGCACAAGACGTAACTCTATCAGCTCTTGAAATTGAAGGTTTTGACTTTTCATCAAAAGATGGTGCTCGCGAAGCCTTAGAAACTTTAGAAGATGCGCAAACTGAGGTGAATGGTCACAGAGCAACACTTGGTGCTTTACAAAATAGATTGATTTCTACGACTGAAAACTTGAGTGTTGCTGTAGAAAACTTTTCATCTGCAAACTCTCGTATTAGAGATACGGATGTAGCTGCCGCAAGTGCTGATCTTGCTAAGAACAACATTCTTATGAATGCCTCTGTAGGAGTATTAGCACAAGCCAACCAACAGCCTCAATCAGCCCTTAGATTAATTGGTTAATTTTTTAAAAAAGGATTGGGTGTTCTCCTATCCAGTCCGGTACCTAACCTACCCTTGGAGAGTTTTCTCCAAGGGGTACTATGGTTAGTTCTAAAGTCCTGATTTTTAAGTTTTCTTTTCAATTCGCCGAATAACTAAACATGAATATAAAAACTTTCTCAACTCCAATAAGCTCAACTCAAAAAACCACTGAGTCTGACAAAATAAAAGATCTAAAAACTCAAGCTAGTGCAGATCGTGATGGGGACGGACGCCGTGAACAACAAGAGGAGTCTCCACAAAAAGAGAGTTTTTCAGAGGAAGAGCTAGAAGAGTTAGTTAAAAAAATAAAAAAAACACCCGGGTTCGATCAACACAGTCTAACTGTAAAAGTAAATTCGGATACCGTAATGCCAGTTATTTATGTCGAAGATGCTGACGGGAATGTCATTCACAGGATGACAGCCAAAGATGCTTGGTCTATGGAGCAAAAAAGAGATAGCACCGGAAAGCTTTTAAACAAATCGGCGTAAATAAAAGTGTCCGTCCCTGATGAAAGGCTGGTGGGGTTGTCAGGTTGTTGACGGTTTAAAAAGCTGTAATGGCCTTATTTTTAAGTTCTGTAGTCAAACTCTCCAATCGTCTAAAGACATATTATTGACTCACAGTTTCAAAAATAATCTGAGATAATTTTATATAGAGAAATAAAAGTCAGGAGGACTTTTTGGCTGGTATATCGTTTGGAGGAATGGCATCAGGACTGCCACCAAACATTGTAGATCAACTTATGCAAGCTGAGCGAATTCCGCTCCGTAATATGGAAAACAAAAAAGCGGATTCCGAAGCTAAGTTGAAATTAGTAAGTGAGCTTGAGACCAAACTCAAAGCCATTACTGGTACTATTGGTGAATTAGCTTCATCTAAAGGCTTCTCAGATATCAAAGTAACTTCAGGAGATCCAAACATAGTCACTGGTGTAGCCGACCCGAATAAATATATAGCTGGTAACTGGAATGTAGAAGTCATGGAGTTACCGCAAAAGGCAGCGGCTTTAACTAATGGGTTCCCTGACAGAGACAAGTCACAACTAGGAACTGGTTACTTTAAATTTGAAACCGCTGATGGGCAAAAAGAAGTTTATATTAAAGGCGAAAACAGCACACTTGATGAAGTTGCCAACACCATTAACAGCGCTGGTGTTGGTGTAAAAGCCACCGTCATTAATGATAGAAAAAACCCCGATGAACCTTATCGTTTAATGATCTCCGGTCAAGGCGTAGGTGATGAAAGTTCAATTAAATATCCAACACTTTATTTTCTTGATGGCGACCAAGACGTGTATTTTCACGAACAAAAACAAGCAAAAAATGGAACTGTAAAAATTGATGGCTTTGAGTTTCAAGTTGCCGACACGGTAATTGAAGACCTTATCCCTGGTGTTTCGCTAGATCTTAAGCAAGCAAGTCCAGGAAAAACCGTAAACATCACTGTAAAAGAAGACCAAGAAGTGGTCGCTGGTAAAGTTAAAGGCTTTGTCGATGCAATAAACGAAGTTTTTAGTTTTATTCAATCACAAAATCGAATGAACGAAAACACTGACACAAGTAGAACACTCGGTGGTGATAGCCTACTACGTTCTGTTGAAAATCGACTGCGTCGATTAATACAAAACCCCGTCTACGGTGTTGATTCAAATCTCAACCGCTTAAATCAACTAGGAATTCAATTCAGTCGTAACGGTACACTTGAGTACAAGGAAGATAGTTTTAACACCGCTCTAAAGTCTAACCCCGACGGTGTTCAAAAGTTTTTCGCCGGAGACGGATTTACAACAGGTTTTATACCGCAGCTTAAAAACACATTAAAAGTTATGACCGACTTAAACTTTGGACCTGTTACCAACAGAAAAAAAGGTCTACAAAATAAAATTGACCAAATAGATCGAAGAATAGAAAGCACAGAAAGACGTCTAGATAAAAAGGAACAAAGTCTTAAAAGAAAATTCGCAAACTTAGAAACCACAATGTCTAAGCTTAAACAACAACAGGGTCAACTAGCAGCCATCGGTGGAGGTGGCGGAGGCGGCGGTGGTATCGCCAGCCTAATTTAAAACAGGACTAAATTAAAAAGAGAATGATGTCGATATGAAAAAAAATGATAAAAAAGTTGAGGTTAAAAAATGAGGAATCCATATCAGCAGTATAAAAAAACATCCATTGAGAGTGCGAGTAGAGAAAAAATATTATTACTCATGTATGAAGGAGCCATTCGTTTTGTAAAACTTGCCATCAATGCCATGGAAAAAAACAACATTGCTGATAAGGGAACGTACATTGGTCGAGCCTATGATGTTATTATGGAGCTTAACAACACTCTTGATCATGAAGTTGGTGGAGAGCTGGCTCAAAATCTAGAGTCTTTATACATTTTTATGACCGATAACTTAACTAAGGCTAATATCAACAACGATAAAAAAAGCTTAGAAGACGTTTTAAAGATTTTATTGACCTTACACGAGGGCTGGAAGCAAGCCGTTGAAAAATACAAAAATGAAGAAACTAATAAACAATTTAAAGATGTGGAAAATAAGTAATCAAGGAGGGTGTGATGAATTTTCTAGTGGAGTTGCTAGACGAAAAAAATGAATACTTGAACAAGTTTTATGAGCTGAATGAAAAAGAAATCATAAATATTGAAGATGACAATTATGAAAACCTAGAAAATTTCTACACTACTAGAGAGTGTCTGCTGCAGATGATAGGTATTATTGATAAACGCATAGATGGAATGCAAAGCGGCGTGGTCAGTGCTGAAAGTCTAACAGAGGCTGAAAAAATTAGAATTAAAAATTGCTTAGATAAAAAAAATAAAATTGTTCAAGCGATTTTAAATCAAGACCTTATGATTTTGTCAAAAATTGAAGTAGAAAAATCAAATATTATAAAAGACCTAAAGCAATCAAAGTTTTCAAAAAAAGCAATTGGTTCATATAAGTCCAACACACAAAAGCCTAACAAGGTGGATGAAAAGTACTAAACTTTTCAACACACCCTTTGTCTAAACAATGACATGAATTTGACTGGATCAAAATATGTTAAAGTCAAAATCATGTCATTTTTTTATTTAAACACTGATTTAAACTGAATATGTCTTGGCACTAACTTTGCTCATTTAGAGTTTGTTAGGGAGGACAGGATGTCAGGACCAATATCAAGCAAGGAAGCTTACACACCAGAATTTCAACAAGTAGATCAATTTGATGAAGTTCAAAAAGTATATACACATGAAAACTCAGAGAAAGCCATACGTGAGTTTGAATCTGAGAGAGTCGAGGAGCAGTACAACGATCATCTCATCTCTAATGCTAAAATCTTAATGGACCACAAAGACCATAGATTGGCCATTAATCTGCTTCAAATTAAAATTCAAAATGAGCCCGATAATATTTTAGCCATTCAGTTAATGGGGCACTGTTTTTTAAAACTATCCGAGTATGAACTGGCAAGAAAATGCTTTTCATCAATATTAAATGAATCAACAGAGTTTAAAACTATATTTGGACTCGCCGAATCTTATTATGGCATTGGTGATGATACCAACGCTCAACACTATTATTTAATTGCATCACAAAAAATAATTGAAGACACCGATGAGGTTTTTATTCTTTATAAAAATCTAGGTAATATCTATGTTCGTCAAAAAAACTACGATCTTGCCGAGTCTTATTATATGAAGGCCCTTTCAATGGAACCAAGCTCTGATACCATTTATGTGAACTTAGGTACTTTAGAAGTTCAAAAAGCAAACTATGAAAAAGCGCTTGAGTATTTAAGAAATGCAGTAAAACTAAACTCTAAAAACGACAGAGCATGGGTTGGACTTGCTATAATTCACCGTGAGTATGGGGATATGGAATTGTCTTGGGGCAACCTAATGACAGCAATGGATATTAACCCCGCTAATGACATTGCTATTAAATTAGTCATTGATTGGGGTCTTAAGCAGGGCTTTTATTCTGAAGTTTGTGAAAAAGTGGAAAGCTATTTAGAATACAGGGATCAAGACATAGAGGTCAGCTTTTTATACGCTCAAATTTTAACTCAATTAAAAAGATATCCTCATGCTTTAGTTGAGCTGGAAAGGGTGCTGGCACATGATCCAAATCATTTAGGAGCTATTGATTTATATAGTGATTTAAAAAAAACCATAAAGGCTATTTGTGAATGAAATGGGTAAATACCAAGAATCAAAAAAATAAAATACTTCAATATGATGAAAAGTACTTATCTTCTTACTACGACCCAATTAAAGAGTCCATTAAGTGGATTCATAGCCTAAATAAGTATGTTCTCAAAAAAGATCACATTCTTGTATTAGGCTGTGGAAGTGGTTATCATATTGATCAACTTGACCGTTTAGGGCTTTTCAAATCCATTCATGTTTTATGTCTTTCAAGCAAGCAAAAGCAATTGATTGAGGAAAGCTTTCAATATTCTGAATCCGTGGTTTTACATTCTTCCAAAGAGCTATCAACTCAGCTACATGAAAGCTTGAATTTTAAAAGCTTTGGACTTTGTGAAATCTCAACCGATAAAGTATTAGATCTACAATTATATAATAAATTGAAGGCCGAACTCACTCAAAGAAACACACAATTTATTATTAATAATAAAGATTTTAAACTCCAGTCAGAGCCAGAAGATAATGAATTGTTAAGTGTAAAACACGTATCATATATAAAAAACCCGACCGTTGATAAAATAATGCAGGAGCTAGTTAAGTGATATCTTTTCCAATGAATCAAAAGGTTTTATTTGTTCATTTATTACGTTTAGGTGATGTGTTGATGCTGTTGCCCTCCATTATGAGGTTTCGTAAATCCTATCCTAAGGCTGAGATTCACTTGCTTCTAAATGACAACTGCTCAATCTTATCGTCTATTATAGAAAGATACGTTGATAAGATTCATTATTTTCAAAGAGACTTAATTCAACAAGAAATTGTAGATCCCAACGCCAATCTGTTCTCTCCCTATTATCAAATTGAAAGCTTTATTAAACAATTAAATAACGAAAGCTTTGATTATGTAGTTAATTTCACTCAAAATTATCTCTCTGCCTATATTTGCTCTCTAATCGATGCAGAACAAAAAGAAGGAATGATCTATGAGGACGCAGAGATTGTTATAAAAGGTGAGGCCTTTAAAAATATCAATAAGCAAGAAAATGACTCTAATATAGAAAAGTCACACTTTATTGATGCCTTTTTTCAGGCTCTAAACTTGAACTCTCCTAATGTTGAAAATTGGAAGTTTTTAGGTCTAAACTCTCAAATTCAAAAACCTTATATATTATTTCAAACTCATACAAATGAAGAAATTAAAACTTTATCTTCAATTCAGTGGGTGAATCTTTTTGAAAATATGAAGCCTTTTTTACATGATTTTGAAATTAGAGTTTTATGTGCTCCCAATGAGGAAGAAAAAACTCAGTCTATGTTGTCTCTACTAGATCATGAGATTCAAGACTCTCTGTATATACATCCTTGTAGTTTTTCAAAAGCACTTGAGCTTATAGAAGATGCTAGTCTTTTAGTCACTGTAGATACGTCGATCAAGCATTTGTCAAATTTCACAAGCACTCGAGTCTTAGAGTTAAGCCTTGGTAGTAGTGATATTAATCGAACAGGGATATATAAAGAGGGGGCTTTTATATTCCAACCCACTGTCAGTTGTCTACCATGCTCTCACTCAAAAGGCTGCACAAAGAATGAACACCTATGTGCAAACTCCATCAACTTAGATTCATTTGCAACTTTGATTTTTTCCTTAGCTAAAGACCCCTTGTCGATTCAACAGGTTTTCCCAGAACTTGAGCTGAATGGAAACCTGTATAGTGTTTTTAACACTGACTGCAAATTTAATATAAAAAATATTTTAGAACATAATAATAAAATAAATGACCAATCAGATATCGGAGACACTCATGAGTCAAACACCTAATCAGTTAGAAGTTTCGCTTAAAAAGCTACAAAAGGCCTCACAAGAAATAATTAAAACAAAGGGCTATAACACAGAATCTGAAAAAATAAATATTTTGATCGAGTTAATTAAGGAGCAAGGACAGCATGAAAATTCTCATCCTACAAACCGCTAGATTTGGAGATATTTTACAGACATTTCCAGTTATAAATTCTTTAAAACGAAGTAAAGAAAATATTGAAATCCACTATTTAGCCCGTGAAAGGTTTTCGTCAATTTTGGATTTAAATTCAAATATAGATAAGGTTCATATTTTAGATTCAAAGTCGATTTTAGAGCCAATCATAATGTCACCATTTGAAGAGGGTTATGATGATGGCACTGATAAAGCTTTAGAGGCTTTACAGACCACATTAGATCAGCTAACTGAAGAAAACTTTGACCATATTTACAATTTGAGTTTTTCTCCTATGACAAGTTATTTCACTCACTATCTTTGTCAGAATAGTACTAACACTCAAAGCTTTGGTTACACTCGTCACCAAGATGGATTTTTAGATTTTTCAGAGGACGTAAGTGCTTATTTTTATGCCCAAGTGGGTGTTGGTGGGCAAAACAGAGTTCATCTCACAGACCTGTACGCCACTATGCTTGGTTTAGACTATACAGAACAAGACTGGCAACTGCCTTTACAAAAAGATGTTGAGTTGACGGATTTTAATCTTCCCAACAATTACATCGCTGTTCATATCTCTGCCAGTCAAGAGCAAAAAACTCTCAATGCAAAACAGTGGACAGAAATTCTTAAGGCCAACAGTCAGCTTCCAAAGTTTGTACTTTTAGGCACAAAAGAGGAAAGTCCTCTTGCAGAAGAAATTGCCAAACAGGCGGATGTGATAAATTTAGCAGGGCGAACTGATTTAAAACAGCTTACAGAAATAATCAGACAAGCAAAAGGCTTTATTGGCTCTGACAGCTTGCCAATGAACATATGTTCTTTTACTCATACCAAGTGTTATAATATTAGCTTTAATTCGGTAAGGTTTTGGGAAACAGGGCCTTTATCAAAGCATTCCTACATTCGTTGTTTTAACACCTCTAAAGATGTAGATCTGGATCTGATTCAAAAAGACCTTTCTGCCATATTTAACAATGCACAACTTCCAGATAAACTTTTTTATTATAACGGCAATGAACTGACTCAAAGATACACCTCAAAGGCTAATAATTACGACTTTAGTTGGGAACTGATAAAAGCCATATATATGGAAGAAAAATTCCCTATAATAGATGACATGAATCTTTACGCATTTGCTGAAAAAATTGGAAGTTTAATACATATCATTGTTGAAAACTTAAATTTTGCCAAGCAATCACAAATGAATGATTCGCACTTAAATATAATCACTGAATGTGAAACCTTACTGCACAAAATAGGGGTGGCTTGTCGCCCATTTAGGCCTTTAATAAATTGGATATATACAGAAAAAATTAAAATTCCGCCAGGGGATGTGGATCAGATTTTAGAAAGAACACTGTCCACTTACAATCAGGCGGCTCAGGTTATGAAAATTTACTTAGGAGAAAAAATACATGAACCAGTTGATCTTGTCGAATAAAGAAATCGCCAGCAAATTTTCAGACTGTAACACACTCTCTGATGTGATTAAAAAGGTCGAAAAAAATGGATGGGACAATGGAAATGTCATTTGTGGCATTACATTAAATGGAATAAAGCTGACCGAAGAGGACGAAAACAAGTTTCAAGCCTCCTCTGTGCAAGAGATTGATCAAATTGAGTTTCAATTGAACAATATATCTTCAGTTGTTGAATCGACTATCTCATCAATTCTTGAGTGGTTCCCGTCAGGAATTGAGGGAACACTTATGACGGCAGAGCTTTTGCGCTCAGGCGATGAGCTTAAAGCTTTTGAAGTTTTCACTCAAGTGGTGGAAAGCTGCTGTTGGGTAAGTGACTCATTGAACTTATTAAAATCAATGTGTGCAGAAAAAATTAAAGCTCAAAGCATGACTCAAACATGGGATCAGTCTGAAATCGTACTAAAACAAAATATTGAAGCATTAATCACTTCAATCACGACTAAAGACTATCAGTTGACCGCTGACTTACTGGAATATGAACTAACAAAATCCCTTGAAGACTGGTCTCATATCTTAAAACAGCTGATTTAAGACCGAATTCAGGCAAAAATTATTTTATTTTCAATAAATAAAATAGTGTTAAGATATAAACGTGGACAGCTCAGTATTTGTAATTAAAAGTATTTCAAGCTTTTCTGATAGATTGTGTGATCTGTTAGATGAGCTGTCTTATTCCTACGACTACAACTATTTTAAAGACTTCAAGTACACCGATGTAAAAGAAAATATTAAAGTTGTGATTTTTTTCTATGACATACGTTTTGACATGGAAAAAGAGATCTCAAGGCTAAAAATCCTCTATAGAGACATTGTGTTTATTTGTGTCAGTTTAAATACCCCCTCGATTGATGACCAAACATTTCTGGTCAATGATTTGGGTGTTTACTCAATGGTGCCAAAAGAGCAAATGACTGAAAAGGTGCCGGGAATACTCAAGCAAGCCTTGGCAGATATTGAAAGCTTTGAAAGTCAGTCAGCATTTAGAACCAAACTATTAAAGCAAAATTCAGAACTCCAAGACTTAACAGACAATTTAGAAAAAATTGTCACCTTAAGAACTTCAGATTTGTCAGAACTAAAGCAAAAAACAGAAAAGCAAATTCAAAAGACCCGAAAAATTAATAAATTTGTGAATGACCTAACACACGTACAAGATGTGGAAGACCTTATGGCCACTATCCGCATGGAGCTAAAGTCATTTCACCGATTGCATTTGCCCATGTTAAACTATGCCGACATTAACAACAAAAATAAGATTGTAAGCTTTCAAGGCCAACAAGTTTTGCACACAGACTGTCAGTATTTGTTGTCTTCGGATAAAAACATTCGAGTCGATCAAATAGATGACCAGCAGTTTTTGGCCAATTTGTTCAAACGGCCCTTTGGTAAAGTGATTGCGATACCTATTTACTTGCATTTGCAAAACTCCATTGGAGTTATACCTACGCTTTACTTTGAGCAGGACTTTAATGATGAAGAAGTGAATGAGTTTTTAAGCTATATGACGGACAGAATTCAGCCCATCGCCACCACTTTGGAGCGCGT
Organism: Bdellovibrionales bacterium; assembly: GCA_022450595.1. Classification (GTDB taxonomy): domain Bacteria; phylum Bdellovibrionota; class Bdellovibrionia; order Bdellovibrionales; family UBA1609; genus JAKUPT01. The sequence continues at coordinate 18,361 of JAKUPT010000001.1, forward strand.
ACTTTTAGAGAATGAAATGACTCAAGCGGCTTATTTGTGGGAGAAGACCTTTGATGGCATTAAAAGCCCTATTTCTATTGTAGATGTTGATTATAATGTTTTAAGAAGCAACAGCTACTTTGCCGAGCAGTTTGAAGCCAGTAAGTGTTATGAGATTTTTGCCAGTCAAAACCGTGTTTGTGACAACTGTCATATGTACCAAGCCATACAAACATCTACGCAAAAAGACAGTCAGGTGAATATTTTAAATAAAACCTACAAGTTAAACAGTTACCCCATTGTTTTTGACAATAAGGACCATGCCACTACAACTGTGAATCACTATCAAGACATCACTCAAAAGCTAGAAGTACAAAGTAGTATTGTACAAGGTGAAAAAATGGCCGCCATTGGGCATTTGGCCTCTCATATCACTCATGAACTTAACAACCCGTTGACCGGCATTGCCTCCTTGGCTCAATACTTAATTGCAGAGCAAAAAGACAATCAAACTCTAGTTAATGATTTAAAAGAAATAGAAAGCGCTAGTCTTCGTTCTCAAAAAATCATTAAAAACCTATTGGAGTTTTCAAATGACACTTCAGATACAAAAACTCATCAGTCTTTAAACGCTATGGTAGAAAAAACTCTCCCGCTTTTAAAAACAGCCATGGGTCCTTACAAAAAAAGCATTCATTTAGAAGCCCAACAAGACACTATCAATGTTGAGCCGCAGTTGTTTCAGCAAGTGGTGTTTAATATTATCAATAATTCTTGTCAGGCGATGGGTAAAAAAGGTGATATCAGCATACATAGCTACAATAAAAACGACTCGGTTTGTCTTTCAATTAAAGACTCAGGCCCTGGTATTGCCCCTGAGATACAGTCACAAATTTTTGATGCATTTTTCACAACCAAGCAAAAAGGCAAGGGCACAGGGCTTGGGTTGAGCATGTGCCAAAAAATCATTCATTCATACAATGGAAGTATTCAATTAGAAAGTGAACTAGGGGACGGAGCTAACTTTACCATTTGTTTGCCCGTGGTTAAGGAGTAAGGTGTTGAAGGTTTTAATTGTTGATGACGAACCAATAATTTTAAGATCATTACAAAGAGTTTTTAAGTCTAAGTCTTATGAGGTTAAAACCGCTCTTAATGGTAAAGATGGGTTAGAGTTGTGGCAACAGTGGCAACCTGATTTAGTTATTTTAGATGTTTTAATGCCTGGGCTTACTGGACCTGAAATGATCAAAGAAATGGGGTCTAAAAATGAGTCGGTGATTGTCTTGATGTCGGCTTATTCTGGTCAATATCGTCTCGAAGCGGGGCAGACTGATGATATAGATTTGTTTATTGCAAAGCCTTTTGATAATATTTTTGAGATAGTGGAAAAAATTGAGGTTGTAGTCAATGAACAGCGAAAACATTATCAAAAAGAAAGTTAAACCTTACCCAATTGAATGTGTATTAACAGGAAAAGCCCAACCCATTAAAGCTAAAATTGTTAAACTCACTGAAATTGGTTTTTTGGTCAATGTGGGACGAGAATTTTTTCGCACACTTGAAGCTTTGAGCGTAGACTTTGTGTTGCCGGTTTCAAAAGATGCCATCTCAACAGAGGTAAAGGTTATAACCACCTACGACAACTACAAAGAGCCCAATGGCACTTCATCAAGACTTGTAGAAATGCAATTCACCCACCTGCCAGACAATCAAAGCCGCTCTATTTACAATTTTTTAGTAGCCATTAAGCAAATTAAGAGCTAAACCCATCTTTATGCGAATTATAGCCGGAGAATTTAAAGGGCGACCCTTGAAAAGCTTTAAAGCTGATCATATTCGTCCCACCACAGACAGAGTTAAAGAGAGTATATTTAACAGCTTATCTGCAGATTTTGACACCCCCAGAGTGTTAGATCTGTTTGCAGGCACCGGCAATTTGAGCATTGAATGCATTTCACGAGGCGCCCGCCATGTGGATATGGTTGAACAAAGTAGAAAATCTTTACAAATTATTAAGCAAAATCTTAAACTCTTTAACATAAATGATAAAGTTCGTGTCTTCCCTGAGGATGTGCTGAAGTATATAAAAAACTATGAGGGTGAAGGATACGATATCGTGTTGATAGATCCACCGTTTACAAAAAAAATGGCCCATGAAGTGATGCAAAGGTTTAGTGAAAACACTCAACTTGTTCACTTAGACACACTCATAGTGATTGAATCCAGTAAGCACGAACAAATCGAAGATCAATATGGCAACATCAGCTTAAAAAAACGCAAAGATTTTGGCGACAAAGCGGTGTCTTTTTTTCAAGTGGACGATAGCAATGATTAAAGTGATTTACCCAGGAAGTTTTGATCCCATTACAAACGGTCATGTGGACATCATTCAAAGGCTTCACCCTGTATTTGATGAGGTTGTGGTGTTGGTTGCCGACTCATTAAATAAAAAATATATGTTTAGTTCAAAAGAAAGATTTGAGCTTTGCCAAAAGTCTTTAGAGCATCTGCCGGGTGTAAAAGTAGATGTTTACGATGGTTTGACTGTAGATTATGCCAAAAACATTGGTGCAAAAGCCATAGTCCGAGGCATTCGAGCTGTGTCAGACTTTGAGCATGAGTCGGCCATTGCAAATATCAATAAATCCATGGCTCCCGATATAGAAACCTTTATCGTGCTGGCAAAACCGGAATTAAGTTATGTGGCATCTAGACTTGTAAAAGAGATTGCGGTTAATGGTGGAAAATTAACCGGTCTTGTGCCAACAATAGTAGAACAAGCTTTAAAACAAAAAATAAATAAGTAAAGGATCAAGCTATGCTATCGGAAAAAGCAAAAAGTTTAAAACCCTCTCCGACTTTACAGTTGGCGGCCAAAGCCAAAGAACTTAAGGCAGAAGGTCACGATGTGATTTCTTTGTCAGTTGGGGAGCCTGACTGGGATACCTTTGAATCCATAAAAAAAGCAGGTGTGCAAGCTCTTGAAAAGGGCCAAACTAAATACACTCCCTCAAATGGAATTCCAGAGCTTAGACAAGCCATTGCTGATCAATTTAAAAAAGATGTGGGACTCGACTATGCTCCCGATCAGGTCACTGTGAGCTCTGGGGCTAAGTTTATTATTTTCTCTGCTCTTCAAATGATCTGTGATCCGGGCAATGAAGTGGTGATCGCCGCACCTTATTGGGTGAGCTATCCCACAATGGTAGAACTAGCAGGAGGCATGCCTCGTGTGGTGATTTGTGACAAAACCAGCAACTTTAAACTCACACCAGAGCTACTTAAAGAGTCTATTAGTAAAAAAACCAAGTGTGTGATTTTAAACTCACCATCTAACCCTGTGGGTAACATGTATTCCCTAGAGGAGCTTAAGGCTTTGGGTGAAGTTTTAAAAGAGCACCCAAACATAGTTGTGTTATCTGATGATATTTATAACCGCTTAGTGTTTAACGAGAAAGGCTTGGCACCTAACTTATTGGAAGCCTGCCCTGAACTAAAAGACCGCACCATTGTGGTGAATGGTCCGTCTAAAACATACTCAATGACCGGCTGGCGTCTTGGTTGGGCTTTGGGGCCTAAAGAGATCATCTCGGCAATGACCAAATACCAAAGCCAATCAGTGAGCTGTGCTGCGGGCTTTACTCAAGTAGCTGTTGCCCATGCAATTAAAAACAGTGACGAAGAGCTTAAACAAGCGCTAGTTAAATTAAAACAGCGCCGTGATTTTGTTTACAACAAACTCTCAGAAGTTGAAGGCATTGAAGTCAATGCACCTGAAGGGGCTTTTTACATTTGGCCAGATGTGCGTTCTTTTTTCGGTAAATCTTATGAGGGCAATAAAATTAAATCTTCAAAAGACTTCTCGGCCTTTTTGTTAGAAGACCAAATGGTGGTGGCTGTTCCTGGTATTGAGTTTGGTTTAGATGGTTATTTAAGAATCAGCTATGCCCTTTCTGAAGACCGCATGAGCCAAGCCATCGATAGAATTAAAGCCTTTATTGCAAAATTAAATTAAGTCCTTTTAGGGGATTGTTGTCCATAGACATAAAACAACAATCCCAAGCCTCGACCTTTGTTTTGTTTGTTTTTGTCTTGCTCTTACTTTTTAATGATTTAGCATGGATCTGATGCGCTTATAGTGTTAAAATTAATAAGTAACGGTAAGAGGTAGGGCTTTGAACACAGTTTTTTTAATTCTTATAATTACTAACATTCTTTTGTTTATTGGTGTTTTGGTGGTTTATCTAAAATTTACCAAGCCACCGCAAGAGGACCCACGCTTAAGTAAAGGCCTTCAGCTTTTACAAAGCAAAATCTCCATCCTTGAAGATTTGTCTGACCGAACAGATGTACAGATCAAGCAACTCATGACTTTATTGGATCAAAAGATCAAACAGGTGCAACAAAAAATTCACGACAGCGAACTTCAAATGCAAAAAATTGAACAGTCGATGCTGAAAAGCATGGAAGTGGCCGAGATCTTTCAAGATAAAATCCCTCACGAAGAGATCATTGAAAGGCAAAACTCAGTCAAATACATTCAAGCCGCCCAACTGGCCTATCAAGGCCACAGTGTGGATGAAATTGTTGAAATTGTGGATCTGCCCAAGGGTGAGGTGGAGTTTATCGTTAAGGTCAACAAAGACGAGTTGATGTTTGATGTGGAAAACTTGCCAGACTGGGCCAAGAAGTCTTTAGATTCCTTCAATCAAGGTGGTGGCAGTTCTGAGTTTATTATTGAAAACTTTAAAAGCCACGCCAATGATATTAATCAGTTTGAAGTGCCAAACCCCAATTTAGACAATTTGCAAAAGCTAGGTAATGACTTTAAAGCCGCCTGTGAAAAGCACGACCAAGAAGTGGCAGACTACGAACTTAAAAAACAACAGCCCAGCGAAATTGCAAAAGTCGCCCAAAAGGTAAAAAGCAATATTGTTGAGACCGCAAGTGACTGGATTGAAGACTCTAAAAATTTAATCAATGAGCGTCTTGAAAAAAATGAACGCCTTGAAAAACAAGACAGCCTTGAAAAGAAAAATACACTTTCAGGCTACGACTTTGAAACTAAAGAAAAAATGCCTTTAGATGAAAACCGAGCCAACTTTAAACTCAAAGATGTGTTTTCACAAACCGAGAAGGCTTTGGCAAAACCCAACAACCTGTCAGGCTCTTCAACGAAGATTGTGTCTTCACAGACTGATAGCTCTCAAAAAACGAAATTTGATATCAAGCCCCTTGATATGAAACCTTTATCTCATCAGGATGAAAAGCGTGAAGGTCCAGAAACTGAGGCTTAATCAAATCATTCAGGCTCAGGTGGTCGAAATTCAAAGACACCAGTCCTTAATTGTGAGCCTTTCAGGAAGTTTGTTTCGAGTGACCAACACCACAGGCAAGAGCTTTCAATTGCAGGAAAAAGTGAATTTAAAGGTGATTCAGGTCAAACCACTGGCCTTCCAGTTGATCAACCAGCCTAAAAGCTTTGGAATTTCCTATACGGTGTGAATTACTTAGCGCTTTCTTTAATAAAGCGAGACATATAGTAACGAACTAAATAATCCAGTTGGATCTCTTTAGAGTTAAACACCCAATTGACTTGCCCAAATGCGCCCCATTGAGCGGTCAGTAGGTCTTGGTGCACGTTTTGGTGGGCACTCTCGCCAGGTAAGAAGCTTGCGGCTGAGTGATTAAAGGTTATCGCTATTTGCCCTGGAGCTTTGGCTGAGAACACAAGCTTATAGCCATTACGAAATAACATGAAATCGGCCACAGTCTTTGAAATGGCGTAAATTTTAATATGACCAATAGTGGTGGTTTTAAGTTGATTAAAGGCAGAGGCGGACTCAATAAAGATCTGTTTTAAGTCTTTTAAAAACTCAATGGTTTCTTCACGAAGAATTTTATCTGGATCAAAGCCTGAGGAAACATCAACGATTCCTGACTCTTCCATCTTTTGTTCTTCTTGAACAAGCTCTTTTATCCAATCGAGTTTATCCACAAGTTTGTCCTTTCCCTTAACCCTCAACATCGTGTGCTGGACGCACTACATCAATATCATTTCTTTTAGCCGGAAAATTGTCAAGACTTTGGGACTAACTAAAGTAAAAATTAAACTCTACCGCAGAGCATTGTTGATTAAAAAACTGTAACTATTACTGCACAATGTTTTAGAAAGACAATTTCACCATCTAAGAAGGGGTATTTTTATGAAAAAATTAGTCTTGGCTCTTATGTGCACATCTGCACTAGTATTTAACATCGCATGTAGTTCATCACAAAAAAAAGAGGGCCAGGTTGGCGTTGGTGATGTAGATGCGGACGGCAGCGTTGTGGCAAAAGACATGAAGTTTGATCCACAAGGTAGTGACAGTGGAAACATCTCAGGTCTTTACACTGTTTACTTTGGTTATGATGCGTCTTCTTTAGATGCTCAAACTAAAAACAAGTTAAAAGAAAACGCTGAGTGGATTAAAGAAAACAAAGACATTACCATTCAAATTGAAGGTCATGCCGATAAGCGTGGTTCTGTTGAGTACAACTTAGCTCTTGGTGAGAGACGTACAAAGTCTGTTAAGAACTACCTTGTAAGCCTTGGTGTTGCTGCCGACAGAATGACAATCATCAGCTATGGTAAAGAAAAGCTTCTTTCTTATGGTGATTCAGAGTCTGATCACTCTAAAAACCGTCGCGCTAACTTTGTACCATTACCTAATTAATTAATGATGAAACGTTTCTGGAGTTGGACACTAACACTAAGTTTATTTTTAGTAGGCTGTGTTGGGCCAGCTCCTATACGTGATTACAATTTGGCAAATACAGCCATTAAGGCGGCCAAAAAATCAGGCGCTGCCAATTACGCTCCCGCGGCCCTTACTTCTGCAACAAATCACTTTCAAGAAGCCGAAGAAAAATATAAAATAAGAGAGTACGAAGAGGCTAAAAAACTTTTTAAAGCCGCTCGTTTATATGCTGAAAAAGCAGAAAATCAAACTCGTGTGAAAAAGTTTAAAACGGGAGAGACCTTTCCATGACAAAAAATCTATTGTTTATTTTAAGTTGTTCACTGTTTCTTAGTGCCTGTGTGGTCACTCGAAGTGACTTAAGAACCTCTGAAGAGCGCCAGGCCATTCAAGATCAACTGCAAAAGCAACAAGTGACCACTGAAGAGCGCTTGTCTGAGATGGAAACTACCATCAGAAATCTTGTAGGCGACATTGAAGAGCTTAAAAATGCCAAAACTTTAATGAACCAAGCCGATGAAATGGGCGAAAAGAAGATTCAAGAGTCTTTTAATATCGTTCAAGACCGCATGAACACGTTTAAAGAAGCCTTAGTCTCTCAAGAGAAGCTGATTAAAGATTTAGCCACTAAAATTGATGAGCTGGATAAGCGCTTAAAAAAAAAGACTAAATTAAGGGCTGAAAAAGTTCCAAAGGGCAACTACGCCAGTGGCGAGTACTGGTTGGCCAAAAAAGAGTGGAAAAAAGCAGCTAAAGGCTATCAAGAGTACCGCGAGCTCAACCCTAATGGCCGCAGATACATCGATGCCACTTTTAAAATTGGCGTTTGTTTTGAAAACTTAGGTCTTACAAAAGAGGCCAAAGCCTTTTACCAAGAAGTTGTTTCAAAAGCCCCCGGTTCAGACCTTGCCAAACGAGCTAGTAAACAGTTAAAAGCTCTTTAATGAGTTTAATTTTATCTATTGAAACCAGTTGTGATGACACCTCTGTGGCTCTAGTGAAAGACCACGGTCAGGTGATAGGGCTTATGACCGCCAACCAAGATGACGTTCATAAAAGCTTTGGTGGAGTGGTGCCTGAAATTGCAGGAAGAAGCCACTCGGTCACATTGTTGCCACTGATCGACAAACTTCTCACCACACATAAAGTGGATTGGAGTGAGGTCACAGGCATTGCTGTGACCAACAGGCCAGGCCTTGTGGGTTCACTCATGGTAGGTGTTGTGACCGCAAAAACTCTAGCCCTTTCTAAAAACATTCCCTTTATCGGAGTGAACCACTTAGAGGGCCATCTGGTGGCGCCGTTTTTAATGGACGACAGCTACAAGCCCCCTGCAGATCTAAAACCTCCTTATGTGGCTCTCGCCGTATCCGGCGGTCACACTCAGCTTTACTGTGTGAAAAACATCGGTGAGTATGAGCTTATGGGTTATACGGTGGACGATGCTGCCGGGGAGGCTTTCGACAAGTTTGCCAAAATGTTAAGACTTGGCTTTCCAGGCGGTGTTTATGTCGACAAGCTTGCGCAAAAAGGCGATAGCAAAGCTTATACGTTTCCACGCTCTATGATTAAAAAAGGTTTAAACTTTAGCTTTTCAGGCCTTAAAGCGGCCGCACAAAGACAAATAGAACAAATGCCTCAAGACCAGCTTGAAGCCCAAAAGGCCAACTTGTGTGCTAGCTACCAACAGGCCATTGTGGATGTGTTGATTGCAAAACTAAACACAGCTGTGGAACTAGCAAATGTCAAGCGGGCTGTGATCACAGGGGGTGTGAGTGCCAACTCTCAACTAAGACTCCAAGCTGAAGAGTGGGCACAAAAAAACAATATCACTCTTGCGATTCCACCCATTAGATACTGCACCGACAACGCCGCTATGATTGGCTACCTTGGGCTTCAAAAACTAGAGGCCAACATCACAAGTGACCAAAGCTTGTCGCCTAGCCCTAACATTTACCCCGATGATTTTAAAAACTTTGAAGGTGTCACCCCGTAATGCAGCCTTCAGCTCTTAAGCAACGACTTATTGATATGGGCATTGAGCCAAAGCGCTCGTTGGGGCAAAACTTTTTGACCAACCAACATGTGATTGAAAAAATCATCACTAAGGCTGAAGCCCATTTAAAAAACCAACTTATAGAAATCGGCCCAGGCCCTGGCTCATTAACCGATTATTTAAAAAAACTCACCCCCCAGTTTACACTGCTCGAGCTGGATCGAAAGATCGCCCAGTATTGGAGGGATCAGGGGTTAAAAGTTTTAGAACAAGATGCTTTAAAAGCTGACTGGCAAGAGCTCACCCATGAGGGACCGACTTTACTTGTGAGTAATTTGCCCTATCAGATCAGCAGCTCTCTTGTGGTGGAACTTAGTACGACGAGCCATCAGGTTGAGGCTATGATTTTAATGTTTCAAAAAGAAGTGGCCGAGCGAATTGTGGCCGCTCCAAACCAAAAAACCTACGGACTTTTAAGTGTTGTGGCCCAACTGACTTGGGACATTCAAAAATTGGCCGATGCGGGCCCAGGCTCGTTTTTCCCGCCCCCCAAAGTTGCAAGCCGTGTGCTGAGCTTTCAAAAAAAGCAAGAGCCACTTAGTAAAGAGTTTTTAAACTTTGTAAAAGCATGCTTTCAACAGCGAAGAAAGCAGGTGTTAAAGGTTTTAATTCATCAAAAACAAAACAGTGTAAAAGACACACAAATCTTCGACTGGCTTGAGAGCAAAGGCTATGGTAAAACTTTACGTGCCGAAAATATTTCAGCAGATGATTACGTAGAACTGTATAGGTTGTTAAAAAATGTCCATTAAAGTGATCTCACAAAATAAAAAAGCCAGGTTTGACTACGAAGTCATTGAAACCTTCGAAGCCGGCCTTTCACTTATGGGAAGTGAGGTGAAGTCTTTGCGCAATGGACAAGTAAACCTTAAAGACTCCTACATTGCCTTTAAAGGCGATGAGGCCTACCTACAAAAAGCCCACATCAGCGAGTACAAGTACAGTAGCTATAATAACCACGCCCCAGAGCGTATGCGAAAGCTTTTGTTAAACCGTATAGAGCTGAATAAAATTATGGGGGCCCTGAAAGAAAAGGGCTACTCTTGTGTGCCGTTAAAAATTTACTTTAAACGCGGAAAAGTAAAGCTTGAAATTGCCTTGGCGCGCGGTAAAAAGCACTACGACAAAAGACAAACCATTAAGAAGCGTGCTGCTGATCGGGACTTGGCTCAGAAGCTAAAGCGGGAGAAGCCTTAGCATCAACACCTAACTGATGTGTTTTGGTGTCAATTAAGCTTTTAATGGTCAAATAAGACTGCTTATCTAAATGACTCAAATCAATGTTTTTTAAAAGCTCCAACTCATGTTTTGCCTGAGCTTGAAATGACAAAAAGAAGTAATTGTAAAGCTCCACAAAGTTTTGAAACTCATCATCATCACGCACTTTTATAGTTTTTTGATCCCAAAGCCCACGGCTTAAATACTGCAAGTGATGAGACATCAGTTTAATGGGTGCTACAATTTTTGAGGTCATCTTTAAAGAGATAAAAGTAAAAAACGTCACAATCCCAATAACACTTCCCACCAGTAAAACTCGCATCCAAGCCAGCTCCATTTTTAAGTGCTCAATCAAGTTGGGAGCGTAGTCGTAGGCCAGCTTATAAAAGATCTCATAGTTTTGATGTAAAAAATAATAAATCGGAAGGGCCGACACACAGATACTCACGACTGCGGCCGCAATCACCAATGTGGAGTATTTAATTTGAAAATCCTTATCAATAAAAGAAGAGCTTCTTTTTTGATAACTCGACGGCCTAATTGGTGTGTTCTTTGGATGCAGTATCATAGTTCTTATTGTATTCGGCATTGTCATTATCTGAAAGCTCTTCTATCATTAACAGTGAAAGACTCATCAAATGTCAGAAGGAATTTTTTGCCTATGGAACTACGTCTAGCAATAATAGCAGTGTTTTTACTACTTACATCCTGCTCACTATTTCATAAACCACACCCCCATCAACAAAAAAGCCCTGAAGCCTTAAAGGAAGTCTCACTAAAGGAAGATCAAAAAAAACTAAGCGAACTCCGAAAAGACATTCCAAAAGCTGTACAAAAACAAAACGACGAACTGCAAGTGATCTTGCAACTCATGCAACAAGACAAAGCCGACCCCAATAAAGTCCGAAGCAGATTTCAAAGTCTTCAAAGAAAAAAGCGCGACGCCTTCAGAAAGTCTCAACGCCAGCAACGAGAGCAGTTCAACAAAACCCAAAGATCAGAACGAGAAGACTTTTTAAAACGCATCAAAAATGCAAGAGATGACTTTAACGACTCAGACCCAGACAAAGAAGAACGAAAAGAGTTTTACAACGAACAAGACGAAAAACGAAAAGAGTTCTTCGCCACCCAAAAAGACGAAACCAAAGCCTTCTACGAACAACAACGAGAAGAAAGCAAAATGTTCTACCAAGAAAACCGCGACACCGACAAAATGTTCAACGACGAACTACAAATGATGCGAAAACGCATCTACGACCGCGAAAAGCAAATCCGAGAGCTCAAAAAAGAGGGCGCCACTGACCAGCAGCTCAAATGGATGAAAAAGCCTGGGCAAAAGATTGAGGCGGGTGGGTAACTATCTATGTTCTAAGCACTTCTAATGCTAGGACCAAGGGCCTTATTTCATAAGAACAAAAAAGCCCGGACAAGATATCATGGCTCATGGGGATTAAATTTCAATATGTGGGTAATGACAATTTTCAGAAATCGTCTGTTTTTTTGACACCTTTATTGCTTTTCAGGGAGTAAGGTTAGTCCCCCGGTATAAATAAAATCAAATTCTATAAACAAAATATTTATAATACGAATCAAAATTCGAGTTTCGGATCTCATCTCAAAATATACGTAATTTCAAGTATTTGGCATTACTCTTGTATACTCATTTGTTTGAGTCATTAAATAAAATTGTAAAAAATTTACATGCTGTATTCAGTATGCATACAGACAGTAAAAAATATTAGAAACAATAGAACTTTATAAATATGTCGATTAAAAGGGTCGGTAAAGAAAGTCAAACGTACTACTTAAGATAAGGTTTAAGATGAAAAAGATCATAGTTTTTATATTGTTTTATTCAAGTTTAGCCTCAGGGAGTGATATACCTAGCCCATTGAAGCCGATCGCTTTTAAAAAACCCAAGCTGGATAACACTGTTACTAGAGTACAGAGGCTTTTACCTACACCGGATCAGCCAGTTTTTGAAAAAAATAACGAAAATGTAGATACATATTTAAAAAGAATGTTTAACTTAAAAAGTTTGTCCCCTGATGAAGAGAGATTTTTTAATACTGCATTCAAAAATCATACTAATGCACTGGCTTATATAAACAACTTATCAAGTGAATCATTTTTTCTAGAGTCTGAAAAGTTAAGTGATTACATAGAAACTCAAATAAATTGTAATGTACTTAAAAAAGATAAAATAACAGAAATTAAAGACAGTCTGCTAGTGAGTCTTTGCTTGTATCCACAATATGTTGATGAGTATTTAAAAAGTTTTAAGATGCTAAAAAGCGATAATAATAATTTAATTGATCACGATGGAGACCTGAGTTTTTTAGATATAGAGGTTGGTAATTGGCGAAGACAGATGTTTGTCATTAATAATGAGAGCGCGAATCAGGTCATATTTAAGCATTTAATGTTAAAATCAGCTTTAAAATCAATGTTAGATGATATGTCCTTATACTTTGAGAACTATTTGAGTAAGGGGAGTGTATCAACATATTTATACACACTTCCAAGGCTTCGAGCTGCATTAAGATATGAAAACAAGCTTTTATCTTTATACGAATATTACAATCAGATTATCTGCAGATCTAATAAAAATAATGGATGTTCAATTTATAAGCAGTTGATTGCCTCAACTTTAGAGTGGGAGTTGAATAAGCATTATGAAGAGGTAAGCAATATTGACCATATTTATTCAAATCTTAAAACAGTTAGTAATGATAAAGCAACAATTCAAAAATTTGAGAAAATTTTTGATGTATCAAGATCATTTTACGAATTACATCATGGAAATGTTTATTCGCCCTGCTTTATTGAGCTTATTTCAAACAGATTGGGAATAGATAAAACATCGCAAGCAGATTGTAGTAAAATCTCTTCATTTAAAACAAAATATAGTGAGTTAACTAACTCAGCAGGCTTTTTAAAGGAAGACTTGGTCAATGCATACAACTCTATGTATATTTTTGAAAACTTAAATATTACATATAGCCTTTTAAAAGATAATTACTTTTACTCTGGTCGAATGCAAGTATCGCAAAATAGTGATCTGCTTAATGACCCTAAATATCAGAGCTTTTCAAATAAAGTTTTAGAACAAATTAAAAAAATAACTGGATATTTAAATAAAGTAACTAACAAGGAGTATTTACGTTGAAAAAATATTTTATTCTAATTCTATTTTTATTTGGATGTAGTGATAAAGGTATCAAAACGCCACTTGTTGACCAATCTCCAAAAGAGAAAGTGCCAGAAATAGAAATAACAGAGAGTATAATTAAGACCGAGGTAGATCAATTAACTCTTAGAACAACTGAAGTTTGTAGTGACACTTATTGTGATATTTACGCGATTATATCAATTGGCAATAATAAACAAGGGTACAAACTTAAAGCGCTGGAACCAACAAAAGATCAAATACAAGACTTTACAGAGGTTAATATAAAAGAAGATGAAATATTAACGATCCTTAACAAGAAAGATGCAGATAAAAAAAATGAGTTTAACGTAAATTTAAATAACTTAGCGAATCGCTTAAAGTTAAGAACATATTTAGATTTAGATAAGTGTCGAAGTGTTAATGTTTATAAGGATCTAGTAGAATATGCTACAAATAAGGCTCCATTTATAAATCTTCATTTCCCATCAGCTTTTGAAAGAGATAAAGATGTTTATTTTACCAATAATGAAAGAATTGTTTTAAATTTTAATTTAAAACAAAAAACTTTTAACAAGATTTCCTTATTTCAATCGGCAGAAAGAGCGTTCTCTTCATTTAGCTTATTATATAAAGATAATAATTCTCCAGACATTATTTGGTTACCTAATAATCTAGATGATCAACAAAAATTAAATTTTGGGAAAACACTGGTTAGATTTGCTGCAGATTGTAGTAACAGCTATGAAGAAATGAATAAACCCTATAGTTCTAATCGTTTTTATCATGCAGAAGATGACATTGAACCTTCACGAGACTTGGAGAGTTTTATTTCAAGTCATGAATTATCATATGATGTATCATATTTTTCTTTTGTCACTAAGCGCTCAAGCTATAGTAGCGAGCAGTCCAAAATAATAATTTCGTCTTATCAAGAATACAAAGAATACTTTGATCATATAGATGATCAGCTAAAGGAGAAAATCAATGAAGTATATTAATATTATAATTTTTAGTCTAATAGCCTCTAAGGCTATGGCAGAAGTTTCCATTGAGACAAATTTAAAAGCCAGTGCCTTAGTTAAATATAGTAAAAAAACTTGGTATAAAAATAGCACTAAGTGTTATCCTTTTGGTGCGCCTGGAGACAAAACAGATTTTTTAAAGCAAGTTACGGTTGAGTCAGATAGCGCTAATAAATTTTATAAAAATAGTTCTAATATTCAATATGATGTTTTCAGTAATTCAGTATTTAAGGTTCATGCAAGCAAGCTGAAGCTTTCTTATAGAAAAAAAGAATTAGGAGATAAAAGTTCAGTAAGCTTAAAAATGACTCAATTTCTTTATCCTACTCATCAAACACAACTCGATAACAGTGGGTGTTTAAGAACTGATGGTCTTGCACGTGCTCTAAATCCATCAGTAGAGGGTGTGATTAAAGTACGTTATAAGGTTCCCAATAATGTATGGCTTATAAAAGTTAATTATACTGAATTTTCTGATATTTTTTCTATTAATCATTTAAGTAAATTTAAAAATACCTTTAATCAATCATATGAATTAAAACAAAATGAAAAATATATTTGGGTTAGGCCTAATACTGTAATCACCCAAGAAATAAGAATTCCAAAACAAAGTAAATTAACGGGGGATATTGGAACAGCAAAAATAACATTTGAAAATATGCAATCAAATGATAAAAATGTAATTGATAAAATAAATAATAATGATCACAACTATAAAGACTCTGTTGAGCTTGATGAATACGTTGATTCCATTTCAAGTTTTGTGAATAACCCAGAATTATTAACGCATTACCTAAATAATATTAGCTTAAATAAAAGTATCACCTTAGCTGATAAATTTTTTAAAATTGCTAATATGAACTTGGGAAGTAGTGAAAATGCTCACTTAAAAAAAACACTATCTGCAATACTTTCATTTGAAATTTCAAAGAATATTTTAAAAAACTTTGAAAAATACTGTACAGAAATTGAAGTATATAATCCTGATCACATGCAAAGAATTAAAGCTAATGGATTAATTGCCGCATATTTCTGGCTGAATAGAGCTTTGATTAGAATTGAAAACTTTGACTTATTGGGTGTTAAAAACTTTTTAAGTAAGTTACAACAACTTTCAAATGAAAATAAAACCTATTATGATGTTATGGCTGATGATAAGTTAAGATTAAAACTTAAAAAAGCCTATGAACTATTAGTTAATACAACTAATGCAGATACCACGCCATTTTCAGCTGCATTGTTTGATTTAGAATTAATCTTAAGTAATTTTGGTTCTTTTACAAATGTTAGCACCTCTGAAGATAAGCTATTTACTGCAATGAATAGATTGGCAGATATTGAAGACAGTTTTTGGGTAGCATTTGATAAAGATTTAAGAGCTTTTAATAAAGCAGAAAAGATTATTATAAATGTTCAAAGATCATCTTCTATACTTAATGAAATTCATCATGAAAATTTAAAAGTATTAGATTTATTAAAGAATAAAACACATCTATTGGATGTTGTTAATAATGAATCTACAGATTCTTTTATTAGTTATGTTACTGATCTATTAGTTCATCAGGTAAACATCTTTGAGGAAGATGTAGATGTTGATTATTTCGATTCAATTAGAGATCCGTATCAATTAGACAACGGCATAAAACCATTATCTGAAAAAATTCAATCATGCCTATTAGGAGTTTAAAAATGAAACAATTAATTTTAGTAATAGCTATTTTAAATTCACAAATAACCTATGCTAACCAAAGTCCTTGGGATGAAGCCAATAAAGTTATTGAACAAACCAAAATGGCAGCTAAAAAAGATGCACATACATTAGTTGAAGTTGATGTCTTAACAGCTATAGAGAAGGTATTATTAGAACTTCCATATATGAGTGATTTTAATAAAGAATACTATTATTTAATATCTTCAAATGAAGAATTAAAAAATTCCTTCTCTAATATTGCTCAGAAAGACGCTAATCAGATATCTCAGGACCAAAAAAAAGTAATAGAGGTTTACAATAATTATAAATCAGCAGTTCGCAAGAGATTTAAAAAATCTTATAAGTCATCAGATATGAGCTTTGAATTAATTAGACTTTCTAATATGTTATACAGTGCTTCTAATGAGCTTGAAAGAAAATGTACTTATGGGCGAGCTTTATCTAATCATGATTACAAATCTATAAAAATTGAAGTTCCTAAACTCGAATATCAGTTAATGATAAAATATTCTACAGGCCTTGATGGAGATGGCAATCCATCTAATCTTGGTTACGACTATCAAATTCAAACAGCTGCAGAATCTGATGCTTTAAAAAATGCTAAAAATATAAACAACACTTTATTAACGGCTAATGGTTTAATTGTTACTACTGCATACAGTACTAATACAGCTACCGCATTAAATGCTGCTTTGGTTAATGGCGCAGGAGCTATAATGCCTTATGCTTTAGCCATTTCTGCAGCCGCAGCCATTGCTACTACAATTGCTGCTAATAAAGAGCAAGCCAGACTTGAAACAGAAGTTTCAGATGCTCAAAGACATATGTTTTATAACACTGCAGATAGTTCAGATGTAATTAAATACTACAAAGAAAGTTGTAAATCTGTTGTAAATTCATTTCATTCAGTTGCAGATACAATTAGACTTTTAATTAATGACAAACAAAAACGCACTGAGCTTTTAAATGATGCAAGCAAGACAAGAGATGAGCGCGCGGTTTGGCAAGAAGAGTCTACTATAAATAACGACTACCAAGATGAACTTGTTTTAAACAAGTATTTTCTAAGTAATAAGTGTTATATGAAAAATTCTTCAGATTATGATCAACAAAGAGAAAAAGGTAATTCATTTTGTTACTTTAGTAATCAAAAAAATGGTTTTAACAATGGTCATAAAGAATTCGATTTTGATAAAAATAAAGTAGATACTAAGATTGAAGAGTTAGAGTCAAAAATTAAAAAATTCGGTGAAAAGTATCCTGTTGAAAAAACAACTGAATATTTAAATCATCAATTAATTGAGATATTCTCACCAAGGTTAGCGATTATTGAAGAAGGTTTTAATAAAATTGGCTTTGAGTTAGTTGATAAACAACAGTCCCGTGCTTATCAAAAACTGGTTCAAATATTAACTTATTATCGAAAATACAAATTAAGTGAAGATGTTGTATTTCAAGATTTAAATCGTCAATTAGATGTTTATAAATCTATAGAAAATATTAGAAGCGATTTAGACAAAATTGTTGCACTTAGCATTAGTGAAATCTTTTCTGACATTGGTCGGTCTGAATTAAAAGATCATTATAATCAACTTGTTAAAGACTTTGAACCAATAAAAGATAAGTATATGCATTTAAGAGCCGTTAATTATTTAGATTACTCGATTCAAAGTTTAGAATCTTATATTTCATCATTGTAAGAGCATAGATGGAGACTTTATGAAATCAACTTTTGTTTTAATTGGATTTATTTTATTTAATATCTCATTAAATGCTTCAACCAGTGAAGGTGATATAAGAACCAAAAAGGTTTTTATAGACAATAAACAATTTGGTCAAATTACTGAGATTAGAACACGTGCTGATAATCATGATTTTTTAACTAAAGAGTTTGATATTAAAGTGAATAGTCCTGATGCAAGCTCAGCATTTAAACGTGTTGATTATGCATTTTATAAAGGTGTATCCTCACAAATAGATTCTTCAAATTCTATAAATCCAACTCAGTGGATTTCTCTGAGTTTTGGCAGTAAAAGTCATCACACTATAAATCAAGCTGTCGACTTAGTGTTACCCGGGGCGATCCATAGTGGTTTTAGTCAATATGAAAGCTATCAAAGGTCACAAGCACTTTCCGAGGCAATGGCTCAGAACTATCAAAAAGGCTTAGATAACTTAGTAAGTGCTCATAAAGATTATGTTCTTGAGAGGGAGAAATATAATTCTGATCAGATGAAGCTTAAAAATGGTCATACTTCCATAGTGGCTGGCCACTATACCTCATTAGTTCCAGCTCAGGATTTAGATTTTGAAACTATTCAGCAAAAAATTAAACTTGTTAACAGTTCAAATGATCTAAAAAGTAAGTTTAAATATAATTATTCTATTCAAGCTTTTAACGCTGCTGAAGCTGAAGTTATCAATAGTCTAGAAACTAATGATTATAGCACATTAAAAAAATATGCGAATGAACTGTCAAATTTAGAGGCGGAGTCTGTTAAAACAATTGGAAAAGACCGAATTGATCAACTATTAAGTAAGTTTACTAACGGTGAAATATTACAAGTTTCAAAAATAAGAGACGATATTGAGCCAAGTTTTTTAGATGGAGCTCAGTTTTTAACTCATAAAGACTCAAATAGCAGATCTGGTACTATTCGAAGACTGGCCAATGATTATCAAGTCAGTTGGATGGAAACCGATGCACTTACTACTCTTTCTCAAGAGCAAAAGAGTGCCTTTGCTTTGGGCTCCAGTTATTTGTTTGCAGCCGACTTTTATTATAATGATTTACACTACTCACAAGGTGACAGCCTATTAGAACTAAGCCAAAGCTTATTAGACTTCTCTCGCGGCTTTAAAGAAGGCGTGTCTGAAAGCCTAGAAAGCTTAATAAACAGCATTCCTGAAACTTATGATTTTTTAAAATCAGCCTCTAGCCTTGCCTACAATGATCCAGAATTATTTTTAGAAAAATCTTATCAGGCTCTATTGAGTGTTCCTAAGGTAGCTGATGCCATTTTAACAACCATGACGACTGCCTACGATAAACTTGTGTATGGATCTGCTGAGGACAAAGGAGAAGTGATAGGAGGAGTGGCTCTCGATATTGTTGCAGCCATTTCTACAGGTGGCGTTTTAAAGGTAGTAAAAACAGCCGCTCAAGGCTCAAAAGCTTTCAAAGCCTTATCAAAAGCCTCAAATAACTTTAAAACTGTTATTAAAAGCTCTCCAGGTTTAACTAGAGCTGTTAAAGAGAGTGTTTCAAAGTTTACAAGCCATCAAATATTTAAAGCCCCAGCTAGTGTAAGAACCTTCATCAGAAAGACGGCTGCGAAAAATCCAATAGATGCCGTTAAAATTACTTCAGCTCTTAACTCATTAAAAAATATTGATAAATTACCTATTAAATTAAAAGATAAATTTTATTATTTTGCCACACACTACGGTAATAATTTTGATGTTGAAACCGGTTCTGTATTCACATCAGCCATTAAAAATGGTTTTACTTCAAAACAGGCATTGTCTGATTTTGCTGATGTTGTTTCTAGAATCACTGGACCCAGGTTATCCAGAAAATTAAAAATTAATCAGTATATAAATGGTAAGGTTGTTAGATATAGTTCTATTAATCCTGGACCACTTCATCATTTAATGGAACATGGAAAATATGTTGCTAAATCATTTCGAGGAAGTAGTTATTTTAAATTAAGGCTAAATGCACCACTTAAAATATACCGAGTTTATAGTGACAATGATAAAAAACTATCGCGTTATTGGAGTCGCGAAAAACCAACAGGACCTAATCAAGCAGTTATTGATTCCGCATTAAGTCCTACATGGAAAAATAATAATAAAGCAACTAAATGGGTAGAAATAACATTGCCTGCAGGTGAAGAGATATATGAGGGTATTGTTTCTCCTGTAATTATAAAATCCAAAACTAAAAATATAAATATAGGTGAGCTTTTAGGAGGCGGAAGTCAAATTTATGTTGATTTTAAGTTACCTTTAGATTGGATTACAGATGGAGGTGAGTTCTTATGACGGAAACAGAGTTTATTGAAAAATTTATTTATGATTATATAAATATGAATACAACTGAACTTGCAGAAAAGTATATTGATAAAATACCCAAAAATATATCAATTAAAACTACTGTTAATTATATTTTACATAATAATTTACAAGATAGGTTTATTGATAAAGAGTTTAGAGGTGATTTTAGTGATCGTCAAAATGTAACTTATTTAATGAAAAATAGCTTATTAGGATATCAAACTTTTTTTAGTGAACGGGGTTTTAAGCATGTTGTTGAGAATTATTTAACACTTAAAAATGCTTTATTTTCATTAATGGACTCTAGGTTTAATGAGCTTATGCATGCCGCACCAGACTCTAAAATCAATGGAAACTATGAGCTACCAAAGCTTGTACAGTTTATTGTTGATCTCTACAGTAAGCCTGATAAATAGTTTCTAGACCAAATGACTTTAATGAAAAGGTGCATGATTTAATCACTTTTCTAAGTCCTATACCTGTGGCCTAAGACCAAGGCCCTTATTTCATAAGAATAATGTATTTCTAAATACTTAGATGAGATTATAGGTGTGTATAATTTTTATAAAATTATTCAAAAAATCTCATTTTGAAACAAAAATAGGTTATAAATAACTTATGAAAAAGTTAACAATTTTCGTATCATTTTTACTAAGTAGTTTATTAGCGAATGCTAATGTTTGTAATGATTTTTCTAAAAATATTTTTGACTCTGAATATACTGAATATCATTTTGCAAAAATTTGTAAGAAAACATCAGCAACCACATTTAATGATTATAAAATTGAAAAAGCTAATAATTATAGACTACAAAAAATTGCTAAAAAATTAAATGGAGAAGCCGTATTACAACAGGCTATATTGAGACCTGAGGACTGCGAAAATAAAACTAATCAATTGTCAAACCTAACAGACCTCACCGATTTTCGTTCTCAAAAAGTAACAATCTTTAATCAGGACCACGAGAGTTCTGTATATAAAGATGGAAACTACTTTAATACTACGGGCTTATTTCAAATTTTTGACTCACAAACGGTTTGTGATAACGGCAAACCATGCAATTATTTGTCTAATGGAACTTTGATTAATGTGGATTCAGTTCAAGGAATGCGCGACCATATAGAGCAAGAGCTTGGCAAGCGTCTTAAGTCGAATGGAGTTGTCACTGTTCCAATGCATTCATTATATTCTGATGATGGAAAGTGCAGAAAATTTCCATTAAAAGATATGGAGATTAGATTCTCTAATTGTCCAAATGGAAGTTGTAGTCATCAAAATATTAAGTTTTCTGATGTGTTGTGCTCAACATCTGATTGTGTTGATCAGATATTATATCCTGAAAAAGACCTTTGTGTGCTAATACCAAAAAATCAACCAAGAAATATAACTCCAGTCAATTACTCTACTAAAGGAATTGAAGAGGATGGAGTTACTTATGTAGCAGGGTACTCTCCTTATATGGTAAAAGATTATCTAAAACCTAAAATGAGGAACGATATTGGATATTTTGATAGAATAATTTCAGAAACTAGATTTTTAAAAAGAGATAAGGAAAACAAAGACCTATTTATGCATCGAGCTAATACTTGGACCTCATCTTCAGGTAAAGGTGTTTATTATGTATATGATGGTGAAATTAGATATTCAGGAATGCATATACAAGGTCAAGGTGTTGAAAATAGTAATGGTAAATATGAATCAAATACTGAAATTTTTAATCCAAAACCATCTGAAGCAAATAGAGCCATTGATATTGGACGCGCATTTAAAAGCTTAAAAAAACAATCAAATTAGGTGATAGTGACTCATTTTGAGACTTATACCAAAGTCTTAAAGTAATACACAATTAACGCCGATAAATACTCTATAAGTAATATAAAAACATCAAAGAGGTTTATATTATGTTGAGTTTAATCTTTATGTTAATCCTAACTCCTCAAGAGAGTGTTTTCGGAAGCAATGAATGTGTAGCAACCTGTAGGAGCGGTATCGAATCAAGGGCAAATCATGAGTGTGCAGCCGAGTTAAATAAATATTCATCATCAGCTTTTCAGCGACCATTTAGAAGCTTATCAGAGTTTGAAGCTCAGATAGTAGCTGATGATTTAAATAGGTCTTCTGATAAATGTACTGCAAATAATAACTATGTTTCTCCTCAAAACGCTTTTTTAGAAAGGCTATTAAAAGAATGTGTTGCTACAACTTGTAATATTCAAGAGTCTGCTGGTCGATCGGAATTGTCTGTATTAGACGATGAAAAAGATCAAGGTGGTCAAGAGGTTGTTTGTAGTGACACTCCTATTCTAAAAAATAATAACTGTGTGGTTAAATGTACAGATGGAAATTTCCAGTATGTAGACAGGAATAGATGTGGTGGAAACGGTGGTGGAAACCAGACAGCACAAGATCCAAAACCAATGTGCACCGTCAATGGCGTCACCATTGCAGGTGTTGAAGCCACCAGTGATGATTGTAAAGAGTATCAGTCAGGCTACGATTACGTATCCAACTCCGGCAATCAGTATGCTACAAATAAAAGCATTAACGAATACTCACAAAACATTCAGCAGTGTAGCACTCAAAAAGACAACGCCACTCTTTGTTGTGGTGATCCCTACTCCTGCATAGGAGGAGGCGAGCCTGGCTCAAACAAAGGAGCCTCAATACTTGGTGGTCTTCTTCAAGGTGGTAATAAAATGATCGCGGGTGGTGGAGCCTCTATCACAGCCGCTTGTGAGACCTTAAAAAATATTGGCCGTACTGCAACAGCTATTAACGTGGCTATGACTCAGACCTGCTCTGAGTACGCTAAAAAGTGTGATCAGTCTTGTAAGAATTTATTAGAGCCACTGAACAACATGAACGATTTTTACTCCAAAGAAACAAGTTGTCTTTTATATAAAAAAGCCGGCCATTCCAACAGTGGTGTGATTTTACGTCTGCTTGGCGATCAAGCCGGTCGTAACTATATCGACAACTGCTCAATGAAAACTAGAATCTCGCGTTCGTACCAAGAAGTACAAAGCTTGTCAGCAGGTTGTAACTCAGCCAAACAAAATATCACAAAAATTGCCAACGACGCTATTGGTACTCAAACCATTTCAGAGTTTGCAAACAAGTGTAAAGATGTTTCATCAAACGAAAACCAATTCGCCCAAGACCCAAGCGCACCATTTAACGGAGACTGTACAAACCCAGCTCACTCCTCGAACCCTATCTGTGTGCAGTGTCGACTTGACCCAAGTGCTCAGCAGTGTGTGGGGATCAATTTAGGCAACACTCCCACGCAAGCCAACAACAGTAATAGCGGCCTTGTTGAAGAAGAGTCTGACAATGATGATTTAATGGGCTTTAACAGCCTTGGTACTTCAAGTGCCTCTGATGACAACCCTGGTGTGGGAGATCCACAAGCCATTGCCCCTAACGGCAATCAAGGCTTAGCCTCAAGTGGTGCCGGCGGTGGCGGAGGCGGTGGCCTTGGCCAAGATAACATTCAAGCTTTAGGAACAGACCCGGCCTCTCAAGGCGGAGGTGCTGGTGAGGGCTATAACACCAACATTTTAGGTAATGCCTCAGGTGGCGGTGGTTACACCACAAGCTCTATGGGCTACGGCAGTGGCGGTGGCTACAACCCACGCATTACAACCGATGTGTATGAAAACACACCTCCTACAGGAATTATTAAAGACGGCTTTGACTTAAAAGAGTACTTACCTGGTGGTAAAGCTTATAAGAAAAAATCACGACTGCCAGCAGGATACATTCAATTGCCTGACGGGGAAGTGATAGGTCCAAAGCATGGAAACATCTTTCAGATGATGCATGAGCGGTATGCCTACTATGAGTCTTTAGGTAAGTTTTGGCCCGCTAATTACAGTAAGGAAAAAATTGAGTGTATTAAAAAGTCAGGGATTTTAAACAACCCACCGTATTCAAATCAGTGGACGGGCGACAACCTTCATAAGCCCACACCAATCCCTAATCCACCACAGTGTCGTCACTTTGCCGACCATGACCCGAACAAGCCTGATCCAACGCAGATTTACTTAAAAGCTGAAACCAAAAAAGAGATGACCTCTAGAACGCCTCAAAGCTTGGTGGCAAGTTATAAAAACAAAAGTTTACATGAGATCTATCACACTCTGACGAAGAGAAAAGACAGCCTGACAAAGGCTCAGTACAGCGCGCTTTATAAGCTCTATAAAGACAAGTACTCGGAGTACAACAAAACTAAAAAATAGTTTGGTGACGGACATAAGAATTTAAAAAGACTTAAATAAAAAATTAAACATTAAGGAAAGCGAAACTTCACCGCCACCGGATAGTGGTCTGAAAAGCCCGCGCGGCTCTCATCAGTGGTGTGAAAGTTTGAGCGCAGTGGAATGTAGTGCTCCGTGGGGTGAAAGTTGCCATTGCGGTCTTTGTAGTACCAAGTTCTTGAGTTCATCTCAGTTCCTACAATACGGAAGCTGTCAGGCACTACAGCGAGGCTTTCAGGGCTTCTGAGGTTTTTACTAATAAAGATGCGGTCGAGTTGATTAAATATTCCCCCTCGTTTGTACCAGAAGGTTCCAATGGGCATTTTAAAGCGCATGGGGTTTCCTACATCAAAAGAGTGGCTTTGAACGTCGACAAGGTAGTTCTTCCAAAGTGGGTTGTGCATAACATGATAAAACGGATGAGGGGAGTCGGCATCAATGGTGTTGAAGTCTCCCATAGCAATCACGTAGTAGTTCGAGCTTCCAATGGTGTTGGTTTGCTCATCGATGTGATTTCTTAAAATTTGAGAAGCGTTATATCTAAAAATAGAGCCTTTGCTTTGACTCGGCCAGTGGTTCACATACACACCAATGACCTTTTTGTTGTTTCCAAACTTAGGCTTAAAATGCACTCTTAAAATATTACGAGTTTTAACATTAAGCCCGAACTCAGCTTCTAAAATGTCAGAGATGTTGATCTCTTCATGCTCTATGTACTCAAGCTTGTCCTCATTAAACATAAGCCCCACATCAATCCCTCGACGGTCAGGGCTATTGGTAATGACAAGTCTTTCGTAGCCCAGCTCTTTTTGCAAAAGCCCTAAAGCTTTGCCGTTTTCAATCTCTTGCACGGCCATCAAATCAGGCAGGCTTCCTTGCAAACGCACCACTCGGGCCAGCTGGCGGACTTTCATTTCAAGCTTTTCTTGTGTCCAGTTGGTGGTTTGGCACTCTTTTCTGTAATACTCATTGGAAAGCTCTTGGCACTTGATGTATTTGCCAGGGTAGTTCAGTGGAAGCCAGGTCCAATCACTTTTGCCCTCATCGTGTTCGGCATCAAATAGGTTGTAAAGGTTGTAAGACAGAACTTTAAACTCATTGTTAGCCACCTCAAGTTCCATAGTGGCGGGTGTTTGTGAGCTTTGGCCTTGGAAGTCGGCCAAAAGTGGCAGTGATGCAAATAGATAGATTAGTGCAATAACGAACAGCTTAGAACTCATAATCCCCAGACCCCCTGTTTATGAGTGAAATGAATGTATATAGAGGGCAAGCGAAAGAGAACAGTTTCCAGCCTTTGCCTTCTGGATATTGGTCTAGCATGGCCGTGTAAAATTTTCTATTTTAATAATCGGATGGCTTAAAAATTGAGCAGTTTTGTAAAGCCCTGTGGCAAATTGGCTTATTTTTTTGGCTTTTTTCTTGCCGAGGAGGCCTTCTTTCTTGTAGAAGCTGCCGCTGCAGTTTTGGGCTTAAGCTTTAAGGGCTCCTTTGGCGGAGAAAAAATTCTTTGGGCATCAGAGGGCTTAAGCACTCGAAACTCACCTGGCTTGAGCTTTCCAAGTTTAAGGTTGCCAATGGCCACCCTTTGAAGCTTGATCACATCACAGTTGATCTTTTCAAACATTTTACGAACCTGGCGGTTTTTACCCTCAGCAATCATAATTTTAAACCACTGATACTTAGTGCCCTTGCCGCCTTTAAACATACGCTTGCTATCAAGCGGCTCCACTCGGTGAGCTTTCACGCGCCCGCCAATAATGCTCACACCACTTTCAAGCTTTTTCACCTTTTCTAGCGAAGGCGTTCCCTTTACTTTAACGTGATAGGTTTTTATAACATCCGAGCTAGGGTGAATCACCTTCTGTGCCCAGTCGCCATCGTTGGTCAAAAGCAAAAGCCCCTCAGAGTCCCAGTCCAAACGGCCCACGGGGAAAATACGCATTTTCAGTTGTGGAAAGTAATCGGCCACACTTTTTCGCCCCTCGGGGTCACTCATACTGGTGATCACCTGAGTGGGTTTGTTAAATAAAATATAAAATTTTTGAATGTTGGCTTTAATAATACGGTTTTTAACACGCACGATGTCTTTTTCAGGATCGACCTGAACACCAAGCTCGGAGATGGGCTTGTTGTTGATTTTCACATAGCCGTCTTTAATCAGCTCATCGGCCTTACGGCGACTGGCCACACCGGAGTCGGCTAAAAATTTATTTAAACGTACAAGTTTAGATTCAGTTTTATCAGCAGTTTTCTTTTTCATGATTGAACTCTTTGTTTGGCGCCTGGCACCTTTTAGAGCTCGGGGGCTTTCCCGGCTCCAGAGTGAGTCAATATGGCATACTCTAGGTTAGTAATCAAAAGACTAAGAAGTTTATCCCCAGGAAACACCTGATCTCGAATATTTTTTGCAGACTCTAGAGTATTTTTTCCATAGGCAATAGAGCCTGGCTGGCCTGAGCCCACAAACTCGATGGTCTTCTCTAGCCTTGAAACCGTCTCTTTGTACATAGGGTCCGAGCTCATATTAATATAATGATACTCACGCTTTTTAAGGGCCGAGCAAAGATCCGGCACCTGATCAAGTCTTGGGCTTTGAAATTCATGATACTTCTGGTGCATATAACCGCGGGTGAAAAACCCTGTCCACTGTGTTTTCGTGAATAAAAAGTAGGCTCTTACATGCTCTGACAAAGCCACCCGGTGCAAGTGCTTGTGGGAGAGTTCTAACTGCTCATTGTAAAAAAGGTCCGTCACCGGAAGGAGAGGAGAAAGCTCTCCGTTTTTAATAATAAAGTGCGAGCTGTACTCTTGCACTCTGAGCTCTCCGGTTTCAAAAAGTTGAAGCACAAGTAAGTTGTCATTAAATTCGATCAATTTAATTTTAGCTTTTGAGTTTTTTTGTAAGTGCTTTTCAAGACAGGTGTAAAAGTCTTTTTGTTTTTCAAGGCTTACGATTTGAAAATTATAAGTTTGCTTCAAATGAAGCAGGTCATCTTCCAGGGAAAGTTCAGGGTGAAGCCGTTCAAACAAACTTTGAATTTCATCAATTAATAGCGCTTTATTCTCTTGCCAGAAAAAGTCGTTTAAAACCGTCATAAAAAAGCGCTCAACCAAGGCTTTAGTAAACTCTTGCTCTTTTAAGCACTCGTGGTGCAGGTAGTTTTGAAAACAAAGGATGGACTTTCTGTGGGACAGACCATTTTGTAGAATAAAGTTTTTTACTTGAGACACAGACGCCATGTGTAAACCATAAATTTATTATAGACCTCAGTCCAGCGAAAAGTAGAATACAAACTATATGGAGGCTGACTTGTGCGCCGTTCTATGGCTATAAGCCTGTAATTTTACAATAAAACAGCCTGCAAGCTCAAACTCCTAACAAAAGAGGAACTTATGTCTAGAGAGTTAAATCAAAATCTTTTTAATAAAACAGAGAATACAACTTCGACCCATTCAAAGCCCACATCCAGGCCAGCGGCAGCAGAGATTGCTCCTATCGACAAAACCGATCTTCAAATCATCGCAGCCCAAATGGACGCTTTGAAAAAAAAGGTGCACGAAGTAGATAGCCGAACTGTGACTCTTGCCAGTCGCATGGACGAGCTTTACAAAGCCACTAAATTAAAATTTGATAAAACCCAAAACCACTTTCTAAGAATGGAAGAGGTGGTGAAAAGAAAAATCCTAGAAATGACTGAAACCTTAGGAAAGCTTTCGGGCAAAATGACCGCCCAACAGTTTAGCGAATCCAAAGTCACCGAACTTGTAGATCGTCACACTCAAATGATTCAAAAGTTTGATATTAAAATGGCCAAGCTTCAAAAAGTTATTAACGAGCAAGAGATGCAACTGCATAACTCCAGAGCTGCTCTTCAAGAGGCCCGAAAAGAGATCGAGCGCCTTAAAAGATTATAAGCTTTTACTTTCAGTGATCTCGAGCTCTTTTGCCTCAGAGTCGTAGCGGCCATTGTAGTAAACCACTTGTTGGTCGCTTAAAATACTTAACACTTTTAAAAACAAATTCATTGTTCCTAAAGTCACCGGCTGTTGGTTGGAGTTCATAAACACAAAATTGTAACCGGTGTTTAAGTGCTCTTCAATCAGCTTTAAATAAGGGCGTGGAAGCATAAGCACCACTTCTAAAGTGTGCACATTAAAGCCGTAGTGAGAAATAAGTTTACTGAAAACTAAAGGGTATTGTTTTAAAAGTTCAAAACTTTCATAAGTAACAAGCTCGGTTTTGGTTAAAAACTCACGGTTTTCTCGGTAGTCTATATAGTCTTGTTTGGTAGAGTGGGGCGTTTTAAAGTGATGGTGATAGGCATGATAAATCGCACTTTTAATTTCAATGCGCATATCTCGTTGGCTTGAAAACTTAGATTCACTTGTGCTGATCGCTTTTAAACTTCGTGCTCCCATCTCTTGCAAGCGCGGGCGAATTAGAGAGTTATAAAGTAAGCGCCCTCCAAGCAGTCGGTGTTTTGTACTTATAATTTTTCCGTCTAAAACTTTTTGAGGCACCACCCAAATAAGAGGCTTTTCAATGGTGGCCGCAAATCTCAAGGTTTCAAGGTTGGTTTGGTTTAATGTAAGCACACTGACTTGTGAGCTGTTTAAAAAGCCCTCAGGTTTTTTAACCACAACGTCGGACAAAATAAGCTTTTTACGCCCATACTCTTTAATATGTTGGTTTTGCTGCTCTCGGCTGTTGCTTCGGCTTAAGTTCCAAACCAATGACAGGCTTGAGGCCTTGGTGAAGAGTTTTTCACATCGACTTTGAGAATAACCCAGTGTTGGCCAAGCCAGTGCCAAAACTGTTAAAAACAGCCCCAATAAGTGTACGAATTTCATACTTAACCACCCATAAATTGCATCTGCATGAGTTTTTAAAACATAGCAATTGGGGTGCCAGTTTGATTTAAGGCTCGGATTTTACAAGGGGTTTTATCCGCTCCATAAACTCCTCGGCCTCTTCAAAACCGGTCAAAGTAGAGCCGGGCACATATTCGCCTTGATCATTGTAAAAGGCCACATGAGGGAGCCCTATAATATCGTACTGCTCTTGCAGCTTTTTAAACTCCTCGGTTTGGTAAGTGGCATCGAACTTTAATTTTACAAAATTCTGATCCATAAAAGCTTTCACTTCTGGGTCAGAAAAGGTTTTGTTTTCAAGTTCAAAACAGGCCGCACACCACTCAGCCCAAAAGTCTACAAGCACGGCTTTATTCTCAGCCTTTGCCTGGGCTATGGCCTCTTTGCTGTAAGTTTGCCAGCCATCTTTTAACTCATACTGAATTTTTTGATTGTTGCCGGTGAGCTGTTTTAAAACCGGATAGGCGTAATAAAGTGCAAAGCCAATCATAATCACACCAAAAAGGTACTTCACCTTCACCATCCAGCCACCGGCTTTTGGAAGCTTATTAAGTAACTGTGAGCTCAAACCTAAAACTATAAATAGCTGCCCCAGGCCTAAGGCAAAAACAAACAGCAGCCAAAAGCCAAACATTAAATTTTGAGTTTGCGCCACGTAAGTTAAAATCCCCACAAGCACCGGGCCCACACAAGGGCTTGCAACCAGTCCTGCCACAAGCCCTGCAATCAGTGCTCCTAAAAAGCCTTGAGTGCCTTGCATGGTTTGCAGTTTAGTTTGTAGCTTTGTTGGTAGTTGAATCTCAAACAGTCCAAACAGACTAAGCCCCATAATTAAAAACGTAAGGGCAATCACTGCCACGGCCACAGGGTGAGTGAGCAGCGAGCCAAACAGGCTTCCTGTTGAGGCGGCAAATAGCCCCAGGGCGGAGTAGGTGAGTGCAATCCCCAACACGTACACAAGGCTTGTTAAAAACTGGGACAGCTTGGTGCGCCCTTCGTTTTTGTTACCCAGTATGGCCAAGGTGATCGGAATCATTGGGAACACACACGGGGTAAAGCTTGTAAGAATGCCTGCAAAAAACACTAAAAGAAAAATCATAAAAAGATTTTGGTTTTCAAAATCAATCATGGAGCCACTAGAGCCTGATCTTGATTCCTGCATAGGAAGCTGCACCGGCGCCTCCACAAATACCGATTTAGGCAGTAGGCAGTAGTCATCAGTACAAGCCTGATATATGACTTCAAACTTTAAGCTTTCAAGTTTTGAATTGATTTTTTGAGGAAGCTCGATCACAGCAAAGGCCTGAGTCTCACCCTTAAAGCCCACTTTTTCTAGTTTTGTAAACTTATCTTGAAACTCAAAACTGTTGGCCACACTCAAGGTGCCAATGAGCATGTTTTTAGGTTCAACCGCTTTAATTTTTAACTTGTCCACATAGCCTATGTGTTTGTCCGCTAAGTTTAAATTTAAATTCAGCTGAGTGTTTTCCCCAGGACTGAGTAGAGTCTTTTCCAGCTGTGCTGACACAGAAAGCGGGTTTTTATTAATGATTTTAGCACCCAGCAATCCAAAGCAAAATAACACCAGTATGTACTTCATTTGATTCCTCTCAGACTCCAGCTTAAAGGCCTACAATATCTATCGGAGCATGCTGTGACAAGCTCAAACGCATACCCACTATAGTATCTAAAAATCATTAATGAAATATATAAGTTAGGTTATATTATTACAAATTTGTAATAAAGTGATTTGGAATAAAGGCACAATTAAATGGTATTTAAGGTTTATGCCCTGATCTTTAAAATGAATAAGACAAATCAAAATTATAAAGCCTTAACGAATTAATTTACTGCTAAGATATCTTCAAACTCTTCTTTGATCTCTTCAAGTAGCTCTAATAGCTCCGCTGTAATAAAGCTTAAAAAACCAGAGTCTTCATTTTCTACAGAATTAGTGTTGTTTTCATTCATTGTTGTCGTCTCCTTTAATTATTAAAGATTAACAGGTTTGAGCTATAAAAAAACCTATAAGTTATTACAAGGTTGAATCATTCAAATATTCTTAGAACGAATATAAACTAAATATATGTATTCTGTATGCATACAGATTGCTTATAAACTAGTGCTTGTTCCTAAAAATGAATTGCACTAAAATTTAGTAATGAAAAAAGTGGCCTTTTAAGGATTCACTAAAACCACATATTGGTCATTGCTTTATTTAACACTTTAAGCTTTTTCTTGATGTAAACAGAATTTTTAATTAGTTGCGGCTCTTAAGTCTGGAATCATAGTTTTATGAGTCCCAACTGAGAAAAGCGAAGAGTCTTTTTTAATTACGAAAAGGGTATCTTCTGTATAGTAAATTTTATCTACAAAGGTTGAAAAATGATTTTTAAAACTAGTAGAATTTTTAAGGTCTAATGAGATATTACCCCAAATAACAACAGAATTGTTTGATTTAAATGCAATAAAGAGATCATCTAATCCAATAACACTTTCGATTCCTGAGTTTAAATCGACAGAGCTTGAGTCGCCGCCATAAGAACCATCGCCCCAAGTGACTATAGTGCCATCATTTTTAAGAGCAGCAAAGGCGCGTGGTGTTTTAGTAATATATAGCGAGAGAACTCAAAACTCGAAGCCCCTTGTAGAGAGACGAGAAGTACTATCAAACAAAGTGACGG
>JAKUPT010000010.1 GCA_022450595.1 Bdellovibrionales bacterium
CAGATGACATTTTGAGTTCAAAACTTGAGTCATCTTTAAAATCCACCTCTACAAAGTGATGAGTTTGATCTTTACCTACAACTTGTGTGGAGTTGGGGTAACGTGACCAGTGAGAGGGCTCAAGGGCTCCATGAAGAGCACCTGTGGTGATCTCATAGGTCTTTGCATGAAGTTCTGGAATGTCGAGCTTTGACACTTCAAATAGCTTACGAGATGAACTTGCAAACACCACCGGGCTTTCAATTTTATTCACTAGACTTAAAAACTTTTTATAAGACAAAGGGTGACTGCGTCTGAGTGTGGACCAAGGGTGGTAGTTGGCAAAAAATCCTGTGGAAGACAAAAACCAGGTGCTTTGTTGGGTTTTTAAAGCCATTTCTTCCGCCCACTCTAATTGATCTTCTCCAAAGTGGGACTGATTTTTGTTGTAAGCTGCGTCTTTGGTTCTAAAAGATCTGGCGTCTAAAAAGAAAAAGTTATTTCCAGCAAAGTTTAAGTAATAACTGTTAGCTGGGCCTGTATAAAAGTGACCTTTAATTTCCTGTTGTGGGTAGAAGGCTTTAAAGGTTTTTAAGCTCTCTTTTTTAAACTCAAAATCTGAGCCCACACTTGAAAGGCCGTAGTCTTCTTCCCCCCAAAGGGCAACCACAGGGATCAGGTTGTCTTGATAGTAAAAATCAAGGTTTTGACGTGTTTCAGTGTATCTGTGCCAAATTAAATCCGGATGGGTGGTTTTAAGTGGCAGCTTATCAATCTCATTTGCAATCACCCCGCCGCCTAAAATAAAAATGTAATCAGGTTTTTTACTATAAATCTGAGCCCAGGCTTTGTGTTGCTCCTTTTTAAAATGATCATCTAAGTTTGAGACCATCACCACTTTTGGTTTTTCCTCTTTAAGCTCACGGACTTTAAAGTTTCTCAAGTCAATCAGTTGACCCACTTGGTTGTAAACAATAAGCTGTAACTCTTTATTGACCTCAAGGCCTTCAAAGCGCAGGTTTTCAGCCTTCCAAGAGGAGTTTTTATTTCTATAGGTGTCTTTGTCTTCAAGTTTATAATTAAAACCCGTTTTTGGATCTAATACTGTGTAATATAATTTTTGCTGCGAAAGTGACATCACATTAAACTGAGCGGTGCCTGAATGGCTGGGCCCTTGAAGTATGGAGAGCTTTTGAGTTTTTTGATTTTTTTTAGGTTTTAAAAACCAACAGGCCATACTGGAGCTTTGATTTAAGCAAAGCTGACTGAGCTGATTCTCACGCTCTAAGCTTTTAGGTTTAGTGTTTTCTAAAATGCGATCCAGCTGCTCGCCACTGTTTTGAATGCCTGTTGAGGCACAACCTGCCATGATTAGACCTAAAATAATTACATGTATTTTCAAACTATAGCCCCCTTAAATGACTCTATCTATTTTGATGAAAAAAGAGAGCTACCGCAAAGGGGAAAGGTAAATTCAGATCTAAGCCTTAGTGCCTATGTCAGGTTTTCATACAGTTTGAGAATTTTTTTTATTTTGCTCAGATTTTCAACAATTTTTAAAGCTTTAAGTCTAGTATGACTCTGATGAGGATTTTGGTGTTCTATTTTATCATATTCTATGTGGCCTTCGTATGGGTGATTCGCCCGTCGACAGAAATATATAACAAACAAGAGTTGAATCAACTGTTGGAGTTTGTGGCTCCAGCTTCACATATGGATTACTAAATTATTATTCAACAACAAGAGTTGGAATATTGATATTGGGCTTGAAACCACTTTGAGCATTATTATTTTCCCCCCAACAAAATAGCTTTTCACTATCTATACCGCAGGTGTGATAACTACCTAAGGCAATGGTATTCCAAGCGTTTGAATTGCCGATTTTTTGTGGGACCTCAATATCACTTGTTGATCCGCTGCCATTTCCGATCTGACTATAATAGTCTTCTCCCCAGCAAAATAGCTCGCCATTATCAATACCACAACTATGTCCACCACCTGTAGAAATCATACTCCAAGTGTTTGAACTGCCGATTTTTTGTGGGGCCTCAATATCACTTGTCGAGACATTTCCATTGCCAATTTGACCATTATAGTCTTGCCCCCAACAAAACAGCTCGCCATTATCAATGCCACAGGTGTGAGAGTTGCCAGCAGAAATTGCAGTCCATGTGTTTGAGCTGCCAATCTTTTGTGGAGCTTCGACATCACTTGTAGTGCCACTCCCATTGCCTATTTGCCCAGTAGAGTCCTCTCCCCAACAATACAGTTCACCATTATCAATGCCACAAGTGTGAAATTCATTTGAAGAAATCATACTCCAAGTGTTCGAGCTGCCAATTTTTTGTGGGGCTTCCACATCACCTGTGAAGCCGCTGCCATTTCCGAGTTGGCCAGCAAAGTCCATACCCCAACAGTAAAGCTCCCCATTGTCAATACCACAAGTGTGTCCGTTGCCTGTAGAAATCTTACTCCAAGTGTTAGAGCTGCCGATTTTTTGTGGGGATAAAACATCATCAGTCCAGCCACTGCCATTACCAACTTGACCACTAGAATCTCTTCCCCAACAGTACAGTTCGCCATTATCAATGCCACAGGTGTGAGAGTTACCTGTAGAAATTGCAGTCCACGTGTTAGATTCGTTAATTTTTTGTGGTACTGGTATATTACCACTGAAGCTACTACCAATTCCTAGTTTTCCAAAACCATTACTACCCCAACAGTACAGTTCACCCTTGTCAATGCCACAGGTGTAAGAATCACCAGTGGAAATTATATCCCATGTCTTTGAGTCGCCTACAATTTTTG
Source organism: Bdellovibrionales bacterium (assembly GCA_022450595.1). Taxonomy (GTDB): domain Bacteria; phylum Bdellovibrionota; class Bdellovibrionia; order Bdellovibrionales; family UBA1609; genus JAKUPT01. The sequence continues at coordinate 2,788 of JAKUPT010000010.1, forward strand.
GGGCATCAATGGAGCTTGTTGCTTTGCTGCTGTTACCGAGCTGTCCATTATTGTTTCGGCCCCAACAATAGAGTTCATTGTTTTTTATGCCACATGTATGAGTATTACCTGCAGCAATCATTAACCAATTAGTTGAAGCTCCTAGTCTTGTTGGGGTTTCTACATTGCCTATGGAGGAGTAACCATTACCTAATTGACCAAAATTATCTCCCCCCCAACAGAAGAGCTCACCATTATCAATACCGCAGGTGTGATAACTACCTAAGGCAATAGCACTCCATGCGTTTGAACTGCCGATTTTTTGCGGAGCTTCGATATCACTTGTAGATCCACTGCCATTACCTAATCTACCATCACTATCTGCTCCCCAGCAATAAAGCTCACCGTTATCAATGCCACAAGTGTGAGAGCGGCCTGCTGCAATAGTGCTCCACATGCTTGAGCTGCCAATCTTTTGTGGAGCTTCTATTGCACTTGTACTTCCACTGCCATTACCTATTTGCCCCCTGAAGTCTACTCCCCAACAAAAAAGCTCACCGTTATCAATGCCACAGGTGTGATAACTACCTAAGGCAATATCACTCCAAGTGTTTGAACTGCCAATCTTTTGTGGAGTCTCTACATTACTTGAAGAGCCACTGCCATTGCCGACTTGACCATAATTATCTCGTCCCCAACAAAAAAGCTCACCGTTATCAATGCCGCAGGTGTGATAACTACCTGAGGCAATAGCATTCCAAGTGCTTGAGCTGCCGATTTTTTGTGCAGATAAAACATCATTAGTCGAGCCACTGCCATTACCAATCTGACCATCATTATCAGTCCCCCAGCAGTAAAGTTCGCCACTAGCTATAGCACATGTATGAGAGTTTCCTGTGGAAATTTTATTAAATACTTTTTTTGATTCATAAGCTCGTAAGTCTAAAAACACATTATCAATATTAGGTTTAAGATTTTTAACAGAAAAACCATAATAAGCTGTATTTGAAAAACTAGAGGAGCTTGGAATGCTAAAGCTCAGGTCTACTTTATTTGCGCCCTTGACGGCACTGATTTTCCCTTTTGTAGAATATTCTAAGAACGGAAGGGGTGTATCTTCTTGACTAAATAGTTCGTATTCAACATCTGCTTTAAAAGGTAAAGGCTCAGAAAACTCTACACTGATCTGCTTAGTGTTTCCACCTTTTTGAACAGCTATAGCTTTTTCACTAAAACTGTAAGTAATGGCATTGGACCCAGTTATTGTGATTATTTCACTCACTTTAGTTTTTGAACCTTGACTGACTTGCACTTGGTAAGAGCAAGTTGAGGAGAGCTCAAGCATTGCTTTTACCCCACTAATCACTCCCGTGGTGGAGTCAATACTAAGACCTGTGCAAGTGTTATTAATTAATTGAAATTCAGGGGTTAAAGAATAAGTTGAAAGTGAACTAGAGCCTGGTGTGTAGTCCACACTGGGTTTACAGTAATAACTTAAATTAACAGGAGCTTTTTCTGAACAGTTAGGATTTAATATAAGCTGCTCTTTCTTTTCCAGTGAATCGAACACTGCCGTGCAGCCCATAAAACTAAAGGCAATAATTAGTATAAATGATCTTTTCAAAAAACATACGGCCATCAAATGAGTTATCGACATTTTTTAGTTAATTATTAAGATTTAGGCCTAGTTCAAAAATGGTTGTATTAAATTGAGACAAAGCCTCAACTTTCGCCTGTATCATGACGATATAGATTTCAACAAAAGGCGTGAGTTTTGAGAGTTTCTATTTATTATTTACTAATACTTCCTATTGTGTTTTTGCCTGTGGTTTTTAACTCCTGTGCAAAAAAACTAAGTATTGATAAAGAGATTTTATATTCTAAAAGCTCTTGTCCAAAACCTGAAAACATTGATCCCATATCACCGACAAGCAACAAAATGTCTGCTGCTGCTCAAACGGCTTTTCAAAACTCAAAACTTCAAATTGACCAGGCCTCACATCAAAGTTTTGGCCAGCAAAAACTGACTCAAAATGTATTACCAGAAGGTTATAAGCTGTCTCTTATTTTTAAATCTAAATGTTTAAAGATTAATAACTCTAATGTTGCTGATTACTTTAATTTAAATCTTTTAGACGAGTTAGATAGTTATAAGAACTCCTTTGCTGTGAACTTAAATTTACCACAAAGCATTGATGTGAATGAACTCTCAGAATTATTAAACTCTGATGAGTGTGTGATGGGGGCCAGTACGAATAAAAAGTACAGTTCGCAATCCCTCCCCTTTTCAGACCCGTACTTTGAAAACCAAAAGCCTTATTTTGATAGCATTGAGCATGTGCAGGCTTTAGATAAAGTTATAAATTCAGAGGAACTTTCCGGTGCTCTTAATCAAAGTGTGAAAATCGCAGTACTTGATACCGGGGTTGATTACAATCATCCTGATTTAAAAAACAATGTGATTCAATTAAACTCAGGTCAGTGGGGCTATAGAGCAAGCTCTGGCTCTGTTGTGGCCGGCGACCCCATGGATCGCTCCGCAGATGGGCACGGAACTCACGTGGCTGGCATTATTGGCGGTTTAGCCGGCAATGCTGAGGGCGGTACAGGCCTTGCCTACTTTGCTAAAATTTTAGCCGTGAATGTGTTTGATGATCATGATCAGGGTTATTACGCTTTATCTTCTGATGTGTATAACGGTATTCAAAGAGCCATACAAGAAAATGTGGATATTATAAACTTATCTGTTGGGCAGTTCTCAGAAAGCCACAAAGGTGATGCTTCCTATATGCAGGGGCTTTTAGATGCCATCGCCAACAACATACTTGTTGTTACAGTGATTGGGAATGACATGGGTGAGTATAACACAGCACAGGTTGATGGAGTGAACTTGACTGTAATTCCAGGAATCTATGGGGCCGCCATGGACGGAGTTATTACAGTAGCCAGTGTAGATGCAAAGACGAACACACTAAGTAACTTTTCCCTTTATAGTCAGGTTTATGCTGAGATTGCAGCACCAGGGTCTGTTGGAGAAGGCTCTGCGGACGGCATATACTCAACCACGAAGTCAAATTCATCTTCTGTTCCTTACGGATATATGAAAGGCACATCTATGGCAGCTCCTGTGGTGTCCTCGGTGGCAGGGCTTGCAGTGGCCATTTTAAAGCATAAAGGACAGGCTTACAGTGTTAAAAACTTAGAGGATCTTTTAAAAATGACGGCTCATAGAAGTTATAAATTAGATTGTAAAGTTCGAGACAATCAAATTTTGAATTCATTGAATTTGGTAGAATATTTAGAGAGTATTAATTAATAAATCAGACAAAACAATAGTCAGCTGACTAAATGAATATAAAATACACTTGGTATTCTTAAATTAACTTTTCAACAAACTGATCTAGATAATAAAGACGCCCACCCACAAGCTCCACATTTGGAATTTTGCCTTTTAAATGATTTAAGATAAAATCTAAAATATCAGCTTCAGAAATAACGGTACTAGCTTTAAACTCATTGAGGTCTTTTTTTAGATTTTTATGATCTAAAAGCCCAATTGTTTGTTTTAAAAAAGGCTTTACGTCAGTGAGATTCACCACAAGGCCTGTTTTTGGATCAATGGAGCCTTTTAAAAACACCTCAAAGGTGAAGTTGTGCCCGTAGCCCACAGGGTTATTTTCTGTGTACAAATAGCTACAAGAAAAGGCTATTTTGCGTCTTAATATAAGAGAGGAAGAATTGGACTCGCTCATAGTCTCAGTTGCTAACATGGGTATTGACTAAAGTCCACTAAGCTAGAATAATATTATTAATGTGAGGGATTTGTCTGGTGTTTAATAAATTAGGTCCAACAGTTATATTAATTACGGGTGTTGCTATTGGTTATGGTTTTAACCACTTTATCAGTGTGGTTGATACTCCTGCTGATCAAACTGAGAAAAAAGTTGTTGAAAAGCCTCAACCAAAACCGCAAAAGCCAAAAAAGTCGCCTGAAGAGATTTTAATGGCGGACACTCAAAAGTATTGCAATGAGAATTTAAATAAGATTCCAGGTCAATTTGCAGCCGATCACTTAAAAAGTATCTGTGAAAAGGTAAAGATTCTTCCCAACTGCACAAGTGTTGAAGGCGACCCAATCTTTCACATGGAAAAAGAGGGAGTTTCAAAGCGTGGTAAACGCATTTTAGCTTTGTCCTTGATTCATGGAGATGAGTTTCCTTCAGGAACAGTCGCATTAAAATGGATGTCACGACTGCTAGATATAGATTCTAGAAATACTTGGCGCGTGATCCCTATTGCCAACCCAGATGGCTGGAAAAAAGGCACTCGGATGAATATAAACGGTTTGGATTTAAACCGCAACTTTCCCACCAATGACTGGGATGATATGGCTTTGGATCGTTGGAAGAATCAAAAAAAGTCTGATCCAAGACGCTACCCCGGGCCTGGTGGTGGCAGTGAGCCTGAAACCAAATGTTTAATTAGCCACATACAACAGTTTAAACCAGACTTTATTATCTCAGTTCATACCCCTTATGGCATTCTAGATTTTGATGGGCCAGAAATTGATGCCCCTCACTTCTACCCGCTTCAATGGCGCAGGTTTGGAAACTTCCCAGGCAGTCTTGGAAGATACATGTGGAAAGACCGACAAGTGCCTGTGCTAACCATTGAGCTTAAAGGAAATGATGCCATCACTAAACTTGAAGAACTTGATAAGCTTCAAGACATCACAGGGCTTGTGGCTATCCGTGCTGATGAAAAGCTCTCTGATAGTGAAAAAAAAAGTAACAACTAATCTATTATTGTCCAGATCTTAAGTCGGCTGCAAATGAATTAAGAGCTCCACCTAAAGTGATATAATCTGAATTTTTCTTACGAATAATATAGACTCCACCTGCATATGTGATTTCATCAACCATATCAAGCATGTGATTATTTAGAGTTTCTTTAGATAAACTCTCTAAAACTTTCCCCCATGCTACAGTTGAACCATCCGATCGACGTGCAAAAAAGGACGAAGATGTTGGAATAATATCCACTATATCCTCAGTCAGTTCACTTGAAACCGGGGATGAATCGGCTCCAAAATTACTATCCCCCCAAGTCACAACACTACCATTAGTTTTAAGAGCTGCAAAAGCATATAATGAGCCAAAAACCTTTTGCACCCCAGAACTTAGATCGACTCCACTTGAGTCTCCTCCGTAAGCACCATATCCCCAAGATTGCGCACTGCCATCAGTTTTAAGGACAACAAAAGCATATTTATTACTAAACACCTTTTGCACTCCAGAGGTTAAGTCAACACCTGTGGAGTCACCACCGTAGGAAGCATTCCCCCAAGTTACGGCACTTCCATCTGATTTAAGAGCTACAAAAGCATATCCATTAGTAAAAACTTTTTGCACTCCTGAACTTAAATCAACCCCACTAGAGTCTCCACCACGTGTGCTACTTCCCCAAGTCACAACGCTGCCGTCAGCTTTAAGTGCGGCAAAGGCCTCATATCCATTAATTATATTTTGCAGACCAGAACTTAAATCGATACCAGAGGAGTCACCACCCCTGTCGCTTCTTCCCCAAGTCACAGCACTTCCATCAGTTTTAAGTGCCGCAAAGGCATATGAAGATTTGAAGATATTTTCAATTCCCGAGCTTAAATCAACAGCACTGGAATCTCCACCACGAGTTACATCACCCCAAGCTACAGCCTGTCCATCTTTATTGAGAGCTGCAAAAGCAAAATTATTTGAGGATATTGATTTAACATTATTTAAGTTCAAATCTGCACCTTCACTAAGGCCACCATTTCTTGGATCACCCCAAGTCACGACACCACCATCTGTTTTTAGTGCGGCAAAGGCATATGTATTACTAAAAATATTTTGAACGTCATTGGATATATCTAATCCTGTTGAATCTGACCCATAATCAGCACATCCCCAAGTTTCAATATTTCCATTATCTTTAAGTGCAGCAAAAGCGTACTTAGTGGTAAATATTTTTTGGATACCTGAACTTAGATCAGCACCACTGGAATCACAAGTGTAGCCAAAATTACCCCAAGTTACTGCACTCCCATCTGACTTTAAGGCTGCAAAAGAATCCCATGTGCTAAAGACTTCAATAACACCAGAGCTTAAATCAACGCCACTGGAATCAGATCCACTAGTGTTTGAGCCCCATGTGACGACACTCCCGTCTGTTTTTAAAGCCGCAAAAGCTCCTTTACTACTAAAAATTTTTTGCACCCCAGTACTTAAATCCACTCCGCTGGAATCTGCTCCAGCCCCGTCACGCCCCCAAGTTACTGCACTACCGTCAGCTTTAAGTGCCGCAAAAGCTCTGGAAGTGCTGGTTATACTTACAACATTGCTACTTAAATCTACACCACTGGAGTCGCCACCATCGCCATCTTGCCCCCAAGTTACGGCACTCCCATCTGATTTTATAGCTGCAAATACATAAGAATTGGCTATAACATCAACTACGCCTCCACTTAAATCCACTCCACTGGAATCGCCACCACTTAGATTACTACCCCAAGTAACAACACTGCCATCAGTTTTAAGGGCGGCAAAGGCACTATCGGTATTGAAAATGTTTTGTACATTTGAACTCAAATCAACACCACTAGAGTCACCACCATTATTTGCATAACCCCAGGTAACAACACTGCCATCATCTTTGAGTGCTGCAAAAGCTCCATAGTTACCAAAAACTTTTATCACATCCGAGTCTATATTAACGCTACTAGAGTCACCTCCGTAGAAATCACTTCCCCAAGTAACTACACTGCCATCTTCTTTGAGTGCAGCAAAAGCGTGATAATTATTAAATATATTTACCACTCCCGAGCTTAAATCAACCCCACTAGAGTCCCCGCCATAGCCAGCATCGCCCCAGGTAACTACACTGCCATCAGTTTTCAAAGCTGCAAAGGCTTTATCTGTAGCAAAAATTTTTACTGTGCTTTTGGCCTTCCTAAATTCATATGTCAACTTAGTATCAATACATGGTAGACTTACTCCATTAGTAGTGGCCTTTAGATAAAACTTATAATGGCCCTCTGTCGAAATTTGACTTTCAATATCTCTAAAATCTTGTATGCTCTCAATAGATTTCTCTGCAATTTTTTGACTACAACTGGAATCTTTGTAAACAGAGACAGTATCCCCCATATTTAAAAAATCTGTAAAGAGTATTCTAGGAGAGCTGTCTCCAGTTATGTATTTTGAACTTATACCCAGACTGAATCCAGGCAGTTTTTTGATATAGGCTTTAAAAATTTTTTCTTCTTCTTTAACTTCGCCTTTAACAGTGGCATTAATAATAACTTTAAATTCATAATCTCCAAACTGAGCTTTATCAGGACTCCAACTTAAGTCTCCAGAAGAAGAGTTAAAAAACAAATTATTTATATCACTACAAGGCTGAGTTTTGCTCACGGAATTATCTAATGTTAGATCATAAAAACATTTGAAGGTGTATTCTAGTTTTGATTTTGAAAGTTTATTTTGACTGCTAATAGTGACAGGATTATCCAATTCTGCAAAGTAGGCAAAATCGTTGTATTTAGTTAGCGCCAAACTTAAGTTAACCTCATTGCTATTGAAAACAGCCGTGCAGGAAATATTTAAAAATGATAAAGCTAAAATCAAACGTACAGACATAGGTACTATTCGTCTATTTGCAAGCAATACTTAAGGTAAGTTTCTTGTTTTGATACGCTTTTTTACAGAAAACAGTTAGATCTGATTGTATTTAAATTCAAAGCAATGTTTTAAACCTTTAAAGACAGAGTCATCACAAAATCAGCCACAACCTCATCACCAAGCTTATCTGGCACAAAGGCATGCACTTTCACATCAAGGTTTTGCCTCTCTTTTGTGGCTTTTGCCACCTCAAGAGCTTTTAAAATTTCAGGGCCCTGTTTGCAAACAAAGATGGTGTCGCCCTCGGCGCGTTTATAGAAATTGGCTTTCATGGCTTTAAAAGCCAGGCCTTTAGTTTTTCCCATCTTTAAAAGAGTCTGCATGGCAAGAAGACCTGCGGCACTGTCAGCTCCGGCTGCAAGGACTGCGAAATACATCGAGTTTAAGTGGTTTTTGGTTTTTCGATTAAGAGGAATTTTAATTTTACACACATCAGGACTTAGCTCAACCACACTGGGGGAGACATAAGATAACACAGGAATTTTCCAAAACCCAAAAGCCCTAAGAAGTGCTGTTTGACCTAATGTTTTTAACTTACCAGATTCAATCATATTACTCCTCCTAAGGCTAATATAGCTTTATTTTGTCTCAAATTGAAACAAAAACTCTGGGCTAAAGTCGTTTCATTTTTGTACCGATATATGGTTTATGGATAAAAAAGACCAACAAATTAAATTTTTGATTACCACATTGGCGTTATTTATACTGCCATTAGCTTTTTTTCAAAACTGCGCAAAGTCAGATGCGGTTTCTCAGCTTAAATCCAGTGCTGGTACCTTATCCGGTGACTTAAGCTCTGGAAGTGTAATCACAAGTCAGCCACCGGCCGAGCAGGTGATCACACTTGGAGGCTCGACCACTTTGAGTGTCTCGGTTTTAACTGATGAGAGTGTTCAATACCAGTGGTACAAAGATCAAAACCCGATCTCTCAAGCCCAAAGTTATGAGTTAACTTTAAGTGATTTAAAACAAAGTGACTCTGGTGAGTACTATGTTGAAGTAAAAACTCCTACAAAAACCTTTAAGTCTAATGTTTCTAAACTAATAGTTACCACCTCTGAGTCTGGAAACTATGTCTCTGCACCGCCAAAAGATATAGAGATTGCAATGAATCAAACAGGCCTTCTAACAAGCACTGTTGCAGGCAAGTCTCCTAACTATGTTGTGTGGTACAAAGATGGAGAGGTCATTGCTGAGACCAACCCTTTTTATGTGTATCAAGGCAGTGGCAACACCTATAGTTTAAAAGTGCTGGCTGTGAGCCTAAACATTCAAGGCGATTATAGAGTTGAGTATATTTATGATGACGAACAAATCGTGAGTCAAACAGCAAAGGTGACCATTAAACCTCTTGTGGGAATCACTCTTGATGATGGTAACTTTGCACGCATTTGGGCGCAACCAGGACACGAACAAGAAAACTTGAAGGCATACTGCTTAGCCACAGCTAACACGTCTGTGGTGGTCTCATCGACAGTATCAAGCCCCACCTTCTCTCAATATGTGGCTTATGATGGCAATGAGGATGGTGATGGTCAGTTCAGAATTTTTTCTGCAGGAATGAATGGCGCGCAATTTTACGACAGCATTGTTTGTGGAAATTAAACTTGTAAAAAGCTGTGAACTGGCTTGGTGAGTTTGTCTTTACCCTTCAAAGCGCTTATCTGCATTAAAAAATAAGAGCCTAAAACATCAGCCCCCATTTTTAAGCATAGACTTTCAGCGGCTTGTGCTGTGCCGCCAGTGGCAAGTATATCATCGATAATGACCACTTTGTCATTTTTAGCAATCGAGCTTGTATGGATTTGAAGTTCATCTTCTCCGTACTCTAAACTATATGTTTGAGATTGGGTTTGCCTTGGCAGTTTGCCAGGTTTTCTGGCTAATACCAAACCTACATTTAAGTGCTGAGCAATGGCAGCTCCCAATAAAAAGCCGCGGGATTCAATACCGATGAGTTTTGTTGTGTCTTCTGGGATAGCTCTCGCAAAATGCCTAACTAAAGAAACAAAACACACATGGTTTTCAAATATGGGCGTGATGTCTTTAAAGACGATGCCTTTTTTTGGAAAATCAGGCACATCTATAATAAACTCTTCAATTTGTTTTAAATCAATCACTTAGCAAAACTCCACTCTTTAAAGCCAAGTTTTTTAGCTAACTCTAAGTCTTTTTTTGCAATCTCATAAACATTGGCCATGCCGGTGGGAGCGCCACAGTTCATTGTGCGCATCAGGCCGTCGTTTCTTTTTTCCATTTTGTAAATCAGGAGTTCTTCCAGTTCAGACTTCATTTCACCAAGACTGATCACCTCTCCAAGGCCACACTGACGGCTTCCATCGTATTTATACACCCAAACCGTTTCTACATTTGCAGCCTTTGTGTCTTCATTTCCCATATCGGGCTTACGATTGCAATTGCCCTGGGTACATCCAACAATAAATATAAAAAATAGTGAAAAAATTAATTTCATAAACATCATCTGACTAGTTTTAGGTTCCATAAAATAGCGTCTCTTGAGATAAAGTAAACATGACCTTGATCTGTGACATTCACTGGGGCGGACACACCAAATCCTGTTGTGTATGTGGCAAGCTTGCGCCCAGTGTGGGCCTCTAAGGCCACCACATCCGCATCGCTTTCAGTAAACACAATCATGCCTTTGTGAAATACTGGAGTGGAAGCAATGCCTTTTTTGACCTTGTACTCCCATTTTATATCACCAGTCTCAGGGCTTACAGCTACCACTTTAGAGTCTGAGGTTGAAACAAAAAGCAAATCTTTATTAAAACCCACTGTAGAAGGGCCACCTACATCTACCTTCCAGATCACTTGCCCATTATTGGGGTTGAGTTTGTAAAGGTGACCGTCGTAGTTGGGCAGATATAAAGAGCCCCCTAATAGCAGAGGCTTTGCGTCCACATCATTGTACTTTAAGCTCGTTGCTAAGTTTTGCTCCCAGATCACAGCCCCTGTGAGCGCATTAAAAGCCATAGCGGCACCATCACTAAAGCCCACATAGAGTTTACCGTTTAAAATAGCAGGCTTTGAAGCACCTCTAATGGTAAGCTCTGAGCTTTCAGTTCTTGAGTAGATCCAGCGTTGCTGACCATTAAAACGATCAAGAGCAATAAGCACATTATTGCCAGTTAAAAAATAAACATTTTGACCAGAAACAATCGGAGCCCCTAAGCCTTCAAAACGAATAGGAGCAGACCATTTAGTCTTTCCTGTGTGAATGTCAACGGCGTAGAAAAAGCCATCGTTAGCAGAAAAGTAAAGTATGTTTTTAACAGCCGTTGCTGTAGACTCTACCCCACCTTTGATGTATTTGCTCCAAATAAGTGTGCCTGTGGTTTTATCAAAGGCTGTAATGCTATCAATAGCATTGCCAATAAACACATACTCATCATGAATTAAAGCTTTTGCTTGTTGAAATTTTTTAGAACTTAAGTTGTTAGAGAGCTTGGTGTCTTTCGCCCAAACTCTAGAGAACTTTAACTTTTCTCTTTTTTGACAAACTCCAGACTCACAGTTGAGCTTTAAGCTTTGACATCCTAGTGCAAAAAGTATTGTGCCGTACAAAAGTAGCTTCACAAAAAATCCTAACTTAGTTGTTAATTAATAATACTTTTAAATATTTTTTGGCAGAGGCTCCATACTCAGAATCTGGATACTCTTGAGAGGCCTGCGTAAAAACAGCTTTAGCCTGATCAAGTTGGTTCATGGCTTGATAGCAAAGTCCTTTTTTAATTAAAGCCTCGCCTTTTAAAAAGCTGACCTGATCTAACTTCTCAACCTTTTCAAAGTTCGCAGCGGCTTTTTCATAGTTTTCTGACTCCATTTGTAGAGAGCCTAGTTGCAATAATCCCATTGCGTATGGCATCGACTCCTTGTTTAAGCCCTCAAGTTTTTGCTCAGAAAGCTCAATGGCTTTTTGAATAAAGCCGTTGTCCTTTAAAATATAAACCATATCTAATAGGGCAAAGCCTGCTTGTGGTGTGCCGCTATGAACTTTATAGACTTCATCAAATTTTGCCAATAACTGACTGGCTTGTTCTTCTGTTAGTTTTTTAGGCTCGGGGGCTTGCGCCTCCTGTTCAACATCAGCCTTTGGGGCCTCGGGCTTTACCATGGCTTCGTATTGTTTTTCAATGGTATAAAAAGCGTTTGCAGCCTCTTTGTTGGCTTCAGTCTTTATATTGTTAAAAACTCCATACCCAATAAGAATAGCTATAAAAGCAAATAAGCCACCTAAAAGTGAGTTCTTATTTTTAACAATAAAGTCTAAGATCTTTTCCGAGCTGATGTTGTTATTTTTTGAATCTTTGTTGCTAGTCACTACTTATATCCTTTGTTTACTTTTGACGGTTTGTCATTTCTTTTAAAGTTGAAAATGGACGAGACATACGACCTTGATGGTGTTGGCGAAGCCCACCGATGTCAGTCAGTCGTCGCTCAGCAAGAACATTGGCTGCCGCTTCAGTTGTGATGTCTTGATCTTTTGCAATCTCATAAACTTTTATTAGGTTGTCATAAACTTGCGTGGTTTTAGTTTTTGCACGTTCTGCAGAGTAACCTTCAAGCTCAACAAAGACGTTCATAAGTCCGCCGGCATTAATCACATAATCTGGAGCATACAAAATCCCCATCTCTTTTAAAGCACCACCATGACGAGGTTCGGCCAGTTGGTTGTTAGCTCCACCGGCCACCATTTTACACTTTAAACCTTCAATAGTTTGATCGTTAATAACTGCACCTAGTGCACAAGGGGCAAAAACATCGCATTCAGAGGTTACAATACCCACAGGGTCTTTAATGTCTGCACCATACTGGTCGGCGTAGCGTTTTACTTTTTCTTTGTCTATATCGGCAATGCTGATTTTAGCTCCCTCTTGGTGTAAAAACTCAACGAGGTTTGAACCAACATTTCCAAGTCCTTGAACGGCAACGTGCACGTCTTTTAATGAATCTGTGCCAAGCTTATGTTTTACAGTGGCTTTAATGCCCATTAAAGTTCCATGGGCTGTGTAGGGGCTTGGATCGCCTGAGCCGCCAAACTCTTTTGGAATGCCCGTGACATAGGGAGTTTCCATAAAAATGTACTCCATATCTCTTACTGTTGTGCCAACATCTTCTGCTGTTATATATAGACCTTGAAGTGAGTTCACGTAGGCGCCAAAAGCTCTAAACATGGCCTCTGTTTTTTTAGTTTTTGGATCACCGATAATCACAGCTTTTCCGCCACCAAGGTTCAATCCAGCAGCTGCAGCTTTATAAGTCATGCCTTTGGAAAGCCTTAATACATCCACTAATGCTTCTTCATCAGATTTGTAGTCCCACATTCTTGTACCACCAAGTGCTGGACCTAATGTGGTGTTATGGATTGCGATAATTGCTTTTAAACCAACATCTTTATTGCGAATAAATACAACTTCTTCGTGCTCGCCGTGCTTGTCGATAATTTCAAACATTGATTCCTCCCCGGTTATATCCCGGTTTAATTTAAAAAAATTCCATAGTCCTAGGGGAGAATAGAAAAAGAGTTCAGGGCAATCAAGTAAAAACTACCGCATTATAATGTAAGTGATGAAAATTCCAACCTAAAAACAAAATAATAAAGAGGCTATTTTTAATGGGAGTTTGTTGCTGTCTTGTTGTTTGATTTTCCTTTCAAAGCTTTCAAAGTTTTGATTTGAGAGGTTTTTAATCCTCTCAATTTCACTTTTAAGCATTAAAAGCTCATTAGAGCGGCTTGAAAAGCCAAATCTATTTTGCGGGTGCCATTCAGGGTGTTTTTCAATTAAAGCCAAATACCATTGAAGACTTCTATAAATATAAGGCGGGACATCCCCTTCTTTTTGCCAACGAGTCAGACTTGAGGGGTCAACTAGTAGTAATTGGGCTAATTGGCGCTTTGAGAGCCCTAAATCCCCCCTTATTTGATCAATATTACCCACTTTTTTCTCAATAACTGAAGCCTCAGCCTCATATTGCATCTTTAAACTAGATTTTGATTTCAAAGACTCTGTTTGCATAAAAATCCCCTTTTAATAGGTCTAATTTACTTCAGGCGATATCAGGGAGCCTCCATTTAACTTCTGCGTTGCGCAAAAAATCTTAGCTCTTTTATATATTGATTTAATCATTTTTATATTGAAATAATCAACATATATACTTGATTATATCATTTTATGTTGCGCATCGTATAATTGTTAGGATTATAAGTATTTAAAATCATTCAACTTTTCCAGAAAGTGAGCTCCCACACCCTTATTTTCAAAATAAACTGTGACTTATAGTTATAAGTTATAGTATTAAATATATGTAATTACTGCATTTATTTATGAGTACAATTGATGCCTTAAGATGGAGCTCAATATTTATGCGGTGCATGCAAAAATAAAATATCACTCGCGAGGTTGATGTGGTGCATTATGAATAGCCGCTACTCTCTTAACAAAACCAAATATTTGCTCGACCCTGAGGTTGAAAAGCTAACCTATCTTTTAAAAAGCCATATCGATAATGATCGCAGAAACTGTGTATTACTTCTTTTAGCCCTAAATATTGGAGCCAGGGCTCAGGAGCTTTTAAATATTCGCTGGAGTGACATCAATGAGTACGACCAAACCGTATTTATTAGAGGCATTAAAAACAGTAACGATCGAGAGCTGCCACTGCCCGACTGGCTTTTTAGAGAATTATTAAAAATCAAATCAAACCCAGGAAAGCCTCCAAAGCTTGGTGGCGCCCAGCTTAAAATATCCCCTCAATATGTGTTCCCAATAACTTATAATCGCCTGAGGCAAATCTGGGAGCTTTACAGACCTGTAAATAAAAAGTTTCATGCTTTAAGGCATACATTTGCCATCAGGATCTATAAAAAGACAAAAGACATACGATTATTACAAGTAGCATTGGGGCACCGAAATATCACTAATACGATGATTTATGCGGACTATGTGTATTCTCAACAGGAGCTCAAAAAATTAATTCTATAAGTAAATTAAAGTCTCAATTTAATACACTTTAAAGTGACATATTACGCTTTGCAACTGTACTTCCTTTAAACATCTCAAATCCAATAAATAAACAAAGTTTATTATATTCTCATTTTGATACGATGAGATCAAATCTATTTGCTTTTCAATGATTGGTACACACTGTGCTCATTTAATACATAAAAAGGAGTGATAAAATGAAGGGAATAATTATAACAATATGTTTATGTCTAATGACAGCCTCAACAGCTTTTGGTTTTGAGAAAGACGACGCCAAGAGCTTTGATTTAAATTTCTCAATGGATGAGCTATTATTTATGAAATGGGCACTTACTACTGATAAAACTACAGTTGAGGGGCTCCCAACACAGGAACAGATTGATTTGTTTAAAAAAGATACAAACAGCAAAGATTTTTATATAAGTACAAGATCCAGTGATGTTATCTCTTGTTCAACAAAAAAAGAACCAAAAACTTGTAAGATCATTGATGAAATAGCTGATGGAAAAAATGCTTATGATTTTATTAAAGTAAATGTGGAAAAGAAACTTACACTTACACAAGTTAATGATTTAATAGAGTTGGCCCGTCCTGTTATAGAAAGATATAACAAAAAAAGTGAAGGTTATTTGAAATATTCAAAAGTTTATAATGGCCGAAAATACACATGTGTATACGAGAAATTTTATGGTGAAATTGGAGATGGACCATATTTTGACAGAGATTGTAAAGCACACGAAATAACTTCTAAAAATAGTATTGATAGAGAGATTTACAAACATACAATTGAAAGAGCTCTTAATCCTGAGATATATGCCAAAGAACATGGCCTAAAATCAATCCGGGTTCATTCTAGCAGTGTTCACTTATCATCTTCTACTAGACCAAGATATGATTACAAGAATCCTAAAACTTTTGAGGAAAGTATTGGAATAAGATAATTTCAGTTTAAACACTAAAAGCAAGAAATCATTTTAAAAACCATGTTTCTTGCTTTTTATATTAAGATTGTTTTTTTGAAACAAAAATTGTCACACAATTTTTGTCACTTAAACAGTAAACAAGACTATAAACAAATACAGCCAGGCATAATTAATGCAAATGTATCATATTAAAATATAACGAGAGGGCTTTTAATTATGAAGTATCTTATTTTTCTTTCAATATCTTTAATGTTAGTGGCTTGCACAGACAAAAATGAAAACTCAAAATCAGAACAAAAAAAGCCTAATATAACGATCAACAACGTAGATCAAAAGACTCCGAAGACGATTTGGGAAATGAACTATGAAATAATCCAAAATGCTCCCCCGGTAGCATCAGCTCCTGGTTATCCTGGACCTAAAACTAATAAGAAAGATTATTTATCAACACTAAATCAGTTACACTTAGAAGAGAATAATGAACTTAAAGAATTACGTAATGAGTTGGTAAAACTAGTAAATCAAGCTGCTCCTGCCGGTGAAGATAAATATATTTATATCATGCCTGAGATGAAGAGTCTTTTTCATACACTAAGAAATAAGATCAAAAAAGAGATCTACGAGGATATAGTTGCTAATTCAAAAAAATGATATCATTATTTGCGGCTTTAACTGGTTATAAAGATATTTAATTTATTATTTTTAATTAAGATTGCCTGCGTGAAAGACACATTATCAACATACATATAGATGTCTTCTGAAACGCCGCTATTTGCCCAATCTAATAGGTAAGCAAACTGTAATTCTGCTCACCGGAAATATGCTTATTTTCCACTAGCGCTAAAAAAAATCTCTGGGATTTATAGTTCATCTGCCCCGACATCCCAAGGCACACTTCGATTCGACCCTTCTATATCGATTGAAAATGGGAAGCTTGCATCACCGGAAAGGTCAGTACCAGCTCCTACCTGATCAGAGCTAGATCCCTGAATACGCAGATCATCGTTGGTGAAGTCTCCGTCGTCTGAAAAACTAACAAATAATTCACTTGTGGTTTGAGATGTTAAAAAACTATTCGCTCCAAAGTTTGTGGGCATAACAACATCTGTAATGTTGTAATCAGAGTCAGCATGCAATTGGAGAGTTCTTTTGCAACTATTTACATTACACTGTAGCGCCAAGGTATTTTTTAATATCATATTGCCCTCTTCGTGATTAAATCCATAGAGACTCCTAATAGTGGTGGTGTTATAAATACGCATAAAACCTCCACTTACTCTATAAAATATCGCAGAAGAATAGCCCGCAATAATATTGTTTATTGAAAAACACTCACCACATCCAACAATAGACATTCCATTATTTCCCTGCCCAGCACTTCCTGAAAAGATAAAGAGGTTATTTTTAATATAATGCTGACTATAATAATCGTCACTAGAGTTAACGTAAATCCCGTCAGCTGAACTATTTCCTGGTGATTGAACATATATCTGCAGCCCCTCAATAATACTATTGTTAGCACTCATAATAATAGGTGTTGTGTCGGTGGTAACAATACGTACCGCAGAGGTGCTCCAAGCCCCAACATGTCGCTGGCTTACTCCCACTTCGGTGGGTGAAGAAGGGGCAAATAAATGAATATGATTAGCTCTAGTTGTTTTCCAACCAACATTAAAATTAACCCCCTCGCTAAACACAGCATCGTTGTAAAGAGCAAGGTGCCAGACTTCATCCGTACCAGTGAGTACAGATATATCTCGATCACCGGAGCCGTCAAAGCTGCGCAAAGCAAGGTCAATTCCAGTATTTTCAATTTGATTCTCAGCATCGGCTAAGGATGTATAAGACCTATAGATCGACCAGTCGGTATCAGATGTTGTCGCTACTGGGGTTCCACCCAAGCTGTTTTTTACAACAAACTGAGTTGATGAAACTCGAGAGTGAATAAATGCAATAGCATCAACAGTATTGGCTCCACTGCCATTACCCCCGCCATCAGAATCATACTGAATAGCATCCCCTACTCCTACGTTATCAGGCAAAGGGCTTGAAAATACTGCCGTCGATGCACTTATTGACATGGCATTTGCTCCGCCTACAGCTAAGGCCGAAGTGCTGCCGTATCCAACCGACCTATAAAAATGCACAGGATTAGGAAGGGGAAATGATTTGTTCAAAGGATCAGGGTCTGCCGTATCTGGGTCCGCAGCAATTGTGCGCACTTTTATAGTATCTCCTGGGTTATATCCTGCCGGAAGAGTTCTTATATCTGCGGTGAAAGCCTTAAAACTCCTTGTCATTACAACAGAATTTCCCGTCTGCGGATCACAACCAGGGTTATCGGTATAATTGCAGTAATAAAAGGTAACTCTGACATCTAAATCGATATCGCGTGTGGACTGCGCAGCGATCGAAAAACTATCCGTGTCCAACTTGTGAACCACTAACCCGTTCAACTGAATGTCGGTTAACCTAATGGTTGCATTTTGTGGCGACTGATAAACCCCCTCGGGGTCAGTGACAATCACACGTAGGTTTAGATAATCATTAGGGTCATTCGGCATCGTCAATCCTGTCACTGAAGCTACATAGTTTGCCCCAGTAAGAGTCATTGCAGCCGATGAGCCAGCTTCTGGGTTACAACCAGGACTATCGGTCTCGTTACAATACCAAACTGTGGCCGCTGAGTTGGTCTCGGGGTCACCAGAACTTGGAACACTGATTTCAAAGCTTGTTCCAGTGGCTCTGACGAGTTCAATTGGAGAAAGAACTACTTGAGCAAGAGGAACAGTGCCTGTTTTGGGTGAGTCGATAGAACCATTTGGATCTGATGCAACCGCCGCCACTGACATAAGATCAGCCTCATCGTTAGGTGCTGTAAGACCCGAGACTGTCGCAGTGAAGGTTGTACCAGTTCGATTCATCAAAACAGATGTCCCTGTGGTAGTAGGATCACACCCAGGACTGTCAGTCACATTGCAGTAATAAAGAGTGACAGAGCCGTTTTGTTCTAAATCTCCTTTTGATGGCACTGTTGCAGTGAAACCTGCTTTGGTCTGAGCACTAAAGGTAAGACCATCTAAATCCAAAGCTGTGCCATCTAGTGTTACTGTCGATGATATTGGGCTGTTTGAAGTTCCATTTGTATCCGTTGCTACAGCCCGAATATTAAATACATCAGTTGGAGAAGTTAGTCCTGAAATAGTCACAGTATAGGAAGAGCTACCTCTAGTCATGGCAGAAGAGGCTCCCGCACTAGGGTCACAACCTGGCACTTCACTAGCATTACAATAGAAAAGATTGACGGAGCCATTAGTATTCATATCACCGGTAAAATCCACTGAGGCATCAAAGGCGCTTGAGGTGATATTACTAGCTGCTAAATTGCTAATTGATAGAGAGTATATACTTAAAGTTGTTGTAGTGCTCTGAGGAGAGCCACTAGAGCCATCTGTATCGGATGCAACTACTCGTATATTAAAAGTATCCCCTTCGTCATTGGGCGAACTGAGAGAACTTATGCTGGCAGTATAGCTAGATGTACCTTTAGTCATTGCCACACTAACTCCAGTACTTACTGGATCACAAGCTGGAGCGTCGGTTGAATTACAATAATAAAGTGTCGTATTACCATTTGTATTTTCATCGCCATTAAAGTCGACACTGACGTCGAAAGAGTTGTTAGTCACATTACTTATAAGTAAATTACTAAGAGACAAAGAATAGGTTTTTAATGTCACAGTTGAGCTGAGTGGTGACCCCATAGTGCCATCAGGGTCCTGTGCTATGAGCTCAATGTTCAACACATCTGCTTCATCATAAGGAGAGGATAATGAAGTAATGCTTGCACTAAATTTTGATGCTCCTTTAATCATATTTATTGAAGATCCCACACTGCTTGGGTCACAACCAGGAGTGTCGGTATTATTACAATAATAAAGAACAGCGGAGCCATTTTCATTAAAATCACCAAAAAAATCACCCGTAACATCAAAAGAATTATTAGTAATATTTGATATTGTTAGGTTCGAAATAGACAGCCCTTCTTCACTTAGTAGCTGAAAACTCCCTGTAAAACGAGTTGGACTATCTTTATCTATATCTGTGATATCTATAATGTAATTAAAAGAATCTTCAGGATCATTAGGAGAACTTAAATTACTTATAAGACCTGAAAAAGTGCTACTGCTTGTTCGTATTAGATTTAAAGAGACACCAGTCTTAGCATCACAACCAGGAGTATCTGTATTGTTGCAATAAAAAAACTTAGCTGTAGCATTTGAATTTAAATCACCAGTATAATTAATATCAACTTTTAAAGAGTCTGATGTCAGGACAGTTATGCTGTGGTTTTCAACAGATATCTTATCATTGGCTAGATACCCTTCTTGTATCTTACCAATACTACCACCGCAAGCGACTAAGAAAAAAGGAGTAGTAACGCTTACAAAACAATGGAATAACCTTAAAATATACGTACAATAATTACAGGCATTCACAGATTAAACCTTTCAAAACAACACACTTATTACTTATCGACTAAAAATCGCTGTAACCTTAGAATAGTGAGCTTATGTGTCAAATTTATACAGTAATATTTATGAAATTTAATATCATAAATATAAATTTAAAAATAAATTGAGTTTAGAATAGGTAGGCAACATTTCTGTACCATATTGAGATATAAATATGAATTATGTGTAGAGGAATAGAGTGTGGGCAAAATCACATTAAAGAAGTTTTTTAATCTCGTTAATATGAACTAGTAAAACATAAATCTACAACTCATTCCTACATTTTGATTTTCATGAATAACCTTTATTGCGTCATCAAAATACGGTCTATAGCTTTGATCCATAGAGCTTACATGTTCTTTAAAAGCTGTACGAAACTGACTAGTACCATGCTCATAGTATTTTATAAACTTATCCCATACATCCATGTCCGGAGAATTTAAAACATATGGCATCAATGACAAAACTTGTTTGGATCTAATGTCTGTTTTAACAACTATATCAAAAATCTCATAATGCTTCATAATTTCAAAGGCATTTATAAACTCAGTTTTGTTATTTCTTTCGTATTTATTTAAATTGTCTATAAAAAGTCTTAAATAGTGTTGGGAGCTAAACATATCTTTTCGGTATAAATCCCTTAACCTAATTGTGAGCTCTTCAAATAAGTCAGTTCCAACTAAGTATCCAGACAATGAAAAGAGCACATTGTTCCAGCTTTGATGTTTACTTTGAGATAAATGAAATTCATGATCAATAATATTTAAAATTCTTACCGCCTGCATTTTAAGTGGATCATTATTATTAAGTTTTAATGCATCTATAAAAACACTTTCTAAAAAGTAATTATTGGGAGTATTAATTGTAGTTTTCTCAGCGTTTTTTCTTACTGACTCAAGCCATTTGTCAAAAAAATCCTCTGAAAACATCAACCTAAGCATATCAATTGAAATAATTTTGAAAAGGTAGTCTTCAACTTTTTCATACAAATTATATTCTGTAATAATTTTTAATTTATCAGCTAACTTTGTTATGTCTTTTTCAAACTCAATAACCTTAGATAAATACTCTGCATCAATAATATCTTTATAGTTTTTTACTACATATTTAAAGAATCTGTCTTTATTTTTAGCTTTGCTATCATGAAGAATTTCTTCAATATTAACAAGTAGAGTGGTGAAATCCATCACTCCAGTACTATAGCTTTCTTTTAGATTATGAATATCTAAGTCTTTAACAAGTCTAATGGCATTTTTTGTTTTATCTTCGCTCGATTTTATAAATCGTGAGACTCTTTGAATACCAACACTTTGATAGTGCTTAAAGGCTTCATGATCGATTTGTGATTTTAAAACGTATAAGACCTTTAAAAAATAAAGAGCTTTTTGATATTCTGTTGGAGGTTGAGGTTGAATTTTGTCTCTATCTTTTTTTGGTACTCTCCAAACAAAAGGCTTATAATTACCTTTGTTATTATGAATATGTCCATCTTTTTCACTAAAAGAAGAACTCCATGCAGATAAAGAATATAATCTATTTTCTGGTGATATCACATAAAGCTCTGAATGATTTTTGTTAAAGACAACAAAAGATTTATAGCCAAGCTTTTGAGCCAAAATCTTTCCTCTTAGAGCTGTATCCCGACAGTCATTAGCACAACCCAACACATCATCGTTTGCTAATAGTTTTATAACATCTAGCTTATGAGTTTTTGAGGCCTCAGCCTTTAATCCAACTAAAATTGGCAAAGCCGCCTTCATTTGTTCATTGAAGCTTGTATATCTTAACTTTAAATCATTAGCTACAATATCTAAGAAAACACTGACTTCAGAATTAAAATCTAGAAACATTTTAGGATGTTGACCGCCATGTGATTGGCTACCATCAATAATCATATAATGTTCTAATTTATCTAAAGACTGTAATCGCTTTGGAATCTCTCTTTCTAATGTACTTAGTGTATGTGTATTTCTTTTAAAATAATCCATCCAATATGAAGTTGGTCTGGTTATTTTTCTAGATGAGACTTTTCTCTCAAGAGAAGTTTCAATAAATTCAGCAAGCTTTGGGATATTGAATTTTTCATATATATCAATTGCATAGCTAGGTTTCGTGCTTTCTATTAAAGATTTTGTTAAAATTTTATTCATTCTTTGCAAGATATAATGAAGACTATTTCTATCCAAATCAGCCTCAGTGACTGAGTTTAGATAGTCTGTAATAATTTTTTTAACCAAATCATCTGACTGAACATCACCTTTTAATTCGTATCTTGCCAGGTTAGCAATATACTTTACAGCGGAAACGATTTCAGGATTTTTGCCGGCCTTTGCTAAAGCAGTTTCAGAATGATTTTCTGAATGAAAGTAGTAGTTTGTTTCTTTCAAAAAAGCGTCCAAATAAGATTTTCCATCAGGGGTATTTTTGGTTCTCACATCGTAAAGTGAGGGATATTTTTTTGATAGTTTTTTGTTAAGTGGTAACACTCTTATCATTCCACTAGAAATGGCATCAGTGTTTTGTTGGTTAATATTTTTGTTTTCAAAAATTCCACGATCATTTTCATAATGAAGTGATACAGTTTCCCATCTCGTTTTTCCCTCAACAACCTCTGGAAAATGCTCCTTCAGCTCTTCAACTAAGTTATTTCTGATTTCATGTGTGGCATCAACCGCAATATCAACATCTGAAATATGACTTAAAAGATGCCTTGAAAAGCTTTTTGGAAGTCCTGTTGCTCTTTTATTACCTTTTTTTCTCTCTAGATATTCATGAACAGCAGATACAATCTGATGTGCGGCCCCACCGTAAATATAGATGGGCATAGATCTAGGCGTCCAATAAGTGGAGTCTTTATCGTGTTGTTTATTATTTTCTGATAAAAACTTTTTAATGATTTCAGCTTCTTGAGTTTTCGATAAGTACTCTAAAACCGCATCTTCAAGAACCACACTCTCAAGTCGAACTCTGTCGATGGCAAAAACATTTATTGATAAAATTGTTATTATAAAAAACAACAGACTTTTCATAATATTCCCCTAAACACATAACCCTTAATATTATTGAAATAACGAAATACACTTCCCCGCGGATCTTCCGCTGTCAACACTCATAAGATTAAAAAATGCCCGTGTTTTATTCACATTTTCTATTTTTGGAGATGTTTTTTTGTACTTTGTCATCATTATCTTTTCAAACTGCTGTTGAGAAATCTCACCGTTTTTCATTAAACGCTCTACGATTTTTTCAACAAACTCCCACTTTTCACTCAGCTCATATATCGCGATCTCTGTGGCCTGCTTAAAAAGCTCTTCACTTTTTTTAAGCATTTGTGGACTTAATCTAAAGTTTTGTTGATCATTATTCGATACCATTGGCAGCTCTGATATAAATTCTGGAAAGATCCCATATTCGGTGATAGCTGATTTAATAATAGATCTTGCCATTTGAACATCTTGCCTCATTCCTGCATCAGCCTCAAATCCGGCCATTTGCTGTGAAATGCTACCTGCAAGTAGACCTGCCACTCTGTACAGTACACTGTTTTGAGTCACTGAGGGACTTCCCGGCATTGGGGTGTATCTTGCGTATCCAAGATAGTGCCCTCGTCCAACTATGGTGATAAAAGCCAATTTTTGGTTGGTGTATTTCGGGTTGTTAACCACAGCGTGACCGGCCTCATGAAAGCTTGTTAATTTAGCTTGATCTTTGGATTGAAGATGAATGACATCGGCAAAGTCAGTCACTTCAACGGAGACTGTATCTATCACTTTGCCTTTGTTGTTTTTAATATTAGCAACAATTTCTACCTTTCTTTCGTAGTTTGTTACATCTTCAATAAAAGGCTTGTTAGGCATATTGTCTTTAATTTCTAAATTTATAGTTGCATCGGTTAACTGGTGGGACATCAACTTAATTCGAGCTTTTACAATGGTCGATGTAAGCTGAGATTCAATCACACTTCTTAAGCTTCTAGCCCCCTTGTCGTGAGTGAAAAACACACGTCCAAGAGTCTTTTCAAACTCTTTGTCATAATTAATTTTAATTTCTTGTTCTTTTAGTTTTTCGTGAATAGGTGATAAAAATTTTGGAGCAATGTATTCTGCAACTACCTCGCGCGTCAGTGGCTTCATTAAAATCACATCTAGCATTCGACCTAAAAAGGCTTCTGGAACTCCACTTTCAAGAAGCAACTTATGAAGAGTTGACTGCTTTCGGCTATGATCCCAAATAGTCAGTCGTATATCATCGGCAGCCACACCCTTAAATAAATTTTCACCATCATTACCTGTAAAAATAAATACATGCTTTGAAAGGTCATACACTTTACCTGTAGCTGTAGATTCCCAACGCCTTTCGTCTGTGATTTCATACATCTCTTTAAACAGTTCATCTTTTAAGGCTTTATTATTTCCACCCATATTAGAGGCTTCATCAAATAAAAGCACACCGCCTTCTGGGTTTGAAATTAAATACCTTTCAAATTGCCCAGCCTTATCACCACTGACATAACCTGGAGGCGGGTTAAATACTTTATTAAAGTCCCCTTCAAACCTAATGGTTCCTAAGTTAATAAATCCTGTTCTATTGCTTGAACCATAAAGGGTTTCTGCTAAGGCTTTGGCAGTTTCTGACTTCCCTGTTCCTGTAGACCCAATAAGAAATAAGCTCATAGCTCTTTGGCGTTCTTGAGAATCTCCAATATGAGAGATAACCGCTTCACTGATTTTTTGGATCATTTCATTTTGTCCAAAAATTTTATTACTCATATTTTTATGAAGATTTTCAATAATATTTAATATGCTCTTGTCTTGAAGTGGGTCTGTCACAGGCTTTGCTGGAGCATCTATTTTAGTCAATTCTGTATCATTGTTTGAAACCACAAATTTTTGATCTTGATAGCTGATATCTACTTTAATGTCTTCGCCCCTGTCTACTACATGCTCTGCAATAGATAATTTTATGTCAGTTAAGATTCTTTCCATTGAGCGAATAATAGGCCTGGCCCCATATTCACTGTTGTAATTATGGTTCACTAAAATTTCTATGACCTCTTTGTCGATTCTTAATTCAATGCCCGTGTCATATTTAAATCGACTAACGATCTCATTGAGATAATTCACAGCAATGTGCTCTGCAGAGGTTTTATTTAATGGAGCTGCAACTGTAAAAATGTCTATACGGTTTTTAATTTCTGGTGGAAGCTTTCCTTGATCCCCATAGTTACCGCTACTCTTGTGGTCTACCATCTCTTTTAAGCTGTCAGAGGTCATTTTTCCTAAAAAGTTGCGCATTTCAGACTCAGTCCAAGATTCCCAAGACTTTGGAAAGATCATGTCCACACTTCTGTTTGAAGTCATAATAAAAAGAAGATTTTTAACGTGACGGACCTTACCATCACCACCAGTTATTATACCTCTGTCTTGTAGCTCCATAATCCTTTGTAAGTGATCTGGATGCATCTTCTCAATTTCGTTAATAAGAACGATACCGCCCTTTCCTCCACGGCCAGGGTCGTCTATCCACTCTATAAACTGTCCAGACGTCTTTTGAGAAGATTCAATACCATTTGGGGCACCAAACAAGCTGTTGCCTTCAAATCCACCTTTAGAGAGTTCATTGCCGTTGATTTCAAAAAAGGCCCCTCGATTGTTTAACACAATCTCGCTCAAACTTTGCCCCAGGTAGGTTTTACCAGTTCCCGTAGTTCCTACTATATAAACCGAGGCCACGTTTTTATTTCTTGATTGAAGAAGTCCCGAGTAGGCGTTAAGAACGTCTTTATTCATTCTCTCTTGGCCCACAACTTTTTCATTTAGCTTTGCTTCCACCTGATTAAAGAACTTAAAAAACTCAGAAAAGTTATTTGGGTCAACAGGAAGACTGTAATACTCTCGTACAATTTCAGAGAGCTCATTTTTACCAATTTCTTTAATGGCTTCATCAGAGGTGGTCGAGTTTCTAATGGCAATGGATTCAAGGATTTTAATGCTTCCATCTACTTTACCGTTGTTTGGAAGAAGTTTTAATGAGTCCTCAATCACTCGATCTATGATCTCTTCTTGAAACCTCACCCCATGGCGCCTTTCAACCTTAGTGATCCAGGTGTCGTAAAGTATCTGTTTCACTCTGTCATTTGGAAGCTCTTCAACACCAACTTGTTTGACTCGTCTTAAAAAAGCCTTATTGTCCTTAAAAGCCAAATTGAACTCTTCAGAGGTCGAAGCAAATATAAACTTTAAATTGCCTTGTGATTCTAGATAGCGTTTTAATGCTTCAACTTGGGCTTTTTCTAAAGTGTGAACTTCATCAATAAAAATAGCGATGGGTTGCTTAAGCTCTTTTTGAGCCGCTGAAACGGCCTCGACATACATTTCAATAGCTGCAGCCTGCGAGGCACTGTCGTTGGATTTTGCTAGAGTTGAAATCTTTGCCGGTGTGGTTTCAATGACTGTTAAGTCTTTTAAACTTTCAAAAGATCGGTTTTTAGGAAGCTGGTTATTAAATGAGATCTCATCAATTGCAACAGCAATGGAAGTTTTACCTACACCTGCTGGCCCTACAAGCACAGGGTTACGACCTTTAATTCTTGCTAACACCTCAAGTGTTTGCATCACCTCTTTGTCACGACCTACAGTGGGAATGTATTCGTTGGCGGCCTTTTTCTCTAAAGCCTCATCACGCAAAAAGCCAACGGTACCCTCTAAGATAACTTCACCAAATTTTAAAGAGGCTATTTTGTCTTTTATAGAGGCATCTTCTGAAACCAATGAAGACATACTTGTAAGCTCATATTGAGGTGAGTTTTGTAACCGGCTTTTTAAGTTATCAACTGCCGTATGAATAAACTGAACACCTTTTTGATCAGCAAGCTTTCCTTCAGAATTGGCAGCTTCAAATCTTTCAATCAGATCGGAGATTTTTCCTGAAGTTTCAGCATTGATAAAATGATTTAATGAATCAAAGGCTGCAGAAAGAATAAAACTATTAAGTTTTTTATTATTATTAACACTTTTAAGTTGTGTTTCGACGATTGTGACAACTTTGTCATAAACTTCAAAATACTTATAACTTTCAAGTGTTTTAAGTGTTTCACTAACAACTACGGCATCGGTATTTCCTAAGTTGGAAATAACATCTCTAACTTCATAAAGTTTTTCCTGTGAAGCCTGTAATTGAAAACAAAAGATCGTTGCTATAATAAAGCAAGACAATATACGCATAATCACCCCAATAATTATTTTTATATCCCTCAACATCTTGGTATTGAAATCTATGCATATATAAGTCAAGTGCTAGAAATTTAGTAATAATGAAATTCTTATATTTGAATGTAATTATGTAAGTAGAAGCTTAGGTAAAATTTAATCATAACAAGCCGTTCTCGACACTAAATCTATCAATCAGAGTACTTATTAAGCAATCTTGATAACTTTTTACAAAATTGTATAAAAAGCATTTTTATCATCTATTAAAAGTGAACTTAAAGAAGAATCAGCTAATAGAAGTATATAAATATTATAGGGATAAGTTGGATTGTAAAATTGACTAGATGTAGGAATGTTTACTTCTTATTTGTTTTAAGAAACTCTGGCACCTTTAAAGGAATAAAGTCTTTAATTAGTTTTCGGATTGAATTAATTAAATTAAATCTTCTATACCAAACAAGTTTACTCAATTGCTGATCTGCGGTTTTATAACCTTCATCAATAAGTTTTTTCTTATTGGCTGAGTTATCAAACAGGCTATATTTACTTAAATCTAAAGAGATCTTGATGTCGGCCAATCTCACTTGTTCCTTTGTTCTGGAGTCAATGGCAATATCTATGGCATTTCCAACAACAGTAAATATATCCATGGGTTTTTGGTATTCATTAACTCCATTTAAATCTACAGCCACAGTAATTCCAGCTCCCATATTTTTTACGGCTGCTACGGGTACATTTTGAGTGATGCCCCCGTCAACAAGCAGTCTCCCCTCATGCTCAACAGGTGTAAATACTCCAGGCACAGCAACGGAGGCACAGACAGCCGGTATGAGCTTTCCTTTTTTAAAAATAACAGACTCCCCTGATGTGATGTCTGTAGTGCAAATAGCTAGAGGGATTTTTGCATCTTCAATATTTACATCTCCAATATCATTTAAAAGCATTTGTTTTATAGAGTCTGTGCTTACAAATCCTCTTTTGTCTAAATTAAGCTTAAAAACACTTTTAGCTTTTAAACGCTCACCAAGCTGATCTATCTCATCTAAATTTTTCCCAAAGGCATAGTAGCTGGCTACAATAGCTCCGACACTGGTGCCTGATATGTAAGAAATGTTTATATTTTTGTCGTCAAAAGCTCTTAGCACACCTATATGCGCAAGACCTTTAGCAGCTCCCCCGCCGAGGGCAAGACCGATTTTTTTATTAAACGGATTAAAAGATAGTTTTTCCATAGCCTCAGTATACAGAAATTAAAGATACATTTCTTGATATTGTTTTTTTATCAAAAATATTACAAGGGCAGGTTCTTTAGATATTTTGCTATTACTAATCTAAAAAACCTTTAAACTTTAAACAATATATGAATTTCATATTTTAAAGAGGCATAAATATTATGTTACATTATAAAGAATCAATGATTTAATCAGAAAGGTTTAAAAACAGCTAATAAAATAATAATTATTAAAAGCGGAGTGGGCCACTCATTGCGAATGCGGCACTGCTTAGAGTTCAAATAGACATTATCCTCTTTAAACTTCAGTCTCACACGGTTGATGTAAGCAGTATAAACAATCAAAGCGACTATTAAAACAAGCTTTACATGCATCCACCCGGACCACAGCCAATGATCTTGAATATAAAGAAGAATACTGCCGTTAATAACAGTGAAGTACATAGAAGGCATTGTGATGTATTTATATAGCCTCATTTCCATGACTTTTAACAGGTCGGTAATGTCTTTATTGTCTTTGTTTTCAGCATGGTATACGAACAGGCGAAACATATAAAAAAGCCCGGCAAACCAGGTCACCATTCCTATCAGATGAAAGGCTTTAAACCACAACACATCAATCTCCAGAACAATTCATAACAATGGGCAAGTGATCGCTCATCACTTCTGTGAGTGAGCTGTAATTGCCTGATTGAAAGTTTAAAATAAACTTTTCATAATAATCAGTTAGCTCTTTATCCAGGTACTCTCTGTCAAACAACTCGTTATTGTCTTCATCTTTTCGTTCAATAAAGTCTTTAAGAGTCATCCCAAAAAACGTGACAGAGTCAGGTTTGCTATCTAAAAAGTAATCTTTAAGCTCACCTTTTGAAGAAATCGCATTCATTTTTCCATGAAAGTCTTTAAGGTACTCTAAGTAGTCCTCACTGGATTCATCTTCTTCTGGATCAATAAAATTATAGGCGTGGGCACTTTCAGCGTCACAAAAGTCTATGCGGTCCGTATCAAAGATAAAATGATCATAGCTGCTGGCAAGACCACTGTCTCCGTAGGTTGTAGGGGTATCGACAAAAATATTATAATCGCCTAAGCCCCAATGACTTCTAAACAACAATCTCCAGTAGTAGGCGTAATCGTCACCAGATTCATACTGAGTGGGCAAGTTAAAATCACCCAGCCACATAATGTTTTTATGTTGATCGTCTAAGCTTCTTTGACGTATGTACTCTGCAATACGGCCTGCCACAATAGACATTTCAAAGTAGCGAGAAGTTTCAAATTTTGAATTCAGCATATCTTCAATTTGTATAAGGTCTTCTTCATCTTCAAAGTCTTCGAATTGTTTTTTAAAGTAATAACGTCTCAGATCCGTTAAAAAGATACTTCTATAAGCCCCAAATCGAGTGTGCATAGCGACCACAGTCATATTGTTGTTGCCCACTTTAAATTCTGACGCAAACACTCCACGTGCTACATACTCCACAAACCGGTTGTGTAAGTTGTCGTTTTTAGTTTCAAGATTTACATAACAAGACTTGCCTTCATACTCGCACAAAGGAGTTTCAATATTTTTGACCTTACTGGCTCGATAGTAGATACCAATGGTCTCTCTGTTGGTGTAGTTGCCCGTTGGGTGTGAACCAATGGTTAAAGACCAGCTAGGATCCAACTTTTGAAGCTCTTCTAGTAGAATTAAATAAGCTGGCAACACAAAAACATCAGCGTATTTTTTGATTTCTTCAGGGTTTTCAGAGTTCTTTAAAATGGTCATCAGCCTTCTATTTAACTTTTGTGTGGGGCTGCTTTGACCAGGGCTCATAATTTCAAGCACTGAAACTATATCCCACTGATTAAACATCTTGGCCATTAGGGTGAGGTTTTTATAGGGCCTAGCTCCTAGTTTTAAACTATTAAGGCTTGCCACTTTTACCTCGGCGTCTGAGGCATAAGATGACTCCTGACTTTCATAGGTGATCCCTGAATTCTCCTCAAAACTTGTGGGACAATCCCAATCTTTTGAGGTTTGAATTTGATAGATCTCACAAACTATGTAGGCTTCATAAAGCCAATAGTCATCTTTGTAGTCATCGTAATTTTTAATAAATTCTGAGGCTTGAAGAAATTGAAATAAGAAGACAAAAATAAATAGACCCATACCCACTCCCAATAAAAATATCTATTGGGAGCTTCTGGGAGTCAAATTTAAAATTATTTTTGTAAACTGTCTAAATCACGTGTAAAGCTTGATTTTTTATCCGCCACGCGTTTGTACTGTTTATTGGCTTTTACAGCATCACTGTCATGTATCATTTGAGTGACTTCATTTTTAAGCTGCTTTTCTTTTTTAACTGAATCTTCAATCATATTATGGAAGTCAATTTTACCAGCAGCAAAAGCCTGTGATCCTATAAGAGTTATTACTACAATTAGTGTTTTCATATCTATTCCCCTTTTTACCCTTATATAGAGCAAGGCTGATGCCAACTCTATAGGCTCTATAGGGCCTGTAAAGGGGCTTAAGCTCCAAACACATTAAACAGTTCCATGACATTTTAACGCCCGCATAGCTTGTTTTACATCTGTCAATTTTTTATACAATCGAATAGGCGTTGATTTTTAGCCCTATGTCGTTTACCTCTTAGCGTCATGATTACAGCAAAAAAACACCTATTTATTAAACTAAGAGAAGTCCCTGAGGCTGGAAAGTCCTATAGTTTTTCTCAGGATGATACAGTTCTAGCGGATGAGCTCAAAGATATACTAAAAAACAACCCCTTCCAGGCAGATTTCACTATTCAGCCAATGGGAGATGAGGCCTATCATATCTCAGGCTCAATTAAAGCCAAAATGAACCTCACCTGTGCCCTATGTGCCATTGAGTTTCCGTTTGAGGTGTATGAAAAAATCAATGAAATCTTATATATAGATAAAAAACACCACTCTAGGAAAGAAAAGCAAGGTCGCGCCAACCATATCTCAGACTACAAAGAGGGCGGAGCTTTTTGCACAGAGCTTCACAAAGATGAGCTCAATGTGGCAGAGTTTTTACATGAACTGATTGCTGTGGCTGAACCTCCCTACCCTATGGGAAAGCCTGATTGTGAAACTTCTTGTGAAAATTATCAAAAAGCTGTGGAAAAAGGGCTTTTTAAGCCTCACGACCAAATAGATGAAGACTCAGCAGAGAAATCTCCCTTTGCGGTGCTCAAAGATTTGAAATTAAACAGTTGATTTTAGCCAATTTTTAGATATTAATGTGGACTTTATTAAAATTTAATTAAAAAGGATAAGAACTATGGCCAGTCCAAAGAGTAAAATTTCCCGTTCAAAAAGAGGCATGAGAAGAGCTCATACGGCCTTAAAGCGTACAACTACAATTCAGTGCGACAACTGTGGAGCTGTTGCCCAGCCTCATAAAGTTTGCGTATCATGTGGTTACTACAAGGGCAAAGAAGTCCTCGTAGCACGCGATTAAGTTTAGATAAAAACCCAACTGGAGGGGATTATATGGCAAACTTGGCCCAGCTTTATAAAACACGCATCAAGGGTACAGGGTCTTATCTGCCGGATAAGCTTTTAACAAACAAAGATTTAGAAAAAATGATGGATACCAGTGACGAATGGATCACCGAGCGCACTGGTATTAAAGCCCGTCATATCGCAGCCGACGATCAAGCCACAAGTGATCTTGGTGTCATTGCTGCTCAAAGAGCCCTAGAGAACGCCAATGTCGATGTCAGTGAAATCGACATGATCTTATTTGCCACTGTCACACCTGACTACTTGATGCCTAACACAGCTTGTATGCTTCAGCAAAAACTAGGAGCTCCAAACTGTGTGGCCATGGACTTATCTGCTGCTTGTTCAGGTCTTATTTACGCCTTATCTATTGCAGACCAATTTATTAAAACCGGTAACAAAAAAAATATTTTAGTGGTTGGAGCTGAAGTTTTAACCCGCTTTATTGATTATGAAGATCGTACCACTTGCATCTTGTTTGGTGACGGAGCTTCTGCGGTTGTTGTAGGTCCTAGCGAAGAAGGGCAAGACTCAGACATCTACTCTCACCACTTATACGCTGAAGGGCAACTTGGGGACTTACTAATTCTTCATGGTGGCGGCTCAAAACATCCTCCAAGACAGCACACTGTTGATCAAAAACTTCACTATGTTGATATGAACGGACGCGATATTTTTAAAAACGCCGTTCGCACTATGGGCAGATGTGCTATTGAGGCCATTGAACACAACAAAATGACTCCAGATCAAATTGACTGGATGGTTCCCCATCAGGCCAACATTAGAATTATTGAGGCCACAGCAAAGCAGGCTAAATTTCCTATGGAAAAAGTGATTGTAGAAATTGAAGATGTTGGCAACACATCTGCGGCCACAGTGGGCATTGCCTTAGATCGCGCCATTCAAAAAGGTAAAATTCAACGAGGACAAAACGTATTACTTGCCGCCTTTGGTGGAGGACTCACCAGCGGAAGCTTATTAATGAGGTATTAATATGATCACGGCTCTTTTTCCCGGACAAGGCAGTCAATATGTGGGAATGGGCAAGTTTTTGTATGACAACTTTAAATCCACCAAGCTTTTATTTGAAGAAGCCAGTGATCATTTAAAGTTGGACTTTAAAAAACTTTGCTTTGACGGTCCCGATGAAGACTTACAACTCACTGAAAATACTCAACCCGCCATTGTATTAGTCAGCGTAGCCACCTATTATTCTGTTTCTGACAACTTTGATGTTCAACCCCATTTTTTTGCTGGCCATTCTGTGGGGGAATACTCAGCCTGTGTGGCTGCAAATAGCCTAGATTTTAAAGATGCCATTAAGGCTGTTAAAATTCGTGGAAAAGCTATGCAAGAAGCCGTTCCTGTTTGTGTGGGTGGCATGACAGCTGTTATGGGCTTAAGTCTTGAACAAGCCACTCTTCTTTGTGATTGGGTTAAAAAAAACACTGATAAAATTGTAGAGCCTGCTAACGACAATTGCCCAGGGCAGATTGTTTTAAGTGGTCATAAAAAAGCTCTAGATTGGATGGCTGAAAACTTTAAAGTGGAAAATTTATTTACCCACAACCCTCCAAAGCGAGTTAAGTTTATCCCTTTAAAAGTAAGTGCCCCTTTTCATTGTAGTTTAATGAATCCAGCACAAGAAAAAATGAAAATCACACTTTCAAGTATGAATTTTAAATCTCCACAATCAGCTTTGTTGCAAAATGTAAAAGCCCAAACTGTAAATGACTCCAGTGAGATTCAAAAAAATCTTGTAGAACAAGTTTCAGGGGTTGTAAGATGGACCCAAACGATTAATGAAGCTCACTCACAAGGCTCAAAGTACTTTATAGAATTTGGCGACAGTAAGGTTTTAAGTGGGTTAAATAAAAAAATAAACTCAGAGCTTAAAACCTTTAACTTACAAAGCTTAGAGGATATCAAAAATTTAGAGCAAAACTTAAGAGAGGTTTTATGATCTTTGCAGAAAGACACAAGGACAAGTGTTATCTAGTGACCGGTGGCAGTCGTGGCATTGGAGCTAAAATTGCGGAACTATTAGCAGCCGAAGGAGCACGTGTAGCGATCACTTATTCCTCAAGCGCTGCCAAAGCAGAAAATGTACTTGCCGGCTTAAGAGGCGAAAATCACCGAATGGTACAAATGAAATTGCAAGACGCAGAAAGTGTTCAAGCCGCTTTTAAAAGTGTTTTGGAGGATTTTGGCCAACTTGATGGTTTAGTGAATAATGCCGGTATTACAAAAGACCAAATATTACTTAGAATGAAAGATGAAGAGTTTGAAGAGGTCATTGAAACCAACCTTAAAGGCACATATCTTTGCACCAAACTTGCTATGAAGCCCATGATGAAAAAGCGCTACGGCAGCATTGTGAACGTGACCAGTGTGATTGGACAGATGGGAAACGCCGGGCAGTCCAACTACGCTGCCTCAAAAGCAGGCATTGAGGGCTTTACCAAGGCCATTGCCAGAGAGGTGGCCTCAAGAAATATTCGTCTTAATTGTGTGGCCCCAGGCCTTATTCAAACCGATATGACCGGACAATTGTCTGAAGACGTAAAACAACAGATGTTAGATGAAATCCCACTGGCCCGTTGGGGCACACCTGAGGATGTGGCACGAGCGGTAAGTTTTTTGCTTAGCGATGAAGCTTCATATGTCACTGGACAAACCTTAAGTGTTAATGGTGGAATGTACATGTAATTTAAATTTTAAAACAAAAAACAAATAGATAAAGGAAATGTTATGCAAGACAAAATTACAAAAATTATTGAAGAGCAACTTGGTGTTGAATCAGATCGTATTAAGCCAGAGGCGTCTTTTATTGATGACCTTGGTGCAGACAGCTTAGATATTGTTGAGCTTGTAATGGCAATGGAAGAAGAGTTTGAAATTGAAATTCCAGACGAAGATGCTGAAGGCTTAAAAACAGTTCAAGATGTTATGAGTTATCTGCAAAATAAAGGTAAAGCTTAATTTACCCTTATAATTTTTTGAAATTTGAATAGGCCTGACAGTTTCAATAAAATTGTCAGGCTTTTTTATATGAACTCGGAGGTTTCAGGTGGCTGACTTTCTAAAAGACAATATTTACTTAAAAACCCAAAAGCCGCAAAGGCGTGTTGTGGTCACAGGCATGGGAATTCTTTCCCCTGTTGGTAACTCTGTTTTAGAA
Organism: Bdellovibrionales bacterium; assembly: GCA_022450595.1. GTDB lineage: Bacteria > Bdellovibrionota > Bdellovibrionia > Bdellovibrionales > UBA1609 > JAKUPT01. The sequence goes on from JAKUPT010000010.1 coordinate 38,065, forward strand.
AGCTGGGAGAATGTGATTGCGGGTAAAAGTGGTATAGATAAAATCACCGCCTTTGATGCCTCGTCTTACAGCTCTCAAATTGCCGGGGAAGTAAAAAACTTTAACCCTGAGGACTTTATACATAAAAAAGAACTTAAAAAAATGGACCGTTTTATTCAACTCTCCATTGCTGCCTCCATGCAGGCCTGGAAAGACTGCGGTCTTGATATTAGTGAAGAGCTTTGTGAAAAAACAGGTGTAATTATTGGTGTGGGCATGGGGGGACTTCCTCAAATTGAAATACAACATTCTATACAAGTAGACAGAGGCCCCAATCGTATCTCGCCCTTTTTTATCCCCTCAGTGATCACAAATTTAGCAGCAGGACAAGTTAGTATTAAATATGGATTCAATGGCCCAAACTACTCAGTGACCAGTGCCTGTGCTAGTAGCAATCACTCCATTGGTGATGCTTATAGGTTTATACGAGATGGTGTGTGTGATGTAATGCTGGCTGGAGGTGCTGAAAGCACCATTTGTCCTATGGCCGTTGGCGGCTTTGCAGCTATGAAGGCTTTATCCACACGAAATGAACAGCCAAGCCTAGCCTCTAGGCCTTGGGATCAAAACCGAGACGGCTTTGTTTTAGCCGAAGGAGCTGCCACACTTATCCTTGAAGATTACGAGCATGCTGCCAGACGTGGAGCAAAAATATACGCAGAAGTATCAGGCTACGGCTTAAGTGCAGACGCCCATCATATGACCTCACCTGCACCTCAAGGCAAAGGCGCGGCTCACGCTATGCGAATGACCTTAAATGATGCTCAAATCAAGCCAGAAGAAATAGACTATATCAATGCCCACGGTACAAGCACACCTACAGGAGATGGTCTTGAGTGTGAAGCGGTAAAGTCTGTCTTTAAAGAGCATGCAAAAAACCTAATGGTTAGCAGTACAAAAAGTATGACAGGCCACGCACTGGGTGCCGCCGGAGCCTTAGAGTCAGTGTTTAGCATCATGGCCTTAGAGACAGGTGTTATTCCACCAACAATTAATTTGGATGAACCAAGCCCTGAGTGTGATTTAGACTTTGTACCTCTTAAGGCAAAACAAAAACAAATCAAACATGCGTTAAATAACAGCTTTGGTTTTGGTGGCACGAATGCTTGTATTTTATTTTCTAAAATATAAATTAAATATTGCACTTAATTCTTAATGCTGCTTTGACATCTGTACCATTGAGCTTTCTTGAACAACAAAATCTAGCTTTTTGTATTTCAAAACTAGCGGACTGGATCATTTGTTTAACTCTTAAAACATTATCTTTAAGTAAGTAAGAAGACTCTTCATTAATACAGTTCTTTTGATTTGGAGCATTAATACCTCTGTAACAAACATTACCAAGCTCACCATTAGACTTAACCTGAACAGCACTTGGTATTCCATGAATATCATTATTTAAAAATCCATTAGGATTTAATATGTCAATTGAGGTTATATCTCCATTATTGTTTGAATTTACTTTTAATTTTAGTTTATTTTTTGAAAGTACGACTTCGTTATTTGTGCATTTGTCCACTTGAGGAGCTTTTTGTGAATCTTCAAAGTTTTTCTCTAAGATTGAACAGGTGTATTGTTCATTTTTTAAAGCATGTTCTTGTTGTTCCCATGGCATATTAAGAAAATCAATAAATTTAGGTGTTAATGCCTCAACGGGCTTACAGCCTCCATCTCCTTTAATCCAATCATGATGTCCTAGTGTTTCCGAGCATCCAATACCTTTGCCAGCAAAAAACAAGCCCACACCATCTGCGGCCATCATTAATTTCATTCCCGCCTTTGAAGCTAGTAGTCTTAAAACTTCAGTGAGCGTTTTTTTTGTTCCAGTTATAGATTTATGAAGTATTGACATAGCACTTAACTGCTTTGAAGAGAACTTAACTTTAAGTTTCTCTTTTTGAGAGTCTAAAAGCATACTGAATTTTATAGCTCTATACTGATATGTATTTGGTGGAGTATATTCTAAACCTTTTACAATGTGTTTATATCTTTTTTCTAAAGCTGCAGCTAATTCTCTTTCCTTAGGTTCTTTCATAAACTCGCTGGCTAATTGCATTTTTCGCCCAAATTCTTCTTCAGAAACTGGCGACATTCCTCTATCTACAAAGTCTGCGACGTTCTCTAAAAGTTTTAATAGTTTTCTTTTTCTTTGAAGTTCCTTTTTGTACTCAGTGGACATATTTTCAGTCTCTTGAAGACCAATCACTTCATAAGCACGTTGCATATACTTTTCATCAATAGCGTTGAGTTTATCAATGGTGGGACGATCAATGGAGCGCTGGTATCCAGAATAAAGCTTTTTATAAAATTGCTCTTTATCATCAGCCATCGCAAGCCCAGATATCTTAGCTCTATCATGCTCAGCTAAAGCAAGGTTTACCTGTTGTTCTGTAAGGCCATCAAAAACTTCTGGATACATTTTTAACAATTCTAAACCAAGTTTTTTGACTCTCTTTCTGTGAAGTTGGGTATGGTGATAAAAATCCTCAATGGAGTTAACATATTGATTTGAAAGTATGCCTTTAACATCTTTCAATTGATCTAAAGTCTTTCTTGCAGCAACGGTCATTGGACTCACTAAAGACATTTTTTTTTCATTTCCGCAACAGCTTTCAGCCTCTGATACTTTATTATCTTTATTAATTTCTTTATGAAAAACCATACGCTGACAATCTTTTAATGAAATGGAATTAGCACATGAAATCTCTGTAGATAGGTGTTGAATTTTTTTAGGCGCATAAAGCATATCGCAGGTTTCAGCAAATATATGGGGGAATATAAATAATAAGATCAGCATTTATTAATTATACTAAATATTTCTATACTTACTAAATATTTAATTATTTTTTATTTTTAGCTGTATAAAGTTTTAACAGATCTAAAGTTCTTAAACAGTAAGATGTAATTTAAAGCGTTAAGCGACTAATTAATTTTTTACAGACTCAATAGCCTCAAGTCTATTACAAAGCCCTGGATACGACCTAATGGAGCGTTGAACATCTGCCCGCCTGCAATGAATGTTATCCTCCGTAGTACCATGAAGTTTAATTAAAGCTCTTCTTAAATCATTCTTTGAAAAACCGGCTTTTATTAAAATTTCAGCTCCAACAACATCGGCCTCAATTTCAATGACAGGTGTCTTTTGAGCAAACTCGTGTAGGATCATATTAAGATGAGTTTGTTCATCCACTTGCCTGTAAAATTCATGCTTCTTACCTGTGACTATCCATAATAGCCACTCCATTGTTAGTTGGCCAAAATGACGACTGCCAGATGCTATTAACTGACCTAAAGTTTTTAAACTATGACCTCTATCTCCATGAGCAATTTCGTGGGCTAAGATTGCTCTTAAGGCATCAGGGTCTTCTTGCAAATCCTCATACAGAGCCGTAGAAATAAAAACAGAACATCCGGTATTAAATGCATTTTTAAAGTCTAGCTCTACTAGATAAGCCTGGTAACAGTCCTGCATGCCGTAATCATAGCTATGGTATTTGATCTCATCTAAAAGATCATTGAGATGTCTGTTTTGTTTAAAATACTTAGTGCTTTCCTTACCTCTAAGAGCTGCGTCGGCCATACCAAGAGCCATTTTGTGCTCTTCAATGGCTTGATGACCTTTTAGTCTTTCTAGGTTCTTCCAAATTTGAAAAATAAAATTTTCGTAACCTACTTTTAAAAAAGCAGGAATGTCAGACAAGTATCTATAGGTGGTGGGGTGCTGGGACTGATAGTACTCATGGGTGTTTAATAAAGTTTTGTCAAATTTAGGCTTTAAAGACTTATAGGAGTCATAGGCAAGATCTGCAACATCAGAGCCTAGATAGTTATAATACAAAGAGTAGCCTTTAATGATTTTAGGCTGAAGCTTTGTTTTAAACTCATGTCCCCAATAAAACTTAACAAATTCCACTCTAGGAGCAATGAATTCTGACACCTGTTCATATTTTTCAAACACCTGGCCTTGAAGTTTCTCCCAAAAACCAAGTTCTTTTGCAGATAAATTTAAGCTTGTAAACATTAAGAAAAATACAACAGCAAATCTCATCATCACCCCCCCAGTGAAAAAATAAAATTACCCGCAGACTGATGCTTGAGCCAATAAATGCTGTAAAAGCATTGATTTGAATTAATTTTATGAAGCTTATTTTGAAAAAAAGATGTTTATTGAGCTTAAAAACTCATCATCATAAGTTTTATCTATAAAAATAATAACCAATTCTTCTTGACCTTCACTGGGTAAGTTCGCTGAAATGAGTTTATAACAACAAGGAGTCTATCTATGAAATACCTAATTTTATTTTTGAGTGTGTTAATAATCAGCTGCCAACACCACTCCCCTAAATCTTCAAAAGACTGGACAAAGGGATCTTGGGGTGACACTGAATACTCAATGTATAAAGGCTTATATTTTTCAGGTCAGCCAGATATGGAAGAGCTAGAACAGGCCATTACAGATGACAACATAAAGGCCATTGTAAACTTAAGACCAAAAAGCGAAGATCCTAAAGTTTTTGAAAACGAGCTTGAGCTTGCTGGCAAAAAAAATGTGGCTTACTACAACATCCCAATTGATGGCTCAAAAGAGCTTGATAAAAAGCAAATGGACAAGATTGAAACCGTTGTCAGAAAACACCACAAGAATAAAGAAAATGTCATCATACATTGCAGTTCAGGGCAAAGAGCCATGACATGGTTTGCGGTTCACCTTATCGAGCACCACAAAATGAGTTTAGATAAAGGTTTAAAACTTTCAGAAAAAGGTGGCCTAGAAAAAGACGGCTTAAAAGAAAAAGTGAGAACTTACTTTAAAAAGTAAAAACAAGCCCTGCTAGATGTTCTAATGGGTCTGTAAATAATTTTGTGTTTTGTTGACGAAGCCAGAAGGCTAGTCAGAAATTGCTAGCCTTTATAAATAATATTTAAATTTAAATCTAGTTTTGATTAATCCACTCTATAGGCTCACCTTTGAACTCAATTCCTTTTCTATCAATCGAGAAGGGAGTAATAGAAATACCCTCACTGGAAGGGCTCATTACAAACCCGTTTATTGACTCCACATTTATTTTTTGACTTGAAGCATACTTTGTTGTTGTACTTCTAATTGAGTCTCCGATCCATTCTAATTTCAAAAACTGATTTTGCGAAACATTTATTGGTGATGTTATAATTCTTTCGATACCGTCTATTTGAAGGTATTCAGCGCCGTTTTCATGCTCAACAGTGATAGCATTACAATCATACTGCACTATTTTTTGAATTGAACCAGTTTCATCATTTAAATAGGTACCCTGAAAACTTGTACATTCGTTCGCGTTTGCAAACACAATATTTGTTAACAGCAGCCCTATACATGCAAATAAAAGATTTTTCATAGTACCTCTAATGTTTATATCTACTGGATAATAACATTTTACTAGCTTTGCTGAGCGAGTTTTTGATCTAGGCTGTAATCATTTCTTGCATGTATAAAGACTAGACAAAAAACACGTAACTGCATGGAATAACATGCTTTTTTAGACCTAAAAACCAATATGATAGGAGTCCTAATATTTGGCACTTTAGTATATCTATAGATCTAATTCGCGCCAATATTGTTTATTCAAAAGAAAAGGTTGATTATTTAATCAGCTCTTCAGTTAACAGCTTAGTGATTAAAGGTGCTGACCATGGGCTTGATATTGATACAGACCTTATTCGTTCATTAGATGAGATGAAGAATATCATTTCTAAAACACTAGAGTTTGTTAAAAAGGAATAAATAATATGAAGTTGAAAAATACCTCATTTACTTGAATATCTGACCTCCTCACAGATATGGCAACACTATGATCGGAAATTAATATATAATTTAAAGTTGGGTATAAACTGCAAGTTACCCACCTCCTGAAGATTTTTTCCACAGATGGCCTAGCCCCGCTTAAAGCCGGAGAGGCCTAAAGCTGTAAAATGTCAGCGAAAAGGGTCATAATTCAATATGCTTTACCAGAACTTACCTTTGAACAGGTTTGTGGATTCTCTGAGAATGATGCTCAATTATAGCTTGTGAAAGATGAAGGAACTCGTTGGTCTAACAAGCTTCCATGACCAAGGACAGATAAAATAAACATCAAAATTCTGGTCAAGTTTCTTTGAGATAATAGCCATTCCAGTGAAAATGTCAGGGTGAGAAATCTCTTGCCCCGATGGGAAAAATTAGCTCGAGATTTGGGGTGCAAGAAGTGACGGCGCTCACTCATACACAAAATTCCGTACAGTCTCGTTCTAATCTCTGCAGGGCTATCTTATGACTTTTAAAGTTTTAATTAGTATATTTTCATACAAATTATTATTTATTATGTACTAAATATCCATTTGCATAGTACGTATGACTGCGATCATCATCCGGACTAACTGGTGATCCATAAGCGGCCTCTAGTTTTAAATTGTACACTGTCAAACTTTGATTCCTTATTTGAATAGCATCAGAGTACTCTAATAATTCTGTTCGGTTTTCTATACGAATTAACTGATCACCTAAGCCTAAAGCTCCATCCACAATAAATTTATTATGCTCTAAGAATGTTGCTACCGGATTAAAAGACTTCCATTCTTCATCTCCTGTATTAGGATTGACAGTTTTCACCGGATGCTCTGAAGTTATAAAGTGGTTGTCGTCATTAAAGGAGTGTAAATATCTATCTCCCAGAGGAACTCTTTCAATTCCTACCACTTCATTAATGGCTCCACCTTGACCTAATACCAAGTCACCAATTTTAACTTTGGAAATAACAACTTCACTCACCCCATCGGCCATAAGGATTTTGGTTTCAGCGGTAAAACAACTGCTACCGGCACCACCACCTGAACCCGGATCATGGCGACATCCTGGAGGCCCTCCGGAAATTTTACCATCGTTACATCTGTATTTTCCACTTCCGCCGCCAGTGTAACGACCACTACAGTGTCTATGATAAGTTTTTGAACTTTCGCCATGTTTTATTGAAATAGTACCGCTTCTAGTTCTTACATTATTACAATGCCTATAGCATGTTTCAGTTTTTCCATAAATTTTTCCAGAATCACAGTATCCAGCCTTATAGCAAATTTTAGTTCTACTATCATAGGGAGTCCTATAACTTTCATTGTGTTCAACAACTTTTTTTGCATCTTTAACAAATCCACAAGATACATGATTTAAAGCAGAACACTTCTCAGTGCCGTCACTTTGCTTCGTATATTTTCCATCTAAAGTTTCACACATTTGTTTTTTTGTAATTTCAGGCTCTTTAGCACAACTTAAAATTTCTCTAGTTGTGGGATCTACCGTTAAAAGCACAGTTCCGGCCTGTTGGGGTTTTAGCTCTCCACCTATGAGTTGAACTCTTGGCTTGAAAGTCACCATAAGGTCGGCCTTATACTGGTCAGATGTTCCTTGCCTAGATGAATCCTCAATATAAACTCTAGCAATATCTAGATTTTGATCATATTGCTCGCCAGATTTTAATACACGTCCATCTTGAAGTCGGAATGTTAAATCCATTCCGTCACCACCGGGGCGTGCTTTTGAGTGATCATAACGTTGCGTGGTACCAGTGATCGCATATTCACATGTGTCTTCAACAGAAATCATTGTTTGAAGCTCATTAATCAGTACAAAGCTCGACATTTTAACTTCTGTTCTTTTGGTGGCTTTAGTTGACATGACCATCATTTGAGACAGACCCAGTGTTACAACAGATGTTAGCCCTACCGCCACCATCACCTGAATTAAACTCATTCCTTTATTATTCATAGGCTCTCACTTTTTAAAGATTCAATTTTATATCAGAATGACTGGTGGTTTTCTAAATAAGGAACATCTCAACATGATACAGAAATACGGTGTTTTTTGATTAAAATTTTGTTAGGCTAATTTTTAGGAGATCAAGACAATGTCATTATTTTTTCAAACCATATATATCGCTTCAGATCATGCCGGATTTGACTTAAAATCAAAGGTTCTCCAGCACTTTAAAGACCTGCCCCTAGTGGACTTAGGATGCCCTAATAAAGAGCGAGTAGATTACCCAGATTATGCTCACAAATTAGTGCAAAAGATTGCTTTAGAGCCCTCGGATTCGGCAACATTTAAATCTATGGGTATTTTGATCTGTGGATCTGGACAAGGGGTGGCCATGGCTGCTAATAAAGAAGCTCATATAAGGGCGGCCCTTTGTTGGAATAAAGAAAGTGCTGAGCTTTCAAGGCTTCACAACAATGCCAATATATTATGCCTTGGTGAGCGATTGATTGAAGAAAAAACAGCCCTTGAAATTATAGATGTGTTTTTTAAAACTCAATTTGAAGGCGGAAGACACGCTGATAGAGTAAAAAAGATTTAAAAGGAACGTATATGGATTATTTAAAATCGACTGATGAACAAATTTTTAATCTCATTGAAAAAGAAACTGCGAGGCAAGAGTTTGGCTTAGAGATGATCGCCTCTGAAAACTACACCTCTAAGGCTGTAATGGAAGCTCAAGGTTCGGTGTTAACCAATAAATACGCTGAAGGCTATCCTGGTAAGCGCTACTATGGTGGATGTGAGTTTGTTGATGAGATCGAGCAGCTTGCTATAGATCGTGCAAAAGAGTTATTTAAAGCCGAACATGCAAATGTGCAACCCCATTCCGGCTCTCAAGCCAATATGGCGGTTTATTTGGCCGAACTCAAAGCCGGTGACACGGTGATGGGCATGGACTTATCCCATGGTGGACACCTCACGCACGGCTCCCCAGTAAACTTTAGTGGCATGCTCTTTAATGCGTGCAGCTACGGACTGAATTCTGAAACGGAACTGCTTGATTACGACAACATTATGGATGTGGCTAAAAAAAATAAACCGCAACTAATAATTGCTGGCTACAGTGCATACCCTAGATTTTTAGACTTTGAAAAGTTTAAAGAAATCGCAGACTCTGTTGGTGCAAAACTATTAGTGGATATGGCGCACTTTGCCGGTCTTGTGGCCTCAGGGCACCACCCTTCTCCGGTTGAGTATGCAGATTACATCACTACCACCACTCATAAAACCCTAAGAGGCCCCAGAGGGGGAATGATTTTATGCAAAGAGGAGCATGCAAAAAAACTCAACTCTAGAATTTTCCCAGGCATTCAAGGCGGTCCACTGGAGCACGTTATCGCTGCCAAAGCGGTTGCCTATAAAGAGGCTCTAAGTGAGGACTTTAAAACTTATATTGATCAAGTGATTAAAAACGCCAAAGTTTTAGGTGAAACATTATCTGAAAAAGGAATCAAACTTGTCAGTGGTGGAACAGACAACCACTTGCTTTTGATTGATCTTTCAAACAGAGAAATCACAGGTAAAGACGCCGAGATCGCACTAGGACATGCTGGCATAACTGTGAACAAAAACACTGTTCCCAATGAAAAAAGAAGCCCATTTGTTACCAGTGGAATACGCGTTGGAACACCAGCTCTGACCACTCGTGGCATGAAAGAAGAGCAGATGAAAACCATTGGTGATTGGATTGCTTCGGTGATTGATAATGCCTCGAATGAAGACAAACTTCGTGAAATTAAAACTGACGTAGAGAACCTTTGTAAGGACTTTCCTCTGTATTAATACTCACTTTTGCTTTTCTAAAGCCCAGCTTTTGAAAAGCCGATAAGCCTAGTAATAGATTCCTTTGAAATCTGTTGCTAGGATAAAGATATGAATATAAAAACAGCTGTGCTTTTTATTTTAGTTTTTCTCATCTCTGCTTGTTCGCATCTAAATATGCCGGCCTATAAAAAGCCAGCTCATTATAACTCATACAGTGCTCACAGTTACAGCTCTGGAGAGCTTGAGCTGATCTGGCCCATTGAAAGAGCAAGGCTCACACAGCCTTTTGCGCCTCCTGCAAACCCTAAACATGATGGTATTGACTTAGCAGCTCCTCTAGGAACAAAGATATTTGCAGCCCACTCTGGGCGCGTGATTTTTGCCGGAAGAAAGTACCGTGGATACGGTAAAATGATTATTTTAAAATACAACAACTCCTATGCCACGCTCTACGCTCACTTACATAAAATTCATGTAAAGCGAGGCGACTGGGTTAAGGTCGGAGACACCATTGCGGCCATGGGAAGCACTGGTAGATCCACCGGAGTGCACTTGCATTTTGAAGTTTTAAGAAACAAAATTCCAGTAAACCCACTGGCTTATTTAGATCAAAGCTATATCAAAGTTGCTGACAAGTAATTATAATAAATAAAACAACTAAATCACTGAAGTACCAAACTACAACTACAACTACAACTACAACTACAACTACAACTACAACTACAACTACAACTACAACTACAACTACAAAAATAGTAACCCGGAATTTTCAAAGGTGAATCATTAAATAAAAAAAAAGAGCCCACATTTTCATGCAGGCTCTTTGCGCGCTGTTAGACTCCCCTATAGCAAAGGGAGAATTTAAATTTTCATTTTTAAATATATATTGTACGAGATGTTACTAAAGATGGCGTCTTTATCCACTTGCCAAAGCTTGAAACGATCACCAGAGTTAAAGTCATAGGTCTGCTTCACATATGGGTTGATTGTAAACACCCCAATGTCATACTCAAAACCTGTATCTAACTGCCCTAAAAGCTCTGGAGCCTCATCTAAACCTTTTTTGTAATAAAAGTCTTGATACAGTCTTGTGTACAAAAAGAAGTCGTCGTTAACTACATATTCTGTAGTCAGCTCATTGGTAAAACGCGTTCTATCATCTTTAAGAGAGCTTTCATAAATGTAGTACCTAGAGACTAAAGCATAAGACAGTTTCCACTTTCCTGTATCTAAAAATGGAAAGATCAAATAGGCTCTTGATTGCCAGTTTTTATCTTCATAATCAATATCTCCCAATGGCATATAGTGACGGGCCATAAAGTGCATCTTTTGCCCAAACACAGTAGCCGCATTGGCTTTAAAATACACAAAGGCAAGATCTGTGGGCTTAGCACCGGCTTCTAATTGTTGACCAAACATCTCGTCTTCAGAGTATCTGGAGGCGATATATTGCCTTACTTGAAGACTGCCACCATGATCAAATTTGTAACCAACAGCGGCGTATCCTAGCCCTGTGGTGCCCTTATAATCTCCGTAATTGACAGTGTTTGCAGATAAAAAGGTCTCTTGAGTAAGTCTAAAGCCCCATTTACTCTTTTGTCTGTCGTACATCGAGCTCTCAAGCGAGCTTGAGCCGGTCTCTGAAAGTGGTGCCTTATTTTCAGAAGCAATGCTTGAAATCGCCACAAAGGTTGATGGTTCTATTTGAGCTTGTTGTTGATTTTGTGCAGACGCTAGGCTGCTAGATACACCGATGGCTAGAATCCATCCCAGATAAAACTTCATGCTTCCCCCCACTAAGTCTTAAAGGCTCATCCCCATAAACCTTTTATTCCTAGACCTTAGATATGCCATGAAATTTTTACTTTTAGAAATGAAAAACTTATCAAAACATAGACGTAACAATTCTGTTACCAAAACTAATTTATATAAAATTCAATTATTTCAATAATTTATAAATTTGAAACAAATTTACACTGAAATTTTATAACAAAACTCTAACCCACCAAAACGCACTGTACCAAAAGGTACGGACTACCTAAAGGGGGGGGGAGAGTAATTATATTTTTAAGCTAATGATTAGTAAATAAAGAGTACTTTCTGGAGCAAATGGCTCAAAGGACTTTCCTTGATTTGAACTATAGCTAAACTCATATTCTGCAATTGGAATTACACCTAAAAAATCAGTTATAGGAATATAAGCCTCAAAACCTAATTCTAAGGTGTCTTTAAAATCTAAAGGATCTTCCCAGTTTAACTCATCTGTACCAGCATTAAATTTTGTACCTGTATGATAAAATTTATTTTTAATAAGTGCATATAAAATTGGATCAATAAAGCTAAAACCTTTATAATTAACACCAACTTTATTAGCAAAACTGGAAGCTTCTTGCCCTAACTCATCTTCTGTGTAAAACCAAAATCTTGTTTCAAGTTCATACAAAAAATTCCAGTTAGATTGCATAATTGGTTTTGTAAAAGTTAAATAGTTTCTCCATTGAATTTTACCAATCTTTCTATGTTCTTCTTTAAATGGTAAATAGAGCCTTGAGTGCCATTCAAATTCAACATCTGAAAAAACAATTCCAAAGTTTTTCTTTAAACCCATCCTAAAGTCACCAAGCTCATTATCAACATCTTCATCAAAGCTTGTGTGATAAGATTGAGCAAAATACGTGGTTACATCATCTGAATAGGCAAATTCAAAACCAGTAATATGTTCTGTTACAACGGAACTCAATCCATTTTCGTTATAATCTTTTCCAATCGTGAGGTTTTCTCCAGAATAGGTGAAATTAAACTTTTCCATATCTTTTTGAAAAAGGCCATACTCCCCAACCTGAAATCCACCTCGCTCAGAGGAAGCTGGAGGCGTTAAAATATCTGGATTTGCCGTTTTTCTAACTCTTTTGTCAGCTTTCACAGGTAGTTCTTCAAAGGCCGGCTCCATAACAGTGGCCTTTGGGCTATTTACGGACTCCGCGTTGACTTGGGATTCAAGACCTTGTTCTGAATCATCAGATGAAGTTTCACTGGAACTTAATTCTTCAGCTTTAGTAGACGTATTAGCTTCTTCAGCACTCTGCTCTTCCACAACCTCTTCAACGGGAGCAACTTCAGTTTGTTGAGCAAAAGTCATATGACCAATTAAAAGCAGGATCAAAGGGAATAATCTTAGCATTTTTCACCTCATTTAAGTTCTGAGCACTTTCTCATGGGTTTTTGGCATTTAAAAGATTCAAGGACCTTATTTATAATAATTACAGTGAGTTAGATGGCATTCCTCATCTAAATTTTGCCTGATTTTAGGGCTATCCTAATAAACTTATAAAAGCCTGAAAAAAGACATTGAATACCACCCTAGGCTTTTTTACATTAGTAGCTTTTAAAGGAGAATAGATGTCATCAAAAATGCTTGTAACAACTGCCTTGCCCTACGCCAATGGAGACATTCATATCGGCCACATCCTTGAACACATTCAAGCAGACATCTGGTGCAGATTTCACCGCATGCAAGGCATCGACTGCCGCTTTTTTTGTGCCGACGACACCCACGGCACCCCAATCATGGTTAGTGCCCAGGCTCAAAACATCACTCCAGAACAGCTTATTGCAAAAAGTTACGACAACCACTACAGAGACCTTACAGGCTTTTTAGTTGAGTACGATAACTACTACACCACTAACTCTGAAGAAAACAAACAGCTCATTTATGAAATCTATGAGGCTTTAAAAAACAAAAACCACATTGAGACTAAAACCATTCAACAAGCCTACTGTGAACACGACAAAATGTTTTTACCAGATCGTTTTGTTAAGGGCACTTGCCCTAAGTGTGGTGCAAAAGAGCAGTTTGGTGATGCTTGTGAGGTGTGCTCTCATACATACAGCACAGCAGAACTTAAAGATTCATACTGTACGCTTTGCAAAAACCCACCCACACAAAAACAAAGTGAACACTTGTTTTTTAAGCTTGGTGACTTTCAAGACTTTTTAAAAGCTTGGGTGAAAGATCACACTCAAAGTGAAATCTCAAACAAACTAAACGAATGGCTCGATCAAGACTTAAAAAGTTGGGACATCTCACGTGACAAACCCTATTTTGGATTTGAAATCCCAGGCTATAAAGAAAAGTACTTCTATGTTTGGGTGGACGCCCCTGTGGGTTACATGGCCAGCACCTTAAACTGGTGTAACAAAAACGATCAAAACTTTGCGGACTGGTGGAAAAATAAAGACACTAAAATTTACCACTTTATTGGAAAAGACATTGTTTACTTTCACACGCTATTTTGGCCAGCCATGCTTGAGGCTTCAGGCTTTAACACTCCTGAAAAAGTATTTGTGCACGGATTTGTAAAAGTTAACGGCGAGAAGATGAGTAAATCTAAAGGCACTTTCATTAATGCTAAAACCTTTTTAAATCATTTAAGTCCTGAGTATTTGCGCTACTACTACGCCAGCAAATTAAGCCTAAATGTGGATGACTTAGATTTAAATTTAAATGACTTTATGAGCCGCGTGAACTCCGAGCTTGTAGGAAAAATTACCAACCTTGCCTCTCGTGGAGCTCAAATGCTTGGCAAGCGTTTAGATGGCATAGTGGTTCCTTTGAAATCTAAAGAGGCCAAAGAGTTAGTCCAAATGGCGCAATCAAAATCTGAGATCATTGCAAAAGCCTACACAGATTTAAACTTTCACAAAGCCCTTACTGAAATTAGAACTATTGCTGATGAGGCCAACAAGTACTTTGATCAAAAACAACCTTGGAACCTGATTAAAGAAGATCCGGAGAGCACAAAAGAGGTTCTTTCAGCCATTATCAATGTGTTTAGAATCATCACCATTTACTTAAAACCCGTGCTTCCAAGCTACGCCTTGCAAGTGGAAAAACTATTTAATGACAAGCCCTACACTTGGGACGACACCAAGCACTTACTAGAGAACAAAAAAATTAATGAGTACACTCACCTAATGGGTAGAATTGATAAAAAGGCCATAGATGCAATGATTGAAGAAGAAAAATCACAAACCAAAGAAAAACCTAAAAAAACAGAAAACTTTATTGAGATCGATGACTTTTTAAAAGTCGACCTAAGAGTGGGTTTAGTAGAAATTGTTGAGCCTGTTGAAGGCGCTGATAAACTGCTTAAACTTATCATTGATCTTGGCCCCATGGGTAAAAAACAAGTCTTTGCCGGCATTAAGTCCAATTACAGTGAAGAGACCTTAAAAGGAAAGCTGGTGGCCACAGTGGTCAACTTAAAACCTAGAAAGATGAAGTTTGGCGTCAGTGAAGCCATGGTTCTTGCCGGCAGTGGAAAAAAAGGCGGCCCCCGAGTGCTACTTCCTGATGGAGAGCTTAAACCTGGAGATAAAATTAAGTAATGAGAAAGATCAAACAACTTTACCTTTACTTAAAACAATTAGAACAAGTGCTTAGACTTCGAAGCTTAAGCGATGAAGAGCTATCGGTTTTAAAACAAAAACTAAGCGACAGTGAAAACGAACATGTTGTGGCTTTAACTCGTATGGTTCAACCTAACATGAACGAGCGCGACTTTTACAACCTGATGGTGCCCATTGAAAGATTACTAGATGTAACACCTGAAGATGAAAGCTTTGAAGTCACTCACAAAGACGCCACAAACAAAAAAGCCGCCACAGCGCCTGTCGTGTTTATACTTGATCATTTAAGATCTGCGTACAATGTGGGTTCTATTTTTAGAACGGCCGAGTTTTTTAATTTAGAAAAAATCATTTGCACCGGCTACACGGCCACTCCGGATTCTTCTAAAGTGAAAAAAACCGCCATGGAGAGTGCTGAAAATGTTCAGTGGGCCTATGAAAAAGACACCCTTAAAGCCATTAAAAATTTAAAAGATCAGGGCTACAACATTTACGCTTTAGAGACTTCAAGCAATGCTTCTAACCTTAACACCTCTCGCATTGAATTTCCTTGTGCATTTGTTTTAGGCAATGAGCGCTTTGGTCTTTTAAAAGAAGTATTATGTTACACAGACAGAACATTTTTTATTCCTCAACGAGGTAAAAAGAACTCCTTAAATGTCAGTGTCTGTTCTGGCATTGTTGCCAACGAAGTGGTTCAGCAGTGGACATCGTAATTAAGCCCATAGGCACTTTTCACTGCGACTTTAAATACAAACAAGATATGCCAAGACAAGGTGTACTCAATCAAACCTCAAAAGGGGTGGTGAAACTTCATCTTGAAAACGCACCTCAATGCCTTGAGGGGCTAGAGGGCTTCTCACATATATGGTTGATTTACACTTTTCACCAAAATCAAAACTGGAAGCCTATGGTGAGCCCTCCAAGAATTCACCCTAAAAAAGTTGGAGTGCTGGCCTCAAGAGCTCCCTATCGCCCCAACCAAATTGGTATGAGCTTGGTAAAGCTTGAAAAGGTTCTTAACGACAGTCTTGAGGTCAGCGAGTTTGATTTGCTTGATCAAACACCTATTATAGACATCAAACCCTATATTCATTACTCAGACTCTAGAGACAATAGCAAGCAAGGATGGTTGATTAATGAAGACAGCTATAAGATTAAATTTACAACTAAAGCCAAAGAACAAGCTCAGTGGATTTTACAAAATGCTGACTTAGATTTTTATCAAATTGCATACACACAACTATCCACTCAACCTTTTAATGAAAAAATAAAAAGGTTAGAAAAATTAGAGGATCACTATATTTTAAAATATCGCACTTGGAGAATTAATTTTAAAGAATCAGAGGATGGCTCAATTGAAGTTCTAGGCTTTAATTCTGGATACAAAAGTGAAGAATTAAATTCTTCTCATGATAAGTATTCAGATAAAGCTATACACAAAAGATTTTTAAATAAATTTAATAACTAATTATCTATTTGTTGAACATCTCAAACCAGATAATCAAATAGATATTTAGAACTAAGTTTAATGCTTAAAATAACAAGATGAATGCATATTTATTAAAATGAAACATTTAATCCAATTTGAGACCTATGAGCCGAGCTATCTTGACCATTCACATCTTTTAAGGAATGTCTAAGGTTCACAAAGAGTTGAATTCTTGGTTTAAATTTATATTTATAGGTAAAAACTAAATTCTGCCCAAGTTCATCATAAATGGTTTGTTGTAAATTGTATTGAGCAGGGCTTTTAGAATCGTAGTAGTTTAATAAGAAGTAACCATAGGAGTTTTTATTTTCTATGCCTACAGCATAGCCTCCCTCTCTAGGAGCATCATTGATCATGGTTTGCAGATATTCTAAAGTTAAAGCTGAATTTAATGGTAATATATGTTTATAACTAAATCTTTGAGTAGAAAAGTTTAACCTCTCTGAAAAGTCATAACCTAAAGTATGATCATTAGTTGTTACATACTTAAAGCTCATTCTAGTAAAATTTAGCTTATGCTGCTTAAACCTGTCAAAAGTGTCTGGGTTAGATAAAGGGTCAGTCTCACCAATCAGAAGTGAGGCAAAAAACTGGTCAGTATTTAAGTCTAAGCTAAAAGATAAATTATTATAAGTATCACCATTGATGGAATACACACCATCAAGTGTGCTAGAGGCTCTGTTGCTCACGGAGCCAAGCCGGACTTTATAGTCAAAAATATCTGTATTGGATTGATAAAAAATGTGCAAACGCTTTAAATAGAAAGAATCATCAAACTCAGTATTACGGTCAACATCCACACCAGTGTTCATCCATGAAGAGCTGTAACTTTCTGAAGACAATAGCCCCGCTTTTAAACCCCAATTTTCATTGGCCTTTAAGGTGGTAAAAACTTTGAACCGGTATTGAAGTTGATTATGAGTGGTCTGCCCTTGAGCATTAGCTTGGCTTCTATACCTCATGCCTACAGTTGAACCGTCAAATAGGATTTCAGCGGAATGGGCTGTAAAAGAAGCAAAAATTAACGATAAAAGAACAAACTTCATAAATAACCTCCGTCAGAAACTTAGATTATTGTATAGCTAATGAAATTTTCCTAGAAGAGATCGGGTTTTACAACATGCATTACCAGCTATTTATGAAGTCGATGACCTTGTTCAGATAGGTCCATGATTTCCATCACAAGAAAGTCAATGTCACGGTATGAGATCTTTTGATTTTTTTTATAGGCTTTAATGTCTTGAGTGATGACTTCATGAAGGTTTTTATACAAATGCACAATTTCTGCAACGGCCTCGTTTGACTTTTTATGTTGCTCACTACCTTTTATAATACCACCCATTGTCCAAGAGCCATCTTTATTTTCTAAAATTAAAGTAAAAGCTTTAATTATAGCTTGAGATGATTTTTCCGCTCTCAGCAATAACTCATAGCCAAGCTCTGCTGATTTTTTAGACATTTGCTTTTCATAGATCTGTTCTCTGGAAAAGCCTATAAGCTCCTTAAAAGCCCAATGATGTTTCATCACCTGATTCATCAGTCTGGCAACTTTTTGATTAGGGGGAGTTTTAATATCAAAACTTGAACTACAGTTTAAGGCATAAGACTTTATGCTTGATAAAAATATAAGTGCTACAAAAAAAACTTTCCCCATATCATTCCCCCAAGACCAGTGCTCTTTATAAGAAAACATAGGGCAAAGTTGGATAGTTTGCTTATTAAATGAAGAAAATTCATTGCTGTATAAGAATCTCATTTTAAATAAATAATTGATTATTTTAATAATTAACCCCAAAAAACTTATTTCTCCAAGCTGTAAATTGGCTTAGGTTTCCTATCATTGTGTAATTTCGGTAAGGGTCTTCATTATATACTTTTAATCTAACAAGGTTATATTCATATATTGAATCTATAAAATTAGAATCTTTTAAAAGATAAACCTCTTTTTTGAGATTATCCAAAACATAACTGCCTTGATTAGAATGTACGACCAAGACCATATGTGCCACTGAACGCCCGTTGGAATCTACAAATACATATTTAAGACTCATATCGTCTAAATTGAAACCTAAGCTTAAAAGTGTGATCAATTTTGCGTAAGCAAAGTCCTCACAATCCCCAGCTCTTTTTTCAAGCATTTCAAATGGTGTGGCATGATAATCTTCAACCCCCCAGGTCAACTCATCAGACTGATAAGTGACAACCGAAAACATGTTGTTAACAGCATTTAAAATATGAAGTTCATTTTTTATACTTATCGTAGAATATAGATTTATCTTATTTAACCAGTATTTAATTACAGGGTTATTTTTATTATAACTATTTTTATGGTTATAATATGTGATTTCAAAAATTGAGCTCATTATATAATCAATAAATTGTTTATTTTTTTTATCACTCATGCCGTAATAATCATTAATATCTTTGACTAATGATAATGACTTCTTCGCATCAAATTTTATCATCAATGAAAGAAGTTTAAAAATAAGTTTCTCACGGTACATAAACAGATCATAAATTTGTTTGGCATAATCGTTATAAGCGGTAATCTCTTTATTCACTAATTTTTTTATATCTTTATAAGATATATCATACCAACACCTAATAGCCCGATAATTTGAATCATCGTAACTTAAACAATGTGCTACTCTTAAGTTATGTTTTTTTGCAAACTGATTAAAATCCCCACGAGAAATTGAAATTTTGTCTGTAATTTTGTTGATGTTTAAAATAAAATTAGCAATCTCGTTGAAACTCATAACTGGAATATCATAGGTATTTTTAAAATACCAAAATGGTGAGTTGTATAGCTTGATTTGACTTTCTGTATGAGGATATAAACTTTGCTTTGGCACTTTTAAAGACTTTAAAGAATTACTTTTCATTAAAGCCTGCGCATTAATATTAAAAAGTACTATAGATACAATAAATAAAATTTTCCATCTTTTTATTTTAACAGTCATTTTGAACACCTTTCAAATAGCTTGACGTTTTTTGTCCTTTTCCCTTGAAAAGCCTCCCTTTCAGGCCTTTCACGGTATTAAAAGGCAATAAACTTGCCATTTGCTTGGTGCTTTTATTATTGATGGATTTCTTTTAAAAACAACTCTCCATACTTTTCCCACTTACTCTCCCCCACGCCATGAACAAGCAGCATTTGATCTTTATTTTCTGGTTTGATGTAACACATATCCTGTAGTGTTTTATCGTTAAAAACGATATAAGGCGGAACCTTGTATTCATCAGCAATAGACTTTCTTAAAACACGTAGCTTTTCAAAAAGCTCTTGATCAATGTCAGTATCAAAAGTTTTTTTAGATTTTTTAATCACTTTTTGATTCTTTTTAAATGGTTTTAAATAAACTTTGGTTTTGCCCGTTAAAACCGACCTGCAATCTTCAGTAAGAGACAAGATGTTAAACTCCCAGTCCTTAATGCGAATAAGCCCTTTGACTAACACCTGCCTTAAAATAGCATTCCACTGACTTTTTGAATACTCTTTACCTATTCCATGAACGGATAAGCTGTCATGACCTAAATTGACAAGTTTTTCATTTCTAGAGCCCCTTAGCACATCTATGATATGTGTGGGGCCAAACCTCTGTCCTGTTCGGTAAATGGTCGACAATAGTTTTTGCACATCTTCTGTGGCATCCCATGTCTCTTGAGGCTCCGTGCACACATCACAATAACCACATGGCTCTGGATAGTTTTCATTAAAGTACTCAAGTAAGACTTGCCTTCTACACTTTAATGCTTCGCAGAGCCCCAGCATGGCATCTAACTTTTGACGAGCAATTTTTTTATATGCTTCACTAGCCTCAGTCATTTCAAGCATGCTGGCAAGCCTAACAATATCAGACAACCCATACACCATCCAAGCATCAGCCGGTGCTCCATCACGTCCCGCACGACCGGTTTCTTGATAGTAAGACTCAATGCTTTTAGGCATATCTAAATGGGCCACAAATCGCACATCAGGCCGGTCAATACCCATCCCAAAAGCAATTGTAGCCACAACGATTATGTTTTCTTCATAAGTAAACCGGTGTTGGTTCTCGGCTCTTAATTTAGCTGGAAGGCCAGCATGATAACTAACAGCATTGTAACCCAATCCTTGCAATTGATCGGTAATACGCTCTACTTTTTTTCGACTCAAGCAATAGACAATACCTGTTTGGTTTTCATGATTGTTTTTTATAAACTCATCAAGTTGTTTGATTTCATTTTTTTTATCATAAATCATGTATTTAATATTGGGCCGGTCAAAACCTGAAACAAAAAGCTTTGGCTGCTTTAATTCCAATTGCTTACAAATATCTTGTTGAGTCTTTTTGTCAGCAGTGGCCGTTAGAGCCATCCATGAGCAGTTGTTAATATGCTGTCTAAGCTGAGGAAGTTTTGTGTATTGTGGACGGAACTCATGTCCCCACTGTGATACGCAGTGAGCCTCATCAATGGCCACTAATGACACTTCAATGTTTTTAAGGGTGTTTAAAAAAGAAGAGTTTAAAAGTCCCTCAGGAGCTACATATAAAATTTTGAGCTCTTTATTTACAAGCTTTTCTTCAATGTCTCTTCTTTGTGCAATCGGAAGACTAGAGTTTAAGTATTCTGCCGCCACCCCTAAGTCTTTTAAAGTTAATACTTGATCTTGCATTAATGAAATCAAAGGAGATACCACAATAGTTAAACCAGGAAGAGCCAGCGCTGGCACTTGATAGCAAAGTGATTTACCACCGCCGGTGGGCATTATTCCCAAAACATCTTTTCCGCTCAGTGCTGCATCAATGATTTCTTTTTGAGAAAGGCGAAAGTCTTTATAACCAAATGTTTCTTTTAAAATTTTATTAAGCATTAAAGTTCTTTTGCCAACAGATGAGCTTCAAATCAAGTGTATTCCTAGCAATTTATAACTGATGCTCTGCATTTGCAGCTATTAGTTGAGAGTGCTACCATTAGTCATGTTTAAAATATTAATTCTACTCTCTGTTGCCTTAATTTCATGCACAAAAGATCCGAGAACCCTCGAAGACATTCAGAAATCGAATGAGCTTATTATTGGCACAAGAAACTCCCCAACCACCTATTATCAAAACCGTGATGGCCAATATGTGGGCTTTGAACACGATATGGCCACAGCCTTTGCAAAGCACCTAGGCATTAAGCCTAAGTTTAAAGTCTACGACTCCACTCAACAAATTCTAGACGCAATAAGGCTTAATAAAATTGATCTAGCTGCAGCTGGCCTTTCTCAAACAGAAACTAGAAAAGAGGAGTTTTTATTTTCAGACAGCTATAAAAGTGTGGAGCAAAATCTGGTTTGCAGAAAAGGCATTAGAATTAATGAGCCTAGTGATATTAAAAACTATGAGATCATTGTTCCAAAAGGTACAAGCTACATACAGTCTTTAAACAAATACAAAAAACAAAACAAAGATGTAAGCTGGAAAGTCAAAAAATCTACTTCAACAGTAGAACTATTAAGACAAGTTGGTGAAGAGACTATAGACTGCACCGTGGCCGACTCGCCGATCACGGCAATTATTAGGCGCTACTACCCAGACATTTCTATTGTAATGAATGTCGGCCC
>JAKUPT010000100.1 GCA_022450595.1 Bdellovibrionales bacterium
CAGTTTGACCAAAAAGCTCATGCCATTATAACTGGAGGAACTTCTGGCATAGGCTATGCCTCCGCCAAAGAACTCTGCCAGCAAGGAGTGCACACTGTTATTACAGGACGTAAAATTCAAAAGGGTGAAGAGGCCGCTGAGTTTTCAGATTTATTAGAATTTGTAGCTTGGGATATGGCAGACTGGAAAAAACTGACTAAAGTTGTAAATCAACTCCCTGCTTTAAAATATGTGGTGTTAAATGCTGGAGGTATGCCTGCTGAGTTTAAAAAAAATTCTGCTGGTGTTGAAATGCAATTTGCCACACAACTTTTTGGGCACTATTATTTGCTTAAAGAACTTCAAAAACAAAACAAACTGCAACCTCAAGCACGCATTGTATGGGTCACCTCCGGTGGTATGTATTTATCTAAATTAGATTTAAGTAAAATATTTGAGGATGACAAATATGATAAAGTCTCCACCTATGCCAATGTTAAAAGAGCTCAGGTGACTTTACTGTCTGAGTTTAAAAAAGAGTTTTCAACACAGTTAGTGATGGCCATGCACCCGGGATGGGTAAACACTCAGGCTCTACAAGAGTCATTACCTAAATTTACTAACATTATGAAAGATCGCCTTCGAACTCCAAGGCAAGGTGCCGACACCATTTTATGGCTATTAAGTGAAAACACTCATCCTGAGTCGGGAAAACTGTATTTTGATCGTAAAACTGTAAAGCCCCATTTTTTTAACTTTACTAAGCAAAGTGATCATAAAAGCTCTGAATTAAAAACACTTTTAGATCAAAAACGCCCCGTCATCACCGGCAGGGATTAAGCTCTCACCCGAAACCGTAAATTACTTACAAAGTCTTGCCCCGGGCCGCTCACACAGCATAACGCATCGCGTTTTTGGGCGTCTTCTACAGGACTCTCGTCTTTATTAATAAATTTTCGCAATAAATATTATACTTTTTGAAAAGAATAAGTCATTTTGTATTAGAAAGAAGAGCGCGGTGCTTTTCTAACACACAATAAATAATAAGAAGAAAGAGATACATACAATGCAAAAAGGTAAAGTAAAGTTTTTTAATGCAAGCAAAGGTTTTGGTTTTATTACTCCGGACGACGGTGGAAAAGATGTATTCGTACATGCTAATGACACTGGTGGAGCACAATTGCAAGATGGCGATGCTGTAGAATTCGAAATTGTTGAAGGTCGTAAAGGTCCTCAAGCTAGCAACGTTCGTGTTGTAAACTAAAACACACATTTTGAGAAAGTTATTTGCTTAGCATTAAGTCAAATATATAACTCATTTAAAATTCAAATAAAAAGGGTAACATTAGTTACCCTTTTTTTTATATGTGTTTTGAATATAAGCTTCCAATTCTTTCATAGAGTCATAGAGTCATAGAGTCATAGAGTCATAGAGTCATAGAGTCATAGAGTCATAGAGTCATAGAGTCATAGAGATGATCACTCAGAAGGTTATATAAAAAAACTAATTTGTTAAAAACTCTGAAATTTCTTTTAAGTTTTGCTCATCATTAATTAATTCTAAATGCTCATGGGAGCGCTCTTCTATTTTTAAAGACGAAAAGCTTTTATAAAAAGCCTCTGGTGGTTGAGCCGATTGGTAAGTCACAGTATTGTCTCCCTCTAATAATAAAGATGATATCTGATACTCTTCTTCATTAAGATTTTTATTTGGAAATAAGAGTCTATAGTCTGGTGTCACTATAGCTTGATTGATCATTTTATTTTTTTTGCCAATGTAAAACAAAAGTTTTGTTGGTGCTTGGCTTTTAAAATTATAATTATGAATCGCTTTATTAAATTTTTGAGCCTGATTCAGCATATTTTTAGTAAATATTTTTCTGTTTTCTACAACTTTTTTAGATAATTCTTGTTGATTACTTAAAAGTCCCCAGCCATGTTTGTTCCATATCTCTGGATTGAAGATAAGCTTTGAATGGTCTTGTTTAGATTTATTAAGCAAAGCCTTTTCATAATATGGAAGCAGAGTATAGCTTGAGGGAAAGGAAGAAATAGCATGTGCCTTTAAAGCTTCATCATTAAGGCCTGCACTAATTCCAAATTGCATATTACGAAATACGTGCATGGTTCCTTTATAAGGCGTTCCCACTATCACCGTCTTTTTAATTTTATCAGCGCCACTAAAGTTCGCTATGGCGCTCTCAAGCTTTTGCTCTCCATAGATCAAGTAATAACTTGCAACCAACCCACCCATACTATGAGCGACTATCGAGACATTCTTTGCCCCATCACTGTATAAACGCTCAACCAGCTCATGCAGCTTTTGAGCGGAAGAAACGATATCTTTGCGCCAGTCGTAGGCAAAGTTTATGACTTTTGCCTGATCTTTTAGTTGTCTTTGCAAGCCTTGCATCGCTTTGCCATAAACATTTTGGCTATAAATGCCTGGAATGATAGAAACCTCATCAAACACTCCGTCGGTTTGCATTTTTTTATAACCCGGCACCTGAATATCGTTTAAATTGAGGGCAAGAGTTTGATCTCCCCAAAGAGCCCGTCCTAATGTTAACCACACCCTTTCTTGACTGTCTTCAGTTTTTAAAAAACTTCCATAATATCCCGGTATAAAAATAACATATGAGTTTGATTTTATTTGCTTAGGGGTAATAGTTTGGCATGCGCAAAGCCAAAAAATATTCATGTATAATAAAAATATTTTAATAAAAATCTCCTAAATTTTACGATTTTTTTTATAAAAAAACCCACATGTCTCACTTTGATCCATTTTCACAATAATTATAAAACATTACATATTAAGTATCAAAATATTACGAAATTTACCGATTATATATATTCATCTTCTATAACTAAAAAGGTTTTTCTATGAAGTTTAATCAAAAAGGTTTTAGTTTAGTTCAAGTTTTAATAGCATCTGGCTTAGTCGCTGTGGTATCTCTCGGTGTGGCCCAATTAATGGTAGATAGTGCACGAATTGCAAAGGCCAATAAAAACAACATTGACCAAACAATGGTTTACAGCTCCATAACTAAAACAATATCAAAAGAAGGGGCTTGTAAAACAGCTCTAGCTGGTAATGTATTTAAAGATAATCCAAAACTAGATCAACCGGTTACTTTAACAATGCCTGATGGCACAGTTTATAAATCGGGCCAAAAAATTGATAATACAGATTTAAAAATTAAAAAACTCTATTTAAAAAAATTTTCAGGACCTCAACCTGGACCATCAACAGGAACACAAATATATCTAACTGAACTTTACACTCAGTTAGAAGCTACTGGTGCAAACATCATTGGTGGAAACCTTTATAGTGAACAAAAAGTTGGGGCTTTTTATGTCACAACAAATGCTTCAAATGTTATTCAAGAGTGTAATTCAGAAACTTCAGTGGCTTACCTTTGCGATAAAATGGGTGGCATCCACAATGCCAGCACCAATGACTGTGAAATAAAACCTGATCCAAAAGAAGTCTGTAATGTCGTAGGGGGAACCTTTAAAAGCGGTAAATGTGACCTTAAAGTGACTTCTGGTAGTGGAACAGCCAGCTGTAAAAAAGATGGAAGAGTTGTTGCAAAACATGGGGAAACTGTAACCTTATCTCCAAGCTCTTATTCTTGTTGGTATACAAAAACAACATATCAATGTTTTGATGGAAAATTAGTTAAGCAATATTCAAAAAGATATAGAAGATGTTCATGTTTTACCGGAGAGACAATGGTTAGAATGCATGATGGATCTTTAAAAAGAATTGATAAAGTCAAAGTGGGAGATCGGGTTTTAGGTGATAATAGAATGGTAAACAATGTTATAGACATTGAGGTTCCAACTTTACACAATAGAAAGCTCTACTCTTTTAATGATGATAAAAAATATTTTGTAACACCTGAGCACCCATTTAGGTCAGAACGAGGGTGGGTCTCTATTGATCCCGAAATGACAAAGCTTGAACATCCAAGTGCGGATCTTGTAGACACAAAGGCATTAAGAGTAGGTGATAAAATTTACCTTTACTCTGGTGAGGTTGTTGAAATACAAAAAATTAATTCTATAGAAGACAACCCAGATCGCCCAGTTTACAACTTAATTCTAGATGGTAATAATACTTACTATGCTAATGATTATTTAGTTCATAATAAGCCATAAGAGACTTTTGTTTTATGGTTTGTTATTTAAAATTCTTCTGCAAAAATTTTTTCTGTGATTCGCCAGAACTTGCCGTGCTTTCTGGCAATAACGAATGAAGGCTTTCTAAAGAATTTTTCACATCGAAGTACATGATCAACCGTTTCTATGGGTAAGTGAAACTCCGGCCTTCTCATATGAGAGCGTAAGAAATTAATATGAAACTTTTTAAGACTGGTTTCGTTATTTAAATAATGAACCTCTGATAAATATTTAGCGTCAAAATCATAGTACCTGACCTGCAAAAATTCATTGCCGTTTTTGTCTTTTCGTTTTTCAAATTCAATATTGTCTGGCTGCATGATATGCGCATTTTTTGAAAGCCTTGCTTGTTTTAATTTAGAGTCGGCATCAACCATAACTTCACCACACTTAGAGCACTCTCTGGCGGTTAGGTCGTTTTCAGTGGAGCAGCTGGGGCAAATCTTAAATCGGAATCTATAACCACAGGGTTTAAATTCTAAGGTGTCAGGATCTTGCACCCCTCCCCTGCAGGTTCTCCCATAGTGCTCCATAATATTGCCTTCATCATCCACTTTTCCCCAAAAGTTATTTTCAAAGCCACATTTAGGGCAAGGAATCTGCACACTCACTGATTCTGGTGTTGGTTTTTTATCACTGATTTGAGGAGAATAGATGTCGTGAGTGACCCCAGTATAGTCTAAAACAAAACAGTCTTTTTTACCCGGATCTAGTCTTAAACCACGTCCAATAATCTGCTGATAAAGACTTACCGAATCTGTAGGCCGAAGGATGGCAATGACGTCCACATGTGGAGCATCAAAGCCCGTGGTAAGCACTGACACATTGACCAGGTATTTTATTTTTCGGGCTTTGAACTCTTCAATGATATGGTCTCTTTCAGACTCCTCTGTTTCACCGAGAATGATCTTTGCCTGCCCCTCTGGAAGGTGTTCTAAAATCTCTTGAGCATGCTTTACAGTGCTACTAAATATCATCACGCCTTTGCGGTCATATGTTTGAGTGATGTCCACAATGTTTTTAACGATAAGAGGAGTCAGGCGTCTTTGTTTTTTAAGCACTTCTTCCACTTCACTCATGGTGTACTTGCGCCCTGATTCAGTGATTTCGGAAAAGTCATAACAAGTAACAGGAATGTCGACTTTCACTGGAGGTGTGAGATATTTGTTTTTTATCATATACTGTAGAGGCAGTTCATAAACACAGTACTTGAAAAAACGAGCCTCTTTAGTGCGCTCGACCCCTTGGTGACTGAAATTGAAAATCCATCCAAGTCCTAATCGATAAGGGGTGGCAGTTAAACCTAAAATACATATGTCTTCGTTTTGTTTTTTTAATTCATTAATGACTTTTGAATATTGAGTGTCTTGTTCAAGCCCCACGCGGTGACACTCATCAATCACTACAAGGCTAAAATCTTTAAAGAAACTTTTAGGAGCCCTAGCCACCGATTGAATACTTCCAAAGATGACTTTTTGGTGGTGATCTTTTTGATTAAGGCCTGCGGAATAAATACCGGCCTCTAAACCATAGCTTTCATACTTTTGATGGTTTTGTTCCACAAGCTCTTTAACATGAGCCAACACCAACACGCGGCCTTTGGCAATTCTCGCAAGCTCAGCAATAACAAGACTTTTACCAGCTCCTGTTGGAAGCACAATCACTGCGGGCTCTCTTCTTTTTCTAAAGTAAGCCAAAGTGTTATCAACAGCCTGTTGTTGGTACTCTCTTAATTTATACATATACTAATTTCTTATTTACAGCCCTTGTTAAAAAGTTTTAGCTCTGATTTTAAAACCATAGAACTAAAGCTTTTATAGAAAATAACAGCTAAATATTGAGTATTAAACTTCTTTTATCCACCTGTTTTTTTCCATTTTATGGATTTCGAGTCTAAAACATCGGTTATTTTATCAATTTTTTCGCCATGAATTTCAATAAAATCATTTTTATACGTGCCACCAACACCTAAAGCTTTTTTAATATCTTTAGCCAAGCTCTGACACCATTTTTTATTATTTGGAAGGTCTGAGATTTCAATCACTGTACGCCCTTTGCCTGCTGTTAATCGACGAAGCTTTAGAGTCAGTGAATTTTCATCAACAGGAGAGGAGCCATTTGAAGACTTTTTTGATTTTTTTCTAAGGTCACCATCTGTGTCAGACCACACTAATTTATTATTACTCATAAAGTAATTTATAGCATAGAATCAAAAGCAAAACAGCTTTGATGCAAAAAGAAAAAGATAGAATCTTTTTAAAGACTGCAAACAAAATGCTTTAAGGAAATAAGAAAATTTAATCTATTATTAATAAACTTTCTGTTGATATGGTGAAATTATCAATTAAAAACTCAGTGTCTTCGGCATAAGCTCCATTTGCCCAACCCATAATGTATCCAGCAGAAAATCCTTGAGGACCACTATTAGGCCATAACCCCACTGACTCCATATTGGCTAAGGTGGTAAAGCTATCATCACCCTGCCATCTACGCCACCATTTAACTTGTCCATCATCTGCTGTGGGAGAACTTGCAATTTTTAAATAAAACACATTATGCATCCAACGCCCTCGATCTTCTGGAACTTTAATAAAGCCAGGGTATGACTCTCTGTGGGCCGAGTTCATATTTGTGGCCTTTACAATAGATACCGTGCTCGCACTTCCACCGCCACTTCCATCGGGCCTCATGTTAAAAACTTCAGTTGGTCCGTCACCATGTTGAGAGTAATCATCTGTCCAAACGGCATTCCACTTTTGGTTTCTAGGAGAACCAATGGGGCCATGGGTGTAGTTTTCAGGCACACGCACCCAATAGCTGATCCAAACTTCTGGATAGGCTGTTCCCATTTCATATCTTTGCTCGGCCCAGGCCTCACCCTCTGGATAGCGAAAGCGCATGCTGTGTTCACCGGCATAAGCATTCCAATTACGACCTTCAGGCTTTGGAGTGTTTATAGACTCCCCTTTGGTATATACGACTGCACTAGAGCTTACAATGCTCGTTCTGTTGGTACCACCCCAACGAAAACCATGAATATTTGTGTGTTCAAGGGAAGCGGTTTCAAAAGAATCAAAAAACTGAACACCCTTTGGAGCTTGAGTGGACCCAGAGGGAGTTTCATCGGTGGAGTTGTCTGCTTCATCTGATCCACTTGTATCACTTGTTTGGCTAGAAATTTCTGACAAAGTTTTAAGTTGTGAAGCATCCATTGGACCACAGTTTTGGAAATAAATCATAATAATTGCTACAGAACCAATCACACCAAAAGCTTTAAAGGCACTATTAAGTTTCATTTTGATATCCCCCTAAGTCTATTACATGCATTTTTTAGACCGGCTCAAAGCATTCTAAAGCGGCTTTGAGTGTGTAGTAACTTATCAATTGCTTAAATTATATAAACAGCAGATATCTAATGGTTGAATGTCTCTCAAGAGTGTCTCTTATTGAGAAAATATATACACATCATCCAACTCTGGTGAATACAAGCTATTATCACTTTCAAAAATCACTTTATACTGAAAGTACCTGCTCGAGTTTAATGGATACAAATTATAAATAGAAATAATACTTTGTTGCGTAGACTGTTCACTAAAAAAACTTGAACTTGAACCATCGGGCCCTATAAAGCTGGCGTCAGAACAGGTGGGCGTCTCACATCCTGTCACTTGATATTTAACACGCAGGGCTCCTCTTTGATAAAGACTTAATACTTCACTAGATGATAAAGCTCGGCTCCATATAGCCACTTCATCTAAATCTCCTTCGTAATAACGATCTTCATAAAGCTCATCGCGTCCAAACACGGTGTAATATGTTGGGTCCAGTGTATCCAATGGTCCCGCACCTGTTGCTTCACGGTCTAAGGTTCCATCAATATAAATTCTTAAGGTTAGGCCCTCCCGCACAACCAATAAGTGATGCCATTTGCCATCATCGACTCTTCGATAGGACCAAAAATTATTGACCTGTGGCCCGCCGTCTTCCCAAACTACAAATAAAACTTTTCCCGGGTTTGGGTCATTGCCGTCATAGTTTCGACCTATGTTTATTAAATACTCACCGCCATCCCAACCAGGATCTCTTTGGGAAACAAGGGACATTCCATTTTGCCCGGTTGCTCCATCCTTTGTGGTTTTAAGCCACATCGAAACAGTAAAGTCCGTTGAGCCACTCATACTAGGACCTGTTCCAAAAAATACGTAGTCATCAGTTCCATCAAAATTTAAAGCTCCATTAAATTTTCCGGGCTGATTATAAGCGGGAGTGCCGGCAACTAAGCTCGAATGATTGTTGTTGCCAGAACTATCATAAATGGTTCCATGAGTTTCATTTAAATGCCAAACACCAACAATGTTTGTCATATCCACATTTGCGCTGCTATATTCTGTTTCAGTATTTGCTGGAAGCTCTTTTCCGTAAGGTGCTACGGGCTTGGGTTTTAATTTCCACCAAGAGGACGCACTGCTTGTTGCCTCAAACACTTTTGAGGTAAAACTTGCTAGGCCTGAGCTTACATAAGGTGCTTTTTGCATTTCATATAAACTTTTGAGCTGGTCATTTGTCAAAGCCGTGTCCCACACAGAAACTTCATCTAGAAATCCATCATTAAACTGGCCAGTTCCACCACTACCAGCTCCCAAATTAATACTCTCAAGCCCCGAATCAGATGGTGGTGAAACTAGTGCTTTTTTATCCAAGTTGCCATTCAGATAGATTTTAAAATCAGTCCCATCATAAGTCATCGCAATATGATACCAAGTAGATATCGCGAGTGGGGTTGAGTACTGTAATTGAGTATTTGGTGTACTGTCATCTATGATCCACGATTGTCTAAGGCTAGAAGTTGAGTGCCCCCAATTAAAAAGAATTCCTTATCC
>JAKUPT010000101.1 GCA_022450595.1 Bdellovibrionales bacterium
TCCCAAGGCTTTCTCCCGTCTCTTTGTTGCCTCCGAGGTCACTATCAAAAAAGAACAAGTGACCACTAAAATCATCACAGGAATCAAACCAGTCAAAAAGCCGTTCTTGATTTCTAAACGAGTGGATTTTTGCTGATGGGTTAACTAATGCCAATTTTGATTTCCATGATTCATGAACCACTTCCTCATCATCCAAAATGACAATACCTTTTGCCTCCTCCAAATGAAGATCAGGTATTACCCAAAGTGGGATCTTAATCGAAAATATTGTTTCTCTATCTGAGCTTTTAGCGAGATTAAAAATTCCACTCCAAGATTCAATAAATTTTTGAGCGTGAAAAAGCCCATATCCAGTGCCATGCTCCTTTCCATTGGTAAATCCACGATCAAATATTTTATTTTGTGTTGTTTTGAGAAAAATCAGTGATAAATAATAAACATTATTGTTTTATTGTTAATAATAATTTATCATTATTCCAATGACGTATCTACAAAGGAGTCAGCTTTTGTTAGTAAAAAAACAAAGTGGAATGAGCTTAATACAGGTTATTATTGCACTGGGACTAATGAGTGTGATCAGCCTTGGTATAGCAGAACTTATGGTTACCTCAACTAAAGTCACTCAGCGCTATGAAATAAAAATATCACAACTTTTACTTATCAATGATTTTCAAAGTATCTCCTCTAATGCTGCAGCTTGTACTCAAGCAGTGGGCCCTCCAATAAACCAAACTTTTAATGCGACTCAAGCTGCATCAGCTAACGGTTTGGACATAAAATTTAATGTTGCTGGTGATATTATTGAAAGTGATCAACCAATTACAAATGGACTTAGTGTTGAACGATTGTTTTTTAAAATCCCATCAGCAACTCCGATAACCTCGACTGCAACAGAAAATATCTACTTGGGAAAAGTCTATATTAACTTTAATGTCACCGAAGGAGTTGTTGGTGGAGGTTTAAAACAAAAAGAACTTGGTTCATTTTATCTAAGAGAACGGATTAATGACAGCATTATCATAGGGTGTGAAAAGGAAGCCCTCGTGCCTATTTCAGATGTCTGCATAAACAATTTTGATGGATCTTTTGACCCGGAAACCCAAAAATGCACCTTACCTTTTTCATCTACTTCAGAACCAAATGGACAAGAATGCACTCCTGGTGACACAAAGTCAGAACCATGCCCTCCTCCTTATAGTACTGGATATTATAATTATGTTTGTGTCGATGGATATTGGATAGGAATAAATTCGTCCTGTATGGTCCTAGGCGGTTAGGTGTCCAAATTATTTCTTAGCCATATCATGATGTTTATGTTTATTAGTTTAAGTACCGTTACTTACTTTAGTTTAGGTATTAAGAAAACTGCAACTCGGTTCCTGTCGGGCCCTTGAAACTCTATGACCTTTGCGCAAGAGCTGTTTGAAGTGGTGTTTTGACGTCTTTTTTATTTATAATGGTTTTTAACGTTTTTTGGATAAAGTCTCTTGGATCAATCTCTACTTTTTTACATGACTCTATTATTGTATAAAACGTAGCTGTTAAGTCTGCTCCGTTTATTGTACGTGAACCATAAAAGTTTTTTTGCCCATCACAGCATATCTTATGGTTCGTTCGACTTCATTGTTTGTAAGTGGCACTCGTGCGTCTTCTATAAATTTAGTCAGTCCATTCCACAACTTCAACATGTAGTTAATGGCTTTTTTTCATTCCACTCTCAGGCCTTGCCTTTTGATAATGTTCATAGGCCCAGTGTTTGATTTTATCTATTATAACTTTGGACTCAACTTGCCTTAGTTCTTTTAACTCAGTTAGGGTTTTGGCCTTGGTCTCTATAAAAAACAGCTCTCTTAAAAGTGCTAAAATCTCTTTTGCCTCTTCGGGATAACTGTCTTGTAAATCAATAAACTTACGCCTTACATGAGCCCAGCAATAAACACTGTTTTTAACTCTATTGTACCCACTAAAACTATCACTCATCACTGAGCCCTCATAGCCCTTTAAAATCTCCTCGATCACTTTACCGCTTCTTGTGGTCTCGTACTGGTAATAACTTCCAGCTTGATTGGAGAGCACCCACATATAGCCATCACTTTGATCTTTGTTATTTATAGGCCAAGGAGTTTCATCGGCATGAACGATTTGGGTAGGCTGTGTTTTAATTTCTTCTGTGATCTTTTCTACCAGTGGGCTTAAGTGCTCTCCCACAGCCCAGCACAAGTTATATAAAGATTTTTGCCTGAAGTTTTTTAACCCTAATGACTCCATCTGCTTTAACTGACGAGTCAGTGGCATATGGTTGATGCACTTATCACTGACAACACTCACTGCAAATACAGGAGAGTAACCACAACCTGGTAAAAGCTTTTTTGGGCTTCGACCGTAATGATATGAGCTTTATCTCCTTGTTAATACTGCTTTTTAAGCTGATACTTTTGCTTTCTATGAACAAGTTGTTTGTAAGTTGTTTCAACCACAGTCGCCTCTTTGGACTGTTCGTAAAAGCCCTCCATTCTCTCACACTGTTTAGAGCTTGGATTTTCAAGACCTAAAGACTCACTCATCTCTTTTAGCTCTTTAGCAGTGCACTCATACTCAATAACTTGTTTTTCAAGCTCTTTAGTCTTTTTGTTATTAGGCTTTGGCACAAGGCTTTGAGCATGAGCTAAAAGGACGATGTCAGACTCCATCTCGCCTCGAAGTCTGTCTTGTACAGGAGTTTTTCAGAAGACTTACCGAAGAACTTCTTTTTTAAAAACAAATACCTTTCTTCAACACTGAGATGCATTTGTTTTCTGATTTCTAGCTCAACTAACTGCTTCTCATATCTATTAATCGTTGTTTGAAGAATTGCAACATCAGCGTACATGAGCTTTGAAAACTCTCTGAGTACTTCTGGGCTTGCCTCTTGGTCTATAAGATCTTTAAACAAATACTCAAAGTCCCTTGATGTTAAAAATCATTTAAAACTTCTTATAAAAGCATGAACCTCAGAAAGATTTTTAAATCCTGAAACTTTAAAACTTAATTCTGATTTATAAACACTGACTTCAAAGCCTGACATCAGAGGCACTTTTGAAACGGTGATCTCTTTAAATAAAGATGAGTTTTTAACTTTCCAATTATGAAGAGTTTTATCGTAAGCGCTCCATCAGCCCCACTATTTGAATAAAAAATTAAATTTGTTAAAATTCCGCCAATTTTATAAAAGGAGTTGGTATGAATACATCTGATAGCTCAACCAGAGCTGAATATTTAAGTCACATAGAAAAACAAAAAACCTCAGGCCTTAGTATAAAAAAGTATTGTGAACTAAATAATTTGGTTGATCATAAATTTTCTTATTACCGAAAGTATAAATTAAAAAGCACTAAGTCTTCTGAGCCAGCTTTTGCCTCTGTTAAAATTAAAGCTTATGAAAAACCTGCCTCCATAAAAACAAATATTGATAAAGCTAAAACTTCACAAATAGACCCCCTATGGCTTGCTCAATTTTTAAATAATTTATTTGGTGAAAAATGAAATCCATATCTGCCTTTTCAAACATTTTGATCCACAAAAACCCTGTTGATATGAGAAAGAGCATAAATGGGCTCAGTGTGATTGTTTCTGAAGGGTTAAAGCTTGATTTAAAATCCCCATCATTATTTGTATTTACAAATCGTCGCAGAACCCATATGAAGATTTTGTATTTTGATAAAAGTGGTTTTGCTCTATGGCTTAAGCGTTTAGAGTCCTCCAAGTTTTCTTGGCCTAAGAATATAGATAAAGATGTTGTTGAAATTTCAGCTGAAGACATGGAGCTATTACTGGATGGCGTTAATGTGTGGACTCGGTTTGAAAAAGTAGATTTTGAACATGTAGTTTGATAACATTTTTTTTATGCGAGATGATGTTGTCGAATTAAAAAATAAAATCATCTTATTCTCGGGCAAAGTTGATAACTATGAAGAGGAAATTAAACGCCTTCGTCACACCATTAAACTTTTTAAAGAAGAAAAGTTTGGCTCAAAATCAGAATCCTATCAAGAAGACTTGCAATTAATATTTAATGAAATAGGAGTAGAGGCTCAGGGTGAGCAACTGCTCTTAGAGCAAGAACAGATAAGTTATGTTCGCAAAAAGGGTCGTCAAAAGAAAAAGCCTTTTCCTGAAACTCTACCCCGTGAAGATGTAATTATAGATATCCCAGAGGCAGATAAAGTTTGCCCTCATGATGGCACTCGTTTAAAAGAGATTGGTGAAGACGTTGTTGAAAAGCTAAAAAATGTACCTGCACAAAGTACGATAATTGTAGAGCGCAAAAAGAAATACGCCTGTCCTTGTTGTGAGCTTCACTTAGTTCAAGCAAAATCGAATTCCATTTTACCAAAGACCATTGCAACACCTGACATATTATCTTTTTTAATGTTTTCAAAGTTTTTTCAAGGGCTGCCACTTTATAGACTAGAAGAGCTTTATAAACTTCAGAGCATTCATTTAACTCGTGGAACGATGACTAGGTGGTTGATTCAAGTCAGTGAAAAATTAATACCTATTTGGAATGTACTAGAGGAAAGAGTTTTAGAGTGTGGTTATATGGCCATTGATGCAACTCAAGTTCAGGTGTTAAAAGAAAAGGGCCGTAAGCCTCAAGATGATAGTTTTATGTGGGTTAGAGGCAGTCCAGAACTTGGCATTGTACTTTTTGATTATAATATTTCTGGTGGTGGTAAGATTGCAAAAGGTCTTATAGGAGACTTTAAGGGTGGTGTTCAAGCTGATGCTCATAAAGGTTACGGTGCACTTGATAAAAAAGAACTAGAGCTACTTGGTTGTATGATGCATGCAAGGCGTAGATTTCATAAGGCTTGGCTTGGTGGTGGCAAAAAACCAGGGCTTGCAGAAAATGGTTTAAAAATGTTTAAACGTCTTTACCGCTTTGAAAAGGCATATAAAGAACAAATTTTATATCAGGAAGAGCGCCATAGAGCAAGGCTCAAAGAAGTAAAGCAATATTTAGAAAAAATAAAAAAATGGTGTGAGAAGAAGAAATCAAAAGCTCCAAAACAAAGCCCAGTTGGTAATACAATAAATTATTTTTTAAATGAGTACGATGAGCTATCAGTTTTTTTAACAAATGGTCGTTATGAAATTGACAATGGCTTGGTTGAAAGAATGATATGTAAATTTGCAATAGGCAGAAACAATTGGATGTTTAGTGACACTATTGATGGAACACATGTTTCATCAATACTTTATAGTATTGCTTTAACTGCAAAAGAAAATAACAAAGACCCATTTAAGGTTATGACAGAGATCTTTAAAAGATTGCCTGCTGCTGAAACTATTGATGATTATGAGGCTCTTGCGGATTTACTTACAAAATAATTGTCAACTGTGTGGTTGATGGTGCGCTTACATATGACTAGTATGACCATGTGTGGATCAAAAGACAGTAATTATTAAAAATTTTATTTTATACTTACAATAGTTCTCCTAAAAAAATTATTAATACTTTATAGAAATAATATAAACGTAGATCATTGATGATGAGAGTCGTTGATGAAAAGAATATTGTTGAAGCCTTAAGATTTACAGAAAATAATTAAACCCGTGTTACAGCAATATACACTCAGTAAAAAAATATACTTATTACTACTTCTCATGTCTACGTAAACAGAAGTGTTGACCTCTAACACGAGACAGTAGCACTGAGTAACTCATAAAAAATATCTGATCGTGCATCCTCTTATTTTTTGTACATTGAACGAATATCTAATACATAGTCAAACAAAAGACGGTTTTAAAAAGTTTAATTTTTAATAAAACATTATGATTGAGTATATTTCAAAAAGTAACTTTCATAAAAGTAAATAATAAGTGCTAAAAATATTGATATTCCAATGAGAAACATATCTGTCTTCACCTTAACATATATAAGCCCACCTAAAATAACTAGATCTAATACTATAGCTAATTTAAGTATCCAAGGTTTATAATTCACTTTATCTCTGTTAAATCTAGTTAAAACACCGTAGTGGATTAATATATCCATTGCTATATAAAAAAAAGCCCCCAAAGCTGCTATCCTACTGACATCAAAAGTAAGAGCCAAAACTGCAGCAAAAACAGTTGTATAAACTAGTGTATGTTTATGTATATCACCTGGCATTCCAAAATGTTTATGAGGTACAAGGTTCATATTTGTTAACATTGTCAGCATTCTAGAAACAGCAAACATACTTGCAATAATTCCAGATACTGTGGCAATAATAGCTACTGCAACAGTTATAGTTTCTCCTAATTCACCATAAGTAGGCTTGGCCGCAGCGGCAAGTGAGTAATTTCGGGCAGCAAGGATTTGCTCCAAAGGTAATGCACTTCCTACAGCTAAAGTTACAAGAATATAAACAACAAGACAGATTACAATAGAAATAGCTATAGCACGTCCAACATTTTTATGAGGATTATCAATTTCACCACCACTATTTGTTATGGTAGTAAATCCCTTAAAAGCTAATACACCAATAGCTATAGCTCCAATAAAGTTCATACGTGATGTTCCCATACTAGCACTTGCAACAGATGGTAATGAAATTCCACTTGCGTAAAGACCACCAACTGCCAAAGCAATAAGGCCTATAACCTTAAACACAGCCATGAAAAATGAAAATGTCTGAATCCATTTATTGCTCAAGATATTTATAAAGAAAGCAAAAATAATTAGCCCCAAAGCTAACCATGGAACAGCATTTTGTGTTAGTCCAATCCCTTTAATTTGCACCGTATAATTGGCGAAGGTCCGAGCTACAAGACTTTCATTTATGATCATAGAAAAATACATCAATAATGAACCCCATGCAGCAACTACACCCTTACCATATATTTTGGTAAGTATCATACCGATCCCTCCAGCTGATGGATAGGCATTTGACATTTTTATATATGTATAAGAAGTAAAGCCCGTAACAACTCCAGCAAGGATAAAAGCGCCCATAAACAAATTTCCGGCAAGAGCAGCAATCTCACCAGTAAGAGCAAAAATTCCGGCTCCTATCATAACCCCGGTTCCTAATGAGACAGCTCCCGCCAATGAGAGACTCCCCTTCTTGTATTCAGTCATTTCTTTCATGGTCTCACTTTCCTTCTTAAAAGATCTCTACATTTTAGTATGTAGTATGCTAGCACTCTTTTTTATATTCCAAATACTCTTGCCCAAACTCTTCAATCATAATATTTTCTTCAGATCCTGCTTGACGAGATACATATAAAGAAGAGCCGGAAACATCAGAATTGTAAGAAGAGTTGGTCACATTAAAAGAAAATCAAACAAGATCGCAACAAACCCAATATTTTAGGTATAAAAACAGAGTGGCCATGTAGTTTTTTTTGCCGTCTTAAATCATTCATATTACAAACTCCGCACCTTAAGCCGAAGTGAGTTACCAATTACAGATACTGAACTAAAGCTCATGGCTGCAGCAGCAATCATTGGACTAAGTAAAATTCCAAAAAATGGATATAGCACACCTGCTGCTATTGGAACACCAACAGCATTGTAAAAAAATGCAAAGAAAAGGTTTTGTTTAATATTATTCATGGTCACTCTACTTAACTTTCTAGCTCTCACAATCCCTAAAAGGTCACCCTTAACAAGAGTGACTCCTGCACTTTCCATAGCGACATCAGTTCCTGTCCCCATAGCAATTCCCACATGAGCTATTGCCAAAGCCGGAGCATCATTAATACCATCACCGGCCATAGCGACAACTTCCCCCTGCTCTTGAAGCCTTCTGCCCTCCTCTACTTTTTGTTCAGGTAAAAGTTCTGCTATCACCTGATCAATATTAAGTTTGCGAGCTACAGCCTCTCCAGTAGTACGACTGTCCCCAGTAAGCATTACAACCTTAATCCCTTCACTGTGAAGATTTTTTATAGCCTCTGGTGTGCTTTGTTTAATTGGATCAGCTACACCAATTAGGCCTGCAGGTTTACCTTCAATACTAATAAACATGACAGTCTGCCCCTCGGCTCGAAAGTCTTCAGCAGTTTTATTTGCATTACCAAAATCAAGATTAATATCTGTCATCATCGCTTTATTTCCTAGAGCTATACTGCGTCCTTCAATAACGCCCTTTACACCCTTTCCAGTAACAGACTCAAAATCAGTGCTTACACCAAGTTTAATATTTTTTTGCTCAGTTCCCTTCACAATAGCAGCAGCAAGGGGATGTTCACTTCCCTTTTCTAAAGTCGCAGCCAGTTTTAAAATTTCATTTTCAGAAAAACCGTCAAGAGAAGTTACAGAAACAAGTTTTGGTTGCCCCTCTGTGAGGGTACCTGTTTTATCAACAACAATTGTACTCACTTTTCTCATTACTTCAATCGCCTCTGCATTTTTAAATAGAACTCCCATGGTAGCAGCTCGACCCGTTGCCACCATAATGGACATTGGAGTCGCAAGACCAAGAGCACAGGGACAAGCAATAATAAGAACAGCTACAGAGTTAATAATTGCATAAGCCATTGCTGGGGTTGGTCCAAACCAGGCCCAAACAATAAAGGTGACAACCGCTATTAAAATAACAATGGGTACAAAATAACCCGAAACAACGTCGGCCATTTTTTGGATTGGTGCTTTACTTCGTTGTGCTTCGGCCACCATATGTACAATTCTTGAAAGAAGTGTATCAGCTCCGACTTTCTCAGCTTTAATAAGAAGAGAACCCGTGCCATTAACGGTAGCACCAACAACTTTATCTTCTGGATGTTTTTCTACAGGAATTGGCTCACCTGATATCATCGACTCATCAATTGAGCTATTACCATTAATAACAACTCCATCTACA
>JAKUPT010000102.1:0-2773 GCA_022450595.1 Bdellovibrionales bacterium
ATTCTGTTTTTGTAAAGTGTCTGCCAGTTCACATAATCAGGGCTAAGCTCATTACAAGAAACATTAATATTTCCAGACAAGCTTATATGTGTAGATCTTTTATTCTCCAATGAACTTACCACTTCTTCAGTGGTCTTCCAATGCAGGTTATTTAACGTGTAGTTGATGAAGATGCGGTCTTGTTCAGTGGCA
Organism: Bdellovibrionales bacterium; assembly: GCA_022450595.1. Taxonomy (GTDB): domain Bacteria; phylum Bdellovibrionota; class Bdellovibrionia; order Bdellovibrionales; family UBA1609; genus JAKUPT01. The sequence goes on from JAKUPT010000102.1 coordinate 193, forward strand.
CAATTGTCTTTTTCATAAGCTTTTACATAATTAGTAATCGCAGAGCTTAACTTCACTTGTTCTTCGCCTACGTTTAGCAACATGTCCGGTGTGTGAAGGCCAGACTCTAAAAACTCAAAGTAGTAAACAGAAATATCTTGGGCAATATGAGGAAACTCTAGTTCAAATGGAGTTTTCAGCACATAGTGACGAATCTTTCCTCCAAGATAATCCAAGTACTCATGACTTGATATTGTTGAATGAGTCACATTGGCTAAATGACCAATTTCATGAAAAAGTAAAGAGAGGGTCTCAGTCAGATCAGAGACTGGTTTTTCATTGTCATAAAAGTGTGAAAGGTTCACATAGATTTTTTGATCTTTTGCCACCATAGATTTATGAGGTTCATTTTTTTCCGTTTTAAAAGTCACAGGACACGCACTTTGTTCATAACAGTAAATAAGTGTTTCTGGTTGATAGCTAAGCTCAAAGGCTTTGGATTTAATAATAAACAGATCGCGAAACTCTTTGGTGCTCAACTGACATCTAGTTTTTTGACAATGAAAGGTGAAGTCTTCAATAAACTTGTACATGTTATGAAAAGCATATCGAATGTTGTTTTCGGGGCGGCCACCACCATTGCCGGCAAAGTCTGCTCCAGCGGAGTAGGCAAAAGTTGAAAAAATTGCAATTTGAAAGGCGATGTATATCTGTAGTCCGATTTTCATGTTCCCCCCTAAATGACCAATTAAGCCTCTGGCTCTTGATCTTCCTTATTTGTATGTTGAAAAAATTGAACGTTCAACTGGTTGACCTGGTTTGAAGAATTTGCAGAGAATTGTTTGGCAAACTCACGAAGAAATTGAGTAATAAATTCCTTAGCCTGAGCCTGCTGCTCTGGGTCAACTTGTAAAGTGATCGCATTTAAATATCGCTCATTAATGTTTTGCTCATCAATGGACTCCAGCGCTCTTTGAATCATGCCTTTGTGATGATTACGAAGCGCGGCCGAGGCCACATCTGCATTAGGCACTTCAATGCCTTTGCCTGTAGAAGCGAGTTTGTTGTTAGTGTCCCGGTATAAAACCCCAAGTTTGATCAAGTTATCGATCGCTTCTTTAACTTTGGCGGGGCTGACTTTTTTTCTTAATCTTTTAGAGATCCAGTCGGCATCTTCTTGAAAGTTTGGTGAGGAAACAAGCTGTTTGATCGCAAAGTGATACCAGTCGGAAATATAGCTAAAATGGGCATGACTGACATAAAAGCTATTTTGTTTTTGTGTGTTTAACGCATAGATCTTTTCTAAAGTTTTTGTGATGTCTTTATTGCGTCGTTTTTGTTTTTCCAATTTGACTAAAAGTTCTAGGTATTGAACTTCAAATTGGTTGAGTTGTAGGTCTTCACTAATGGCCTGAAGCATGTCTTGGCTTGGTAGCCTTTGGCCTTTTAAAACCATGGAAAGACTAGATGGCGAGCGATAGCCTAATTTTTTGGCCCAATCTTCAAGAGTGAGCTTACTTGATTCAGCGGCCTCTTTGGGCTGAGCAACTACTTTCAAAAAATCTAGGTAGTTGTCAAAGTTAAAAATGGATATCTTTTGATCGCTCATTAAAAATAATCCTTAAACTTAAAAAAAAGTTGAGCTCAGTGTTCCGGCTGAGCTCAACAAGGGTCTCATAAAATTCTTAACTTAACTCAACTTAACCAGCACACTGAGGAAGTTCGTAAGTTTTTGTGAAAGCAGTGTCGTGCTTTCTGTCACCAGTAGTGTAAAGTACGTCGATGTTGTAAGCAGATGGTACTTGTCTTTCAACAATTTCGTAAGCTACACATTTTGCAGGCTCACCACCACCCATTTTTACACGCTTAACACACTTCTTTTTGCTATCTCCACCGATTAGGTGACGAGTCACAGATTCTGCACAAGTAACAACTTTTTGCTTGTTCTCACCTTTACAAAACTTTGAGCCGTTTTCGCACACAAACTTAACATCGAAACGAGCACAGTAAGTAACAGGTTGTACAGTTCTTAATTTGTTGCCGGCTTTACAAAGGTTGAAAACACTTACGCTAACTCCGTCAACAGCTTCAGTAGAAGTCATTGAGTCGATTTGTACATTGTAAGCAGCGTCAATATCTGACCAGCTAGAGTACTTGTTTACAGCAGCGAATAGGTTAACTGACATTAGTAATGCAGCGGCGATTGTTAATAGTTTCATATGGGGTCCCTCCTTTAATTTGTCCCTTATCTTCGAGAACAGTTGTAGGTTTCTTTTTCACAACTTTCAATAAAATTTTTCACAATTTTTCCAAAATAACTTTGAAGTTTTACAGGCAGGAGCGTAACTACTTAAAAACACTCATCTATTTTTTTGTAAACATTGCAGCAAATCGGTTCCAAAAAAGAACTACCGCATGTCGCCAAGTCACTTATTGGGCCACAGAGCATTAAAAACGGGGAGACAGCATGTGAATACTTTTAAAATTTAAAGAGAGTTCATCGATTGAAGTTCAAATTTTTGATTAGACCTCATATTTATTAATGAGTGCAGTTTAAGTAAATGAACAAGTAATGAGTGAGATGATGAATGAATTGATCAAT
>JAKUPT010000102.1:2783-8377 GCA_022450595.1 Bdellovibrionales bacterium
GTAAACTCACCAATAGTGGCTTTTACTTACCCAGCATATAATTTGTCTGTAAGAAGTGGTCCGAAAAAAAGTGTTTTAGTTGAAAAAGAATTAATAAAATTAAAATTTCAAAAATCACTTTACCCTCACATAGAGTTTCATTTTTGAACTAGACGACAGTTGAGTAAAGAACTTGATAACTAGCTGTTCAAAGAGACCTAGACCATAGTCTTAATCGGTTGAAGATTTCCCGAAAAATAGTGGAGAATGATATACTGAGATTTGGGTATGGGGGGAAGAAAGTTGCTCTACAAATTAGTCGTCTTAGCAGTAGTTTTAGTAAGTTCATCGTTACATGCTGAAATTCCTCAGTGGGAAGAATTTCGAGGGCAGTATATCAATAAAGACTTTGAGGATGCTGAAAGTACACTGGTTGAAATTCAAGATGATTTGATCAATGAAGATCTAAAAGCCATGAAGTACTTTGCTTTGGGGCGCCTTTACAACGATCAGCAGAAAACAGATAAAGCCATTGAAGCCTTTAAAACCTCTCTTCAATTTAAAGGGCACCTTGAGAACTACTCCAATTATTACTTAGGCAAACTTTTATATGAGACCCAAGGTTGGAAAGAAGCCAAACCATATTTAAGTAAAGCCAGAAAAGGTTATCTGCCAAGAAATCTATATTATGAAATCCGAAAAATATACGGCGATAAAAACTTTGAAAAGAAAAAATGGTATCAAGCCTATAAAGACTATAAGTATGTGGAGCGTAGATGGCGCTCTGATATCAGACACCCTGAGGTGGTCTATCAATTAGTAAGGTCCGAGATCAAAAGAAAGCGTTATTGGCGAGCCTGCTACTGGATGAAAAAGATGTACTCAAAGTACCCAACCCACAAGCTTGTCAGTCATTGGGGCTTTGACCTTTCAAAAGTCAGTATTGATGACAGGTATCCTAAGTGTGAGGCCTCCAAAAAATTTCAACTCAGTCGGATTAGAAGACTTATTTGGACCGGCTTTAGCTCAAGAGCCCGCGAAGAGATAGAAACTATTAAAGTCACAAACGAAAAGGCCAAGTACTACAAAGACTACTTACTTGCCAATTATTACATGCGCTCCGGCTACATCACTGAAGCCACTCAGCTGATGCTTAATTATTTTGATCAAAAAAACAAAGACTATGAGTACTTAACCTTTATGGCCAAGTTGTCGTCTTTATTAGATGAGAACCCACAAAGTGTGGGTTTATATTATAGAGCTCATGAACTGTTTCGCCACTCCTATAAGGGGCGAAAGGCTTTGTTTTATGCAGGCTTTCAAGCCTACCATTATCAAGATTACGATGCGGCCGTAAAACTTTTTAAAGAATTTATTGCCAAGTACAAACGCTCCGGCCTTGCTCGGGACTCTAGGTGGTACATAGCTTGGATCAATTACTTAAGAGGCAATTACACAGATTCAGTCTCAGAACTTAAAAAAATATTAGCTGAAAAAAGAACCCGCTGGGGAAAAAGAAGATGGCGCGATCACGATGAAGAAAAGCTAAATTATTGGCTGGCCATGGGGCTTATGAAGCTTAATCAAAAAGAAGAGGCCAACACTTACTTTAATAAAGTGTTAGCCAGCAATGCTGTCGGTTATTATTCCGTACTTTCTCAACAACGTTTGAAACAGTTGGACTTCACACCAGTTAAACTCACACAAACCGGTAAAGCTCGTGACATCGCCTCTCTTGAAAACGAAGCTTTGCCTTTAAACGATGAAGCTCAACATCCCAATGAAATTGCACAAGAAGAAGAGTCCGAAGAGATTTTAAAAACCGAAGAGGACTCTCCTGAATATTTTTATAATAAAATTCTAGAGGTTGGAGAAAAGTCAGAAGAGGGTGAAGAAAGTGTATATGTGACAAGCTTTAGAGATCCCAGACTTGGTTATCGTTTTGACCGAGCTAAAGAGTTACTCCAGTTGGGTTTTAACGACTTGGCTCGCTGGGAACTTTACGAAATTGAAAGAAGAACTTCGAATAGCGGTTACTTAAGATCATTGATGGGAAGTTATCAGGCCATTGGTTCCTATCATAGAAGTGCTTACATAGCACAAGTGAACTTTGGTCAACAAAGAGAGGTACATGGTATTGAGGGAGTTAAGTATCTTTGGGAGTATGCTTTCCCACAAGCTTATAAACAAAACGTCGAAGACATATCAAAGCAGTTTGAGTTTGATAAAATAATGATATGGTCCATTATTAGAGCAGAGAGCTTTTACCGTCATGATGCGGAATCACCCGTAGGAGCCAATGGTTTGATGCAGCTGATGCCATTTACTGCAAAAAGAGTGGCCGATTTAGTGGATCTGAAAGACTTTAATGTGAAAGACCTACTTAAGCCTGAGGTGAATATTAAATTAGGAACACGTTACTTAAAGCGTTTGAGCCAAATGTTTAATGGCAACTTTTTTCTGGCTGCAGCTGGATATAATGCCGGACCTCATCGTGTGGAGCAGTGGTTACACGATTTTGGAAAGCTAAATATGGATGAGTTTATAGAGCATATTCCGTTTGTCGAAACACGAAATTATGCCAAAAAAGTGATTTATCACTACAATGTTTATAATCAGCTCTATAACACCCAGGGCAGTCAAATGGATGTGGGCTTTTTAACCCAGCCAGTTGGTATTAGAGTATTAAATCCCAACAAAAAAGAAGACTGGTCAGATATATAGTACAAATACATTGTCAGCACTAAACCTTATTGGTAAACCTCAGAGCCTATGTGGCTTTTACTAGTTTGCTATATTCTTTACTTTTTAAGTTTATGGTTTCTTCCTGACCATGTGCTTTTAACGACCAAAATCTCTTTGTTATTTAGCGTATTATTTTTTATTTACTTTGGCTTAAAAAAACGAAGGCTAAAACAATTACTTCGTCGATTAGTAGATGCAAGTTTTACCATTGTTTTTGTGGCTTTAGTTTGTTTTATACTTGTGCGATTAATTCCAGGCACTCCTTTAGCCTTAGACGAGCTAAGCCCTGAAGTACAGAAACAGCTGGTGAAAACCTATGATCTAGATCAACCCATATTTATACAATTAAAAAATAATGTGGCCCAACTGGTTCAAGGGGATTTGGGCGAGTCATTGGTAAGTGGTCGCAAGATATCCTACATTTTGTCATACTATGTGCCTCGCTCACTACAACTTGGTGTTATAGCCTTAGTTTTTTGTATTTTATTAAGCTTTCTATTTTTATTTGTTAAAATATTTTTTATTAAAGATGGCTCCAGAGCTGAACAAGTTTATCTTTTTGTTTTGTCCTCGCAAATGGCCATGCCTAGCTTTTTAGTTGCAGCCCTATTAAGTTACATTTTAGCTTACAACTTCTCTTTGCTGCCTATGGGGCTTTGGCTGGGGCCGGCACACTATCTACTGCCGGCATTGAGTCTTTGTGTGCGCCCAGCCTCGATTTTAACAGAGCTCCTCATTAACTCAGTTGAAAGTGAGTTGGGACAAAACTACGTGCAAGCTCTTAAGGCCAAAGGAGTTAGTCGCACAAGGGTGATTTTAAAACATATTTTACCTGTGGCAAGTCTGTCAGCTCTAGGTTTTTTAGGCCCCTTGGCTTCAAGTTTATTAACAGGATCTTTTGTGATTGAGTACATGTTTGCCATCCCTGGAGCGGGGAGTTTGATGGTGGACTCCGTATTAAACCGTGACTATCCCGTGATTTTAGTCATGACACTTTTATTTTGTATTTTGCTGCAATTTTTTAATTTTCTATCAGATGTTTTAAGTGAATACTTAAACCCACAAGTGGAGGCCCTGTGATGAAGTGGTGGCCCCATATTTTATTTCTGATTTTTGTTATACTCTGTTTTGCATTAGACTTAAACTTTGATCAGCAAAACCTTGAGTTTATTCTTCAGGCTCCCAGTTTTGAGTTTTTATTGGGAACAGATGAGCTGGGGCGCGATTTATTAACAAGACTGATGTGGGGAGCGCGAGTCAGTCTGATAGTAAGCTTTGTATCAACGGTGTTGGCTTTAACATTTGGTGTGTTTATTGGATTAGTTTCAGCATGGTGTGGAGGGGTTGTAGATAGATTGCTGATGCGTGGAATAGATGTGTTTATCTCCCTACCAAATCTTGTACTGTTAATTTTGTTACAGAGTTTTGTGACACCTTTATTACTAGCAAACTTTGAAGGCCCTTTTAAAACCGTACTTTCAATGATCTTTTCTTTAAGTCTTGTTAGTTGGGTGAACTTTGCCAAAGTCAGTCGTCAACAGGCCTTACAGGACTTAAAAAAGCCCTTTGTGGAAAGCGCCAAGTCCTCAGGAGCGAGCGTGTTTTGGATTTTAAAAAAACACATTTTACCCTTACAGTGGGTAAGCCTTATTTCTTTATTTATTTATAAAATGTCTTCTAATATTTTATACGAAAGTTTTCTAAGCTTTTTAGGAATGGGAATCAATCCACCTTACAGTAGCTGGGGAAACTTACTCAACTCAGGCTGGAATCAGTTCCCTTTACACCTACATACAATGATGGCTCCAGCTGGAGCCATCTTCTTGGTGATCTTTTATTTACAATGGACGTCTAAAAAAATGATTAAACGTCCACAAATTCGTTTTTATTAAAGGTGATCTCTAAGTGCCGGTGGACCTTTTGGTACTAAAGGAAGATCTTCACCAGAATTTTTACTTGGTCCATGAAAAACCTTTTCTGCCAACTGATAAATGATTTTTTGAACATCATGAGGCCTTACAACACATCCTTCTAAAACATTGTGAGTCTCATAGTTTCTAATATTCTTAGAGGAATAGTGATTTGTTGTACTTCTTAGATACTCTATATCTGAATCATGAGCAGTATATGCTCTAATTTCACATCGTTGATCGGTTAAAGTCATTAATACACTAATAATTTGCCCATTTGTAGCGTCATCAATGAGAGCAGCGTTATTTGAAATGATCTCATATTCATCCCAATATTTGCTTTGTAATGTAGAAACCATATTTCTATAACTGGTGCGCACTTCTCGTTCTAAGTCTACGATCACTTTTCTATTATTTAGTCTTTTTTGTATTTTTGTTAAGCGGTGACTTAATTTATGTCTTCCGCCACAAGTCATAGAGCCAAAACTTTCATATTTATTTGAATATTCAATTTCAAGATAAATATTAGCAACAGTATTCATGGAATATACAGCTTCACCTCTTTGACCTCTTCTAGCCAAACCTTTTAACTTAATGTATTCAACTTCTTGCATTTCATCTGCCACAGCACAATGTTGATATCTACTATTAAACAACCATCCCCAAAAGCCTCTTTTTGTATCGTACATATCAAATACGTCAGCTGAGGCACCAAAACTAGTTAATAACAAACCAATGATTAATAGGTATTTCATGTTGAAAGTCCCTTTCTGTAAAGTGGGTTGCACACACCGACAAAAGTTGTCACCTTATCTGCAACTCTTTCAAATAATTAATTAACAGCCTTATAAATAGGCAATTTGGGTGCCAAAGAGGTTATTTACGAATTGCCTCATAATAAATGATACCGAAAGACGGGGTTGCGTCGCATTGCGACCACTGAAAGGCCCCGTTGAGTCA
>JAKUPT010000103.1 GCA_022450595.1 Bdellovibrionales bacterium
GTATTGGCATTTTGCCCACACTGTGAGGGTCCCTATTACATTGTTAAAGTTTTTGCGATTATCGGTGGAGGAAACTCCGGTGTGGAAGCTGCTATAGATTTAGCAGGTATTGTTAAATCAGTGACTGTGGTTGAGTTCAACGACAGCTTAAAAGCCGACAACGTATTGGTTAAAAAACTAAACTCTCTTAACAATGTTAAAGTGATTACAAACGCAAGAACCACTGAGGTTTTAGGTGATGGAGAAAAGGTGAATGCTCTTCAGTATGTTGACCGCTCCACTGATGAAATCAAAAAAGTGGAATTAGACGGTGTGTTCGTACAAATAGGACTTGTGCCAAATAGTGGTTTTATAAAAGATGTAGTTGAAACCAATCGCTATGGTGAGATTGAAATCGACAATAAATGTCGCACCAGTGTGCCGGGGATTTATGCGGCAGGCGATGTCACAACGGTGCCTTTTAAACAAATCGTTGTGGCCTTAGGTGAGGGTTCAAAAGCAGCACTTACAGCCTTTGAAGACACAATGCTTCATTCAGAGGAGGAAACCTCTTCAGCAGATGCAAGCTAAACACATGTTTTTTTACCTAATAAACTTGTGGATATTTGCCTAACAGGTCTCAAATCAATAAGCTCTAACTAGCCAAAACGCCTTGTATAATTTCATACAAGGTATTTTTATTTGAGGGCTATTATTGCTGGTATTAATAAACAATTTTATAGTCTGTAATTCCTTCAAAGTTACAAACCGACTTTCCACATATAGAAATTAATTGTTAATTTCGCCAAGTTACTGGGGGAGGGGTTTTGAAATTCATCATTATTACATCTTTTATTTTTTTATCATCCATTACAAACGCGGCCGTGACAGACATTGATTGTGACGTCAAAAGACACTTTGAAAGTCTAAATCACTTTTCTCAACAGATTTTTGAAAACCCACTCAATGAAATGCCAAAGTTTTATCAGGATTGGATAAGGCATTCTTTAGATAAAAATCAAGATCAAGTGGTAGATGCCAAAGAGTTTAGGGAGGCCGCTTGTAGGCTTTCAAAAAATATTTATGATGTGACCAGAAAACTTCGTTATGAGTATCCCATTTATATGAATGGTGAAGTGAACCTTTTAGAATACTGGGCTTATGACAACAAAATTAGCAGTCCCATAGAGTTTGAAATCGCTATGGGCAAAGAGGCCCGCGATTGGCTGTTTCAGTATTTTTTAGATCAAAAACAATTACCACTGAAGTATCGCTCAGACATTTTAGAGGCTATAACTTCAGGGGCCTACACAGTGACCTCAAATAAGCTTTCCGGTCAGGTTGACCTAGCAGGAGTGGACACATCAAATGAAAGCATTTACCGAAAAGCCTTAAAGCTGACTTACGTTCTTGATAAATTGATTCAAAATCATGTGCCGCAAGATTTATTAAACACTTATTTTAAACATGCCGCTGAAACAAAAATGTTTGCTTTTGTTGAAAAGGTTCATGCTCATGCCATAGACACATTTGTTCATTCTTACTCTAAAGTAGGAATTGGCCCCAAAGAAGCCTATCACTTTTATGTGATGGAAGAGATGTCTATAAAAATGACTCGAAATGGGGTTGTATGGGGGCAGCCAAAAAATCAACATCGTTATATGCTTAGAGATCCAAATTTTATGTATGCGCCTTCAAGAAGTTTTGAAAAACGAATTAGTAAAACTTTAGATGTATGGACAAGCTTAGGGGAGTTTGAAGATTTAGTCGAAGACTACTACAAAAAAGGTGTAAGTACTGAAGAGGACTTAAAACTTTGGCTGCAAACAGCTATGAATCAATTGGCTGATATTTTTTGGCAAGAGCCTCTGGAAATTGTTGTGTTCCCTGGCCCTTCCTATGGAAGAAATGCCTACTTAGATGGTCAAACTATTTTCTTTAGCTCTGAAGAGTTATTGAATCTTCAAGAGCTTGTTAAAGATTCTCCAGTTGTTTTTTTAAAGCACCTTCTAAATGTTTCTGTCCAAGAGTGGGTTCATTACTTACAAAGACACAAGCCTGATATTTACGCTAAAAACAATGCCTTTTATAACGATGCTGTTGTGGCTTATCAACTTTTTGGTAACGAAGGTGTCAGATGGTACAAAGATCAGCCCATTGAAAAAGACGCCCACGAAATTGCCAGTGGTTTTGTGTTAAGAACTCAGAACAAGCTTAAAAGACAATGAAGTTTTTATAAGAGTGGTTCCAAAAGCTTGCCTTTTAAAGTGAGTGTGTTCAGATGGCCTAACTTGATGGGATGGAGGGGATCTTGAAGGCTACACTTCTTTTTATAGCTATATCTGTACTATTTGTTAATTCCACACTGGCTGAAGTTCAAGGTAAAAGCTGCTTAGTTCTTTTTTCGAACAATAAAATACTTGATGCCGACACCATTTATAACAACTTCGGCATTCGCACGGAGTACCCAAAAGAGGTTCTTCAAGAGGCTGAGCAACACGCCCGACGTGGTATTAGATCTGAGGATTTAAAAGATCGTATAGATTTAAGAAAAGCTAAATTTGTCACTATTGATGGTAAAGAGACTATTGACCGAGATGACGCCATATCGGTGACTTACAGTCGTGGGATATACACCTTAAAGGTGGCAGTGCCAGACATGGCCCATTGGGTGCATCCAAGCTCCCACATAGCAAAGTGGGTGTTTGAACAAGCCACAAGTCATTACTTACGTGAAAAAGTCTTTCATATGCTTCCTCGCCGAATGGTGTCTGATGTTTTAAGTATTGACCCCCAAAAAGAGCGCTTGGCTTTTGTCTACGAAACCAAGTTTGATCCCAACACCCAGAAGTTTTTTGATTTTAATGTTTCTAGAGCGATTTTGAAATCTAGAAGAGCCTACACCTATAAAGAGTTTCAAGAAATCATAGATGTGCCAGAAATTCGCGAAAAGCATGAGAATCATATAGTAAATCTTTATCATCACCTAAAAAAGACAGAACAAACCATCCGCTTTCCTTTCGAAACAGAGTTCAAGCCAGTCTTTGACGCCAAGGGTGAGGTGACTAAGTTTGAAAGGCCAGTCAACCTAACATCGAATCATTTGATTGAGGTGTTTATGGTAGCTATCAACTCTCAAGGTGCCAACTTTATGGCTAAAAATCAAATTCCTGGCATCTTTAGAGGTCAAGATGAGGTGAGTGAAAAGCGCGTTTTAAAACTCTTTGAATTGGCCCAGCGTTTAGGAATTAAAAAGGCCTCTATCGACCCGTCCTTAGATGTTTCGGCGAATTTACAAAAACTCTTAATTGCATTTAAAGATTACAAATATCCAGAAGTGATAGTGCATGCGCTTTTTTATGTCACCCCCAATGCACAAAACTCACACTTCCCAAGTCTTCATTACTTTTTAGGCAAAGACCCTTATGCTTTTTTAACAAGTCCTATTCGTAGAGTGTCTGACTATTGGAACCAATTTATGATTGGTCAATTTTTAGCTAAAAAACTTCACACAAATGAAACTTTAGAGCTTTTATCACAGCAAGAAAGAATTATAGAAAACGACAATGAAATTATGTCTTTGGCAAAACTAGCCGAAACTCAATGGCAAACTCTAAAACGCATAAAAAATAGCAACATTGAGACGGGGCTTGTTTATAATGGGATTTTAGCAAGAGAATTTGCTGAGTTTGACTTAGTTTATCTGCATGAAAAAGAGATTTATGTAAAAGTAGAAAAGGGAATGGCTGAGATTCCAAGAAATCCGATTGCAGAGACGGGCAAGCATGTTCAAGTGCAGATATTAGATATTAACTTAGAGCAGGGCGAAGTCTATTCCTCTTATCTTAAAAAAAGAAAAAAACGTAGAAAGTAAAAAGCTTTAATCTCGTCAGACTCTTACATGTTTGGCGAGCTCTTTTATTTAAAAAACTTACCATTATATAAACTTAAAGATTCCTAGAAGAATTACACAAGCTGGTTCTTATTAGTCCTTAGCCTTTTGCTGTGATATTTAGTTATTAAGTTAAAAGGAGAGCGCAGCTATGAAACACCTATTATACTTATCACTGAGTTTACTTATAGCATTTTCAGCCCATGCTGATGACGATGATGAAATGGGTGAAGTGGTTGAAAAGGTCGAAGAAGTTAATAATTTAAGAGAAAGTCTAGTTAAAGCAGTCCCTGAAAATCCTACCGGAAAGACTTTTAAGGCTGTTTGTGCTCCAGTGGGAAAAAAAGCCAAATCTATTGCAAAAGAAGAGGGATGGAACTTTAAACAGGTCTCTCATAAATACAGAAATCCAAACAATAAAGCACAGGGCCTAGAACTTGAGGCCATTCAAAAAATGCAAAAAGACCAATCATTGATGGGCTATTGGATCGAAAAAGGCAATGAAAGGCATTACTTTCGAAGAATCACAGTCAGAAAAGACTGTTTGGCCTGTCATGGTCCTAAAAATCAAAGACCTGAGTTTGTTACAAAAAAATACCCAAAGGATAAAGCTTATGGTTTTAAGCAAGGGGATCTAAGAGGACTTTATCACGTTTGGTACAACAAATAATCAATCACACCGGGGGGAGAAATGATTGTTTTTTTAATAAGCTTATTGTCTGGAGTCTTACAGGCCCAGTCGCCAGAATTTGAAACTTATCAGATTACCAACAGGGCTTTGCCTTTGTATTCTAATAAAATTTACTTCACACCAAAGCTCATGACGATTGAACAGTGGGGAGTTCGTATTGAAGATCCCTATCGAGGGGAGCACTTCATCACATTGATTCCTACAAATAAAGAAGTCAGCCTTGTTCTTCGTGCTTTAGATAAAAACTTAGACTATCAGTGTGAGATTTTTGGAGACCTTATTAAGGCCCACGATGGAAAGCAAGTGCAGGCCTCAGAGGTGACAATGACCACCTATGAGATAAAAAACTGTAAATAAAATTTTTGAGAACAAATTTTAAACAAAAAAAAGAGCTGAAATCATTCAGCTCTTTTTTTGTTTTAATTCTTTAAAAAATAATTAGGCATTAAAACTTGGACGTGATCTGCGCTTACCACCAGATCCTCCTCTTGAAGGACGACGTCCACTGCTGGCGCCTTTAGATTCACTGCCGTCTTTTGATTTAAATTTCTTTTTGAAAAATTTAGGTTTCTTTTTGCCTCTAAAAGGACGCTTTTCACTTTTTTCATCCCCACCATCACGAAAGTTGGCGTTTTCAAGCTCAACACCAGGGATTTGGTACTTACGAGCAATCATCTGCCAATTTCTGTGCTCATCTGGAGTCACAAAACTTACAGCTTCACCTTTAGCTCCATTACGTGCCGTTCTTCCAATTCGGTGAACATAGTCTTCATGAGACATTGGCAAATCAAAGTTAATCACGTGCTCAACCTGTGGGATATCAATACCACGGGCGGCAATGTCGGTGGCACACAAAATACGACTGCGTCCTTGTTTAAAACTTTGAATGGCTTTGTTTCTTTGCCCTTGAGAGCGTCCACCGTGAATAATATCAACGTGGTGTCCAAAGCTTTTTAAGTTTTTGGCTAAAGCATCGGTGCCATGTTTAGTTTTACTAAACACAATAATAGCACCATCTCTTTGATTCAATTCATCAAGAATACGCTCTTTTTTGTCTTTATGCTTAAGTTGCACAATGGATTGTTTAATGGCAGCAACAGGTAAAGACGCGCGTCCCACACTGATCTTCTTCGGGTTCACGGTATAGGCTTCGGCTAGCTTTTTAACCTTTTCAGGAAGGGTCGCCGAAAAAAGCATAGTTTGTCTTTTTTGAGGTAAGTACTTTAAGATTTGATTTAATTGTGGGGCAAAACCCATGTCTAACATTCTGTCGCCTTCATCTAACACTAATAGTTCTGTGCGAGAAAGCTTAAGTGACTGCCTTTTTAAGTGATCAATCAATCGACCAGGAGTGGCCACAATAATTCTTGGGTTCTTTTTTAAAGCACGAAGCTGTTTTTTAATATCAGCTCCACCAACAAGTGAGGTGGCTCTTAGGTCAGGTGTGTCTTTAATAAGATCACGAATAAAATCAGCGATCTGATGCACCAGTTCTCTAGTTGGTGCTAAAATTAAAGCAGAAGCTTTAGGGTTTTCAATTAACTTTGAAACCATAGGAATGCTGTAAGCTCCAGTTTTACCAGAACCAGTTTCAGCACAGGCCATAAGGTCTGAACCTTCAAAAGCAGTTTGGTAAACGGCTTCTTGTATTTCTGTTGGGTTTTCAAATTTTAGGTCGTGTAAGGCCGCCTTTAGCTCGGGCGCTAAAGCCATATCTTGGAATCTTTTCATTTTTTTTCCTCTTGTGAGCGTTATTAATCGCAAAAAAGAGGTGTCAGCAAAAAAATGGGGCCGATCTCTTGATACGATGAGTGCACATTAAGCCGATAGCGCTGCGAGATGTCAATAGCAAAGCCAAAAAATACATAAAACTTACCAAAACCCTCACTCAAGTGCATTTAAATGGGCTTCGGCTTACTGTTTGAGTTTGTAGCCAGTTTTAAAAATGTAGGACACAACACAGATGCAAACGGTCAAAAACACAAAAGTCATAGTTAGGCTCCAAAATATAGACACATCCCCTTGGCCATAAAAGCTCCATCTAAAACCACTGATTAAATACACAATGGGGTTTAATAAAGAGAGCGTTTGCCAAGCCTCAGGCAGCATTTTGATCGAATAAAAACTGCCACCTAAAAAAGTCAGGGGCGTGATAATAAGAAGTGGAATGACTTGTAACTTTTCAAAACTGTCGGCCCATATACCAATGATAAAACCAAACAAACTAAAACTAATAGAAATTAAAAATAATATTAAAACCATATAAATAGGGTGTTGAATATCTATGGAAACAAAAAAATGAGCTGTAAATAAAATCACAAATCCAACAATAATAGACTTTGTGGCCGCGGCCCCAACATAGCCAATCAGTATTTCGATAAAACTTATCGGTGCAGACAGAACCTCATATATAGTTCCCGTAAACCGAGGTAAATAAATACCAAAGGAGGCATTGGCTGTGCTTTCTGTTAAAATAGTAAGTATGATAAGCCCAGGCACAATAAATGCCCCATAACTAACGCCATCAATATCACTAATACGAGACCCAATCGCAGAGCCAAAAACAATAAAATACAAAACAGTAGAGATGACCGGTGCAAACAAGCTTTGCCCAAGAGTGCGTCTCATACGAGACATTTCAAAATTATATATAGCCTTAATAGAATTTAAGTTCATTGCTTCCTCACAAGGTCGACAAAGATCTCCTCTAAAGAGCTTTGTTTGGTTTGAAGGTCGGAGTAGATAATATTATGATCTCTTAGATCATCTAATAAATTGCATATTTCTTCAGAGGTTTCACTGGCATGATATTGATATTCTAGTTTATCACCCGAGTTGTTGAGAGTGAGTTTGTAATGTTGGAACTTTTCAGGAATCTTCTCAAGTGGTGTTTTTAAATCTAAAATTAGTTTTTTCTTACCAAGCTTTTTCATCAGTTTAGATTTTTCTTCGACTAAAATAATACGTCCATGATTAATAACACCAATTCGGTCAGCCATTTGTTCGGCCTCTTCAATATAGTGAGTGGTTAAAATGATGGTTACACCTTTTTCTCGAAGCTTATGAACCAGCTTCCACATGTCTTTTCTAAGCTCTACATCCACACCAGCGGTTGGTTCATCCAAAAACAATACTTGCGGTTCATGAGATAGAGCTTTAGCAATCAGCACTCGCCGCTTCATTCCTCCAGAGAGTGTCATAAGTTTATTGTCTTTTTTATCGAGTAAAGACAAATCATGGAGGATCTCTTTAATGTATTGGTCATTTTTTGCTTTACCGAACAAACCTCTTGAGAAGCTTACTGTGTTCCATACCGTTTCAAAAGCGTCGGTGGTTAGTTCTTGAGGAACCAGTCCTATCATAGAGCGTGTCGCTCTGTAATCATCAATAATATCATAATCGTTCACATTAATTGAGCCTTGAGTCGGAGTGACTATGCCACAAATGGTGTTGATCAAGGTGGTTTTGCCAGCTCCATTAGGGCCAAGTAGTGCGAAGATTTCGCCTTTGTGAATTTCAAGCTGGATTTCACTCAAGGCTTTGAAGCCATTATTATATTGTTTGCTTAAATTATTAATTTTTATCATACAAAAAAGTCTAAACAGTTATAGAAGCAGTGTCTATTGTTCTTTTGGTGGTAAAAATAAGCAGCGGGGATTCGTCACTAATATATGTAAAAGCGCTTTTAAAATATCTCTTTGTTGACTGGCTTTAATATTTTTAGCTTTTAAGGCCACCCATAGTGCTAATGCAAACGAAACTCCCACATTGATAATTCCAATTAGAAATAGGC
>JAKUPT010000104.1 GCA_022450595.1 Bdellovibrionales bacterium
GTGGTTTATATTAATATTACAATTTACGCTTTTGCCGCCCTCAAGAGTGACGGCAGTGTGGGCACTTGGTGTAATAGCACTAGAGGTGGTGATTCCAGTGCTGTGAGCTCCGATTTAAGCTCGAATGTTCAAAAAATTTATAGCGCACGCTCTGCCTTTGCCGCCCTAAAAACTGACGGCAGTGTGGTCACCTGGGGTGATAGTTCAGATGGTGGTGATTCCAGTGCTGTAAGTGCCGATTTAAGCTCTGATGTGGTGGATATTTATAATACAGCTTATGCTTTTGCTGCTTTAAAAAATGATGGCCAAGTGGTCGCTTGGGGTAGAGAGCAATACGGTGGAGATCCAAATTATCAAGGTGGTATAGAAACAATGGGCAGTAATACATATGGTGTTAATACTAATGCTGTTGATATTAGCTCAAGTGTAGTAAAAGTTTTAAGTAATAGCGGGTCTTTTATAGCCATAAAATCAAACGGCAGATCATTTATTTGGGGGGCCGATGCAGTTAGTTTTTCTGATTCACAAATAAATAACTATTTTAATGGTAATATCAAAGAGATTTATGGAAGCATCAGTATAATATATAATGATGGTTCAGCTATAACTTTTGATGGTATGCAAAATCATGCCCCTGACTTAAGAGGTTACTAACTTTTTAAAAGACATCTATCCTTGTATAACCATATATTTATCAAATAAGTTTTAAACTAAAAGAACTCATTTATTCGATTTCAAAATATAATTATAAAAAACGTCTCAAAATTAGACATTAGTATTTAGTCTAGCTCTTTTTCTTCCGATTAATATGAATGGTGTACGTTCTTAGAAAATTGATCTTTATTATATTTTTAGGCATCTTACTTTTAAATGCATCTTGTACAGCAGTGTTTGAACAAAATGATTCAAGTGCAATGTCTTTGGCTTTAAGTAAGTACTCTAACTTTGCCTATTACGCGGGCTATGATAAAGATATTGTATTTACCTCCCAATCAAAGCTTACTTCTCAAAGTTTAAATTTCGAGTTTAAATGTTTTTATGATAATAACATTAATAAAAATGTTGATACTGCCCTGCCCTGCTCATCTCTTACAAACTTTAGTTTCAATAATACGACAGGTGATTTTAGTTGGTCACCTACGCAAGAGCAAGTTGGAAGCTATGAATTTAGAATTGATTTAACTTCTGATGGTAAAACTATCAATAAAATATTTAATGCCCATATTAAATCATTGCCAGGATTCAGTTTAATTAATGATTCAACCTATATCACTGGAGATAATAAACCTGAAATTCTATTTAGTAATTTTTTAAATTCTGGTGATCACATCACTTTTTATAATGACCCCAGTTGTTCTGAAGTTATTGTTGATACAGCAATAAGTGATACAATTGAAACCTACAGAAAACTTCAGACAACGCAGCTTTCTGAAGGAAATCATAGGTTTTACATGAAGGCCAAAATCAATGACTTAGATCTGCCTTGTATTGACACAAAGTTAACTCATAAATTTAAGACTCCTAAAAAAACAATTAAAGTTTTTAGTTTATATTCAGCTTTTGCAGCACTAAAAGAAGATGGAAGTGTTGTAATTTGGGGAGCTGGTTATAATAATACACCAGAAGTAGATTTAAACTCTAATGTAACTGAAGTAATTAGTACAACGGCTTCCTATGCAGCTATTAAAAGCGATGGTAGCGCTGTTACTTGGGGATATGGTGATTATGGTGGCGACTCCAGTGCTGTAGATTTAAGTTCCGGCATACAGAAAATCATAGCTAGTGAAGCAGCCTTTGCAGCAATTAAAGCCGATGGCAGTGTGGTCACTTGGGGATATAGCACTTATGGCGGTGATTCTAGTGGAGTGGATCTAAGCTCTGGGGTGGTGGAGATTTTTAATACAGAAAGAGCATTTGCAGCCCTGAAATCAGATGGCAGTGTGGTCACCTGGGGCTCTAGCACTTATGGCGGTGACTCGAGCACTGTAACTGCTGATTTAAGCTCTGGTGTGGTTAATATTTTTAATAGCTCAAGAGCATTTGCAGCCCTGAAATCAGATGGCAGTGTGGTCACTTGGGGTGATAGCTCATATGGCGGTGACTCGAGCGCAGTAGCTGCAGACGTAAGCTCTGGGGTGGTGGAGATCTTTAGTGCTAGAAACGCTTTTGCGGCTCTTAAAAACGATGGCAGTGTCGTCACCTGGGGGGATATTGGTTATGGGGGCGACTCGAGCCTAGTTGATGTTAGCTCCAATGTTGTTAAAATTTTTAGCGCAGACTTTGGTGCCTTTGCTGCACTTAAAAATGACGGAAGCGTTGTCACTTGGGGCAACAGCTCCTATGGCGGTGATTCTTCGAGTGTTGATCTTAGTGGAGATGTTGTGGAAATTTATTCTAACACTCATGCCTTTGCAGCCCTTAAATCCGATGGCAGTGTGGTCACTTGGGGTAATAGTAATTATGGAGGATACTCAAAAAGTATAAATATATCTTCAGGTGTAGAAAAGATTGTTCATAATAAGCAAGCACATGCAGCATTGAAAAAAGATGGCAGTGTGGTCACTTGGGGACTCAGAACTTATGGAGGTGACTCAAGTTCTGTAGATTTAAGTTCTGGTGTGGTTGATGTTTATTTTACAGATAGTGCTTTTGCCGCACTTAAGAGTGACGGCAGCGTGGTTACTTGGGGTGATAGCACCTACGGTGGTGACTCGAGCGCTGTAACTGCAGATATAAGCTCTGGGGTCGTTAAAGTTTTTAGTACAGAACAAGCTTTTGCAGCCCTGAAATCAGATGGCAGTGTCGTCACTTGGGGAATAGGTTGGTATGGCGGTGACTCTAGCGCTGTAACTGCAGATATAAGCTCTGGAGTGGTTGATATTTTTAATACAAATAGAGGATTTGCAGCTCTTAAAGCTGATGGGAGTATTGTGGCATGGGGGGATAATTTTTATGACTCTGGCGACACTAGTGGCGTAGATGTAAGCTCTGGCGTGGTTAAAGTTTTTAGTGCAGATCGTGCCTTTGCAGCACTAAAGTCTAACGGCAGTGTTGTCACTTGGGGCAGTAGCTCATATGGCGGTGACTCTAGTATGGTTGATTTAAGTTCTGGGGTGGTTGATGTTTTAACTACTCGTTATAACTTTGCCGCTAAAAAGTCTAATGGAAGTACGGCTGTATGGGGATCCATTAGCGACCTGCCAGAAGCTCAAGCAAATAACTACTTAGGTGGAAATATTAAAAGTATTTATGGAAGTATCAGCATATTATACGAAGACGGCTCGGTCGTTAGCCTAAATGGATTGCCAAATCTTGCACCAGATTTAAGAGGTTACTAAGTTGCTTTAATTAAAATCCATTACCTCCTAAATGAACAAATAAGCTTTAACGTAGTAAAAATAAGATTTTATATTTTGTGTAAAAATTTACACACCTCCTTAATGATTATTTAACCAGTAATTTAATACAATACTAATTGAGGAGGTTGTAATGACTAATAAAAATAAAAAGCAGAAAAAAACAACAATACCTGATAAAGACGGACACTATGATATAGATGGCGTTTCATATAAGAATGAACACGTCTATTTAGGTTCAGACGATATTCCTGAAGACAAACCTAGTAAGAAAAAGCCTAAAAATCCTGCTTAATCAAAGTGCCTTGAATCACACTTAAATTATTATGTATATCCTCTGTAAAGTCATACATCATTAGGTTGTGATTCACCTTCATATTAACTTTTATATGATGATTTTTATTATACGCGGCCTTTGCAGTTAAGTTTGAAGGCCCAACTCTGCCCTTTATGTGCTCATGGATGATTTCATTCTTATCTACATCAAATGATTGAGACATGAGCCTTAAAGGGCTTTCATTTTCTTTACAGACCACACTGGTTAAAGTTTCTACCCTATGAGGTTTTTGTTTTAAATATAAACTCATTTCACAAACACTGAGTTCACCTTGTTTGTACACAAGGCTTGGACCTTTCCATAACCCCATAATCCCAGCAAAACTCATCTCCCAAACAAATAACACTGATATAAAAACAACTTTTTTCAATTCAACCTCCCCATTTCCACATCAACACATATGGCTTAATAATTATAAAAGTGAGCTTCAAGTCATATGGAAAATTCACACTTATAAATAATTGACTGGTGTCCAATTGACACTGATTTTTAATTTTTCATAAGATCTACTTATACATGGCAAAATCAACATATATAGCTAAAAATTAATATTTATTAGTAATTACATATGTTTAAGCCACAAAACCCCTCATCTCTCCTATCAAATTCTAGGCCTTGGTATAGCTCATGCTTATATAAAGGGGTGAGTGGCTTTACGACACCACTCACGGGGGGAGAAGAGCTATGAACAATATTGGGGGGATGTTTAAAGGTATTGTTCTTATGGGGGGGCTCTTCTCTCATTTTTTTTTACATGCTCAAACACTGACTTCAGAGCTTGAAAGCTTACAAGAGTCTTCAAAAGTTTTTGTAAGAGGGGATGTAAGTTTTTACTCCTCTAATGAAGTCACTCAATCTCAAGGAGCCAACCAGTTGATGGAAGCGGTATTAAATGTGGATTACAAAACATCTGCTGGAAAACTTTATTTAAAACTTTCAGGCCATCAAGACCTATCAAGTTCACAGCAAAAGACTCAAATGAACAACACATCATTTGGGCTGAGCTTAAATCCAATAAAGTTGTCTGAGAGTGTTTTGTTAATACAAAAGTTTTATGGCTATTTACCAACCAATGAAGACAGCCGTAAGCTTGAAAGTTTTCAAACCGCAGCGGGTGGATCAAGTTTGTTTTATTACTCGCATCCCCTAGCCTCATTTTATTATAGATTTAATGCCAAAAAAAATTCCCATCAATTTTCACAAAACTCATCGGCTGAATTTAATATCAGTCACTCTGTAGACAACCTTTTGGGTGCTGAAATTACTAGGGGCAAATGGACTTTAAACTTAGACACTCAGTACTTAACTGCTTGGAATTACAACAACCGATTAAAAGCCACATATTTGCTCGCACAAACTCTAAGCTACCAAGCAAGCTCCGCTGTCACGCTTAGCCTGGGCCACTATCATCAGTCGGAAGCTTTTAAGGCCAATGGGACAGAAAATAATTTTAAGCTTTTTGATGTAAGAACATCATACATATATGCAGGGATAAGCATAAGAAACTAAAAAGGGGTAAATATGAAAAGGACAATCACACTATTGCTACTGGCATTATTGGCCGTAGCCTGTACACAGGAAAAACCCTATAAAGCGATCGCAAAAGTGGATGTGAATTCACAATCCAAATTTGATGAGTCGCAAGATCACATTATGCTAATTTCAAACGTTGGGGCCTCAAAACATGCGCCAGTGATAAGTTATGAGATGGGGCAAGGAGAGCTGGTAAGATACAAATTCACCGAAGAAAGTCTTCTCGTTTACAAAGTGCCAAGAGATCAGCGCTTTCAAGAAAACCCAAACAACCTCACTCCCCTTGTAACCATTCCTGTTGAGCATGTGGATTATAAATGCCAAGAGGATCACTATGGGGACTGTCAAAACACCGAAGTTGAAAACACAGATATTACTTGGGATGAAAAACAGTTTTTCAAAGCCAAATTTCAAGACACTAAAGTCACCACTTTAATGACCCTAGGGGTTGAGCTTGAAAACTGGATCATCGATTGCCATCAAGAAATGGACTCACACATTGTAAGCACCAAAATCGAAGAAGGTGCTTTAAACTTTGTTGTTGAAAAAACATTTAGAACCAGACCTTATTGTTTGTCTGCACTTGAAGAACTCACTGATGTGACTTTTACAGTCAAGCAACACTACTCTATTGTAAGCCTTGATCAGTTAAAAACACCTAATTACCAAGCCGTTCAGTACACCACAGATGGCAAAAACGAGTTTGGATTTTTCAAAACAGAATTTAATGTTTTAGATGAAGATCACCGCAGCACTATGGATGGCGATGTTCAATACATCAACAGGTGGGCTGACAAAACTGTGGACTACTATTTAGGGCCTAACTTTTTAAAGCCTGAAAATAAGTCTTTAAAACAAGCCACAGTGCATGCTGTGAATGTGATTAATCATAGTCTTGAAAAAGCAGGCGCTCTAACAAGAATTAAACTTCATGAGCCCGATCAAACTATGATGACAGGAGATTTAAGAAAAAACATGATTGTTATGGTGGAAGACCCTATACAAATGGGACTTTTAGGCTACGGCCCAAGTGTGACTAATCCTCACACCGGTGAGATCATACACGCCAGAACCGTAATGTACCCAGGGATATTAAAACTCACTCTTAAAAGTGCCTATGAGGATATCATTGAACACAAATTAAGCTCAGTGCCTAAAGAAGAAAACAAACAGCCTGAGACCCCAGAAAAAGCTCCTGAAACACCACCAACTGAAACTGCGAAAAATATTAAAACTCTTTCTGGTTTAAGTGAAATCAGTCAGTTGTTTAATCAAAGGCAAACGGATGAAGCTTTAAGACGCTCTCATAACGATCTAAAAGAAGAAGACCAAAGGCTTGCAAGAAACATAGAGCGTGAGTACACGGATCATGATGTTCAAAAGCAGTTAAGATTTTTAGACGAGCTTTCTAAAAACAACTTTTACCCATCAGAGATGTTTAACTTTAACTCTCTTATTGAGGCAGAGTTGGACCAAGTTTTAAAAATATCTCAAGCAAAACCTTGGACAGAGCTTTCAGAGAGTCAAAAAACACAGCTTATGGACATCCTTATGCCTTACGCTTGGATTCCAACACTTGTGCATGAGTTAGGCCACAACCTTGGAATGCGACACAACTTCTCAGGCTCCAATGACCAGCCAAACTTTTATACCTCAGACGAGTTAGAATCTATGGGTGTTACAAGACCTGTTCAGTATAGCTCTATCATGGACTACGGATACAGAACTATTAATGAGCTTCCGGTGATGGGAAAATATGACATTGCAGCCTTAAGATTTGCTTATGCCAGAAATGTCGAAATGGCTGATGGTACAATTGCAAACTATCCCGTTGAAAATACTCTTGCAATTAAAGACTATCAGTTCTGCACAGACGAGCATGTGTATTTAAATGCCACTTGTAATAGATTTGACGAAGGCACAAACTTAACTGAGATTGTTGACTTCACTATAGATTCCTACAAGCAAGAGTACACTCGTCGTAACTTAAGAGGCGATCGTCGTGACTTCAGCAGCTATGGTGGAACACTCAGCTACATGAGCCGCATCAAATCCAAGTTTCACACTTTAAGGCTCGCATTTGAACAGTACGAAAACTACAAGTACCGCTTTGGGCTTGATGACAATGCCACTGAGTGGGAAGATATTCCTTTTTTAAAAGAGGTAAAACTTGCCACTGAGAAGTCTGGAAGATTTCTAATCGACCTTATTAAAACCCCAACAGAAACCTGTTTAGTGCAGCAAGATCAGTCTGGACAAATGATATTAGCTCCATTAACACAGCTTACCACATTTGATCCTTACGCCAGAAATTGCTTCGAAGCCCAAATAGCTGAGGGGTTCACAATGATTGGACAAACAGGTCTGTCTTTTGATGACAAAAAATACATCACCAACCCCTACAGCTATGTAGATCAAATCGATGTAAGGGGAATTTGGGTGGATAAGCTTCTCGCTGTTGAAACATTATTTGACAGAACACTTGGAATCACAAACTTTGACACCTACACAGAAAACTATTTGTCTCTTGCAAGCTTAAGACCAGAGTTAAATGATTTACTCACTGGAGTTTTAACAAATGAGGTTTCAAATAATTTAAACTTTAAAACCAACCCAAAGTTAGCGGATGTTTTTCCACCTGAGGTTCAATTTGAAAACGTAAGCTATGACTTAATCTCTGATCAAGCCCATAAATTAGAAGTGGCTTTACACCCAATGGTACAAAGATACTTCGGGTTAAGATCGAATAGCTACTTTCAAGTTGAACTTGTAGAGTCTGTGATTCAGTCCCTCAATCAAGCACCTCTTGGATATGATTTGTACCAAGACATCATTAATGCCATCACTGTTCACGAATACATAGCCACAGACCAAAAACAAGCACCAACGCCTTATGTGACTATTTCAGGCCAGACATACATGGCAAATGATAGTAATACAGTGGCACAATCATTAATTTCAAAGTTAAGACAGCATAACTTAGCCGTAGAGATGAAAGATGAAAATAAAATGCTCCCAACTGAGCATGTAAGTCTTTATCAGAATATTTTAAAACGTCTTAATTATATCCAAAATTAATACACAAAAACTCCCTCAGTGTTTTGAGGGGGTTTTTCTTGCTCATC
>JAKUPT010000105.1 GCA_022450595.1 Bdellovibrionales bacterium
ATGTGGTCTAGAACCCACTGTTTTGACTTCAGCCCCCCCCCAGTTTTGGCCCCCGCTTTGCGTATTATTACAGCGAGTCGTAACTTTGTCTCTTTGAACTCTGTGAAGTTAAGTTTCTCATCTCCCCCCCCCTTGGATGGAAGCTTATTGCAACTACGACTCGCAATTCACGGAGCTCAAGGAGACTTGTTTTGTTATTAAACACTAATTTAAGGGTGATATAATGATGAGGTTGAGGATATTAGTAACATTTTTGGGTCTTGCTTTGTTTGTTACGGCCTGTAACAACTCTAAAAAACATGACAATACCGATGCATTTGATTTAGAACAACAACAAGAGGCGATGACACGTCAAACTCAGAATATTTTAAAAGAAAATTTATTGGACTGTTCTTTTGTTAACAATCCAAACCAAGATAGAGTTAATTGTCCAGCTCTTACCGAGCATAGATATACAAAAAATTTTCCAAACATACCTAACTGTGGAGGCGTAGTACGCCTAAATAATAAATGCAATCGTTTGACAGACCCAGTTGATACAGGCACCAAAGACTTTATAAAAGACGAAGTTGCTGATATTTCTATAGAGGCCGCCTACCCATATGAAGTCATTCCAGTAAGAATCACAGATAAAGATGCTTGTTATGTCGGCTCAAAGTTCTTTGAGGATGAGGATATAATTGGTCTGATAGGTGAGACGGAAGAATATAATTGTGATGGAGTATTATTAAAAAATGTAGCTGGTTTAACAAACGGTGGTGGAACTGGTGGTACCAAGAAATACTTTGGTCATATAATTATAGCACCAATTAGCCCGAACTCAGCACCTGCTGCAACTTTTGCTAAAAGATTAGAGTTGGCTTTTGGACACATCAGCCCTAGCCAGGCTATCGAGTTACAACAACCACGTTATGGAAGAAGAAGTTTTAATCCCGGCAATTTTTCTGAGGGTTATGCTTATGTAACAAGTATGACAATTAAAAATGTTAGATACTCCATGAGAAAGGCTGGACTTATTGATTTAAGAAATGGACAACCTTTTCAATTTACAACTCCAAGGCCAATGTTTGCTTACGCAAAAGTCCACTTAAAGTATGGCTACGATTTCAGAAATTATAACCAAGCTAATATTGGTGTCTTAACACCAAACTTCTTAACAGAAGAAGAGTTTAAAATCTACGTGCTTAACAACAATCAAGAACAACAAGAACGTTACAGCAGACAAATTGATTAATTGATTTTTAAAATTTAAAAGACTTAAAAGCCTCTCACTCTGAGAGGCTTTTTTTATTTGGTCTGATCTGTTACCGGAAACAACTGCATATTCAATTGAAACACTCTGTCCCCAGGCCCAAGCTCTCTTTGAATCAGTTGGTTTTTATAGATGTCTTTTCTAAAGTGACGTAACTTAAATTTAAGCTCTTCAAATTCTTTTTCCGTTAAAGTTAGAGTCAAAGCTCCAAACTCGCGGTTTTTAGGATCATCGTGAAAGAGTGATTCCAGTCCCAACCAGATAAGCTCGGCTTGAAGCTTTCTAACAAGCTCTGCCGGCACCTGCTCAGCTCCGTCCATCATGCGGCGGCCTTTGGTGATAGCTCCGTCATCGCTTCTTGTGAGCTCTCCTGAGGCCAGTAGCTTATCTAAGCACTTTCTAATCTCATCGTTGGTGGCTCTGTGTTTTAAAGTCTCTCTTAAGGTTTCAACGTCAAAGGAAGCCCCTTTTTGGTCGACCAGTGAGAACAACACCCAGCTCACCCAGCTTGGCACTTTGTCGTAGTTTTCTTGTTTGATTTTGCCGTTACGAATTTGTTTTTTAACACGGATGTCGGCTAAATCTTTTAAGTGACGGTTGCGTTGCAAGGGCTCTTTGGCCTGGCCGTAAAACACTAGGGCTTTAAACTCGGGCACGTCTTCTTTTAAAATGCCAAGGGCTTTGGCAAACTTCTCAATCATTTCTTCTGAGAGGTTGCGCTTGCCTTCAATGATAAGTTTTAAATAATTGGGCGATTTAATATTGGCGGCCGCTGAGAATGTGGCGTAGGAGTAAGGCCTAATGTCGTGACGGTGCACGTATTTTTTAAATTCAAAAAAATCTTTTAAGTAATCTCTAAAGTCCGTGTAAGAAGATAACACTGGTGGATACTTTTCTTGATTTTCAATGCTTTGCTTTTCCATAAGCCCCCTCGAGATGCACCACTTAGTTTTATGAAATTCCTAAAAAGATTTCATCAACTAATCTGGGATTGGTGCACTGAGCAAGCTTCAGTTGTGACTGAGAGGGCTTTCACACACAGAATGTTTAAAGCTCATCCATATATTTGGCTTTGTATTTTCTGAAGGCCTGCATTACACGGGGGGCTAAAATCAAAGTGGCAATCATGTTGGGAATGGCCATAAAGGCAAATCCAATATCAAGCACGTTGACCACGTTGCCCATTTCCGCAATGGCTCCTAAAAACAAACACAAGCAAAACACCGCGATAAAGGTTTTTTCACCAAAACCTTTTTTGCCTTTAAACAGGTAATGCCAGCACTTGTTGTTGTAGTTGGCCATACCAATCATAGTGGTGGTGGAAAACAGTAAAATGGCTAAACCTAAAAAGTGTTTTCCAAAAGCCCCAAAAGAAGTTTCAAAAGCTAGAGCGGTTAAAAGCACCCCTTCCGTGTCAGCGTCAACGGCTGTGAAGTCCACTGAGGTTAAAATTACAAGAGCTGTGAGTGTGCACACTAAGATGGTGTCTAAAAACGGACCAAGCATGGCCACATAACCCTCGCTGATAGGCTCATTGGTTTTTGCATTGCCGTGAGCCATGGGAGCGGTACCAATCCCCGCCTCATTGGAAAAGGCGGCCCGCTTAACGCCAATTTTTAAAATCGCAATCACAGCCATGCCTTCTGCGCCACCCACCAACGCACTGCCATTAAAGGCCTCTGTAAAGATCAATAAAAACACACCGGGCACTTTTTCAAAATTTAAAATTAAAATTATTATGGCACAGATCACATAGAACACGCACATGGTGGGCACTAAAGAAGAGGTGGCTCTCGCTATTGATTTCAGTCCGCCCCTTAAAACAATGCCAACAAACACTGCACAAAACACACCCACAAGGGCTGCAGAGATGCCGTAGTTGTCTGAGCTGTAAGCCGCCAACTGATTGGACTGAAACAGTGCCATAGTTCCTACAAGTCCACACACGGCAAAAAAGATGGCCATAGGTTTCCACTTAGGGCCTAAGGCTTTATCAATCACATACATGGGTCCACCTTGAACCTCGTTGTAGCAATCTCGTCCTCTGTACATCACAGCTAAGGCGCACTCAAAAAACTTGGTGTTCATTCCAATGAAGGCGGCCACCCACATCCAAAAAATAGCACCTGGGCCTCCTTGATGAATGGCGACCGCCACCCCACCGATGTTGCCAAGACCAATGGTGGCCGCTAGGGCATTGGATAGGGCCTGAAAGTGTGAGATCTGACCGTCGGCAAGCTTTTCTTCTTCGGCGTGCTTGCCACATACGAGCTGTATGGCGTGTTTGATACCCAGAATGGGCTGAAAGCCGGAGTAAATGCTTAAAAACAGCCCACCGCCTACAAGAAGCACCACCAATGGCATTCCCCAGGCATAGTCCACAACTGTGCTTAAAAAATTTGTAATCGCTGATTCCAAAGTGATTTGCCCCTTATTTTATAAAAGCTCCATTACTAAAATTAACACTCGCTCAGCGCAAGGCTTTTATAAAATCAAAGCCTACACACTCTAGTTGAACTTCTCTTGTGAAAATAATTTATAGGACCAAAAGGCACATAGATAAATACTGCGATAATTTTTTATACCTTTAAAGCCTACTTTAACAAATTAAATATAATTACTTCATAAAGTTAAAAACAGTTGGTTCATAGTGCTTATTATTTGTAAGTAACTTACTTAGTTTTTAAATGGGGTGTTTTTATGAATAAAATTATTTTGTTATTTTCTATTTTAATTCCTTCTGTTGGCTTTGCCTCGAACATTGAGACTCTTGACTCTGTTTTATGTGAAGAGGTCGTGGAAGTAGGGGCCTGCAGTGAGCCTGTGGCCACCGCTAACTCTTCGAATTCAGGAACAAAATACACCTCTTATTCTTTTGTTATAACGAAACAAATTGTTGAATATCATACGGTATTACAACACCTCTTTGGTGATGATGAACTCCTTTCCACCTCTAAGCCTTATGTTAGAGCCAATGAAAAGCAGTTTAGCACTTACACCTACACCAGCCATGTTCCAGGTCATCGGTGGGATCCCAATCTACCTGAAGAAAGACATGAGTTAGCCAAACAGTCCGCTCTTGCAAAGTGTGAAAACCTAAGAAAAGCCCATCTCGCAAGACGAGATACAAATATTCGTTGTGTATTAGAAAACTAAATTACCTGTCTAAGAACTCAAACTCAAAATAATGTTTTTTAAGCCAATTTTTTGAGTCTGCAGTTCGATCGGTGTACTGACTGACCAAGTTCCAAAAGCGCTTAGAGTGATTTTGATGTTTTAAGTGGGCCAGCTCATGAATCACCACGTAGTCTATGACAAACTCTGGCGCTAAAATTAATTTCCAATTTAAACTCACATGACCAAGGCTGCTGCAACTGCCCCACCTAGTTTTCTGGGCACGAAACGAAAGCTTTGTGGGATATAATCCCATCACCTGTGACCAGTGATTCACTTTTTTAATTAACAAAGCCTTGCCCTGTTTTTTATATAGCTTTTTTAAGTGCTCTAAAATTTGAGGCTCAGCTTGTGTTTGTTTTAAATAAAGTCTGAGTTCGTCTTCTGTTACTTCATAAGCATTGGATTTATGAATTTTTAAATTTAAAACTCTCGGGCGCCCTAAAAAATAAAAGCTTTCACCATGGGCTACTTTTTTTAAAGGACGTTTTTGTTTTTCTATTTCATATTTTTTTTGAATCTTTTCTATCCAGCTTTCAGATTCTAATAAAAACTCTAAAAGCTTTGAGTTGGAGGTGGTCTTAGAGCAGGTCATTAAAATCTCACCGGTGTACTTAACCGTGAGTTTTATAGAGCGCTGATAGGGGCGCTTCATCACTTTAAGCTTATAGCCTAAAAAACTCTCTGGTAGTTTTTTGGGCGGCTGAGTTTTAAATAACGTCAATTGAAACATTTTAAGATGAAACTCCCCTCAATATCTTGTAGAACTATAGCTATGAATCAAAGCTTAAAACAACAATTTTATCAATTAACTCCAGATGCGGTCTTAAATGCCATTGATGATTTGGGATTTAGAACCACGGGAGAGTACATACAACTCAACTCTTATGAAAATAGAGTTTTTCAAATTGAATTAGAGCCTGAGTTTGACAACCCCATTGATGATAAGTGGGTGATTGCTAAGTTTTACCGCCCCCTGCGCTGGAGTGAGTCCTCGCTTTTAGAAGAGCACATGTTTTTACAAGAGCTTGAGCTGGCTGGAGTGCCTGTGATTAACACGCTTGAGATTGAGGGCAAAACCTTATTCACCTCCAATCACATTCATTACTGCTTGTACAAAAAGGGCTTAGGGCGAATTGTGGACGAGCTTTTGCCTCGTCACCTTGAACAAGTCGGAGAGCGGCTCGCACAAATCCACAACGTGGGAGAATCAGGAAAAGCTCATCACCGCAATATTTTTTACCCCACTCATATGGCAAAGCCTTTTTTAAATAAAATCAAACAGCACGCCTCCCCTGAGGTGTGGTCACGCTATGAGGCGGCCGCAGGTGAGATCTTTAATTACATGGAAGACATGTTAGATCCCAATGACTTTATCCGTATCCATGGAGACTGCCATAGAGGCAATTTACTTTTACAGGATTTAAAAGACGAGCCTACTAAGTTCTTTTTTATCGACTTTGATGACTTTGGCATGGGCCCTGTTGAACAAGACTTCTGGATGCTGTTATCCGACGCCCCTAGGCGCTCCAAAGACGACATCGAAGCACTTTTAACTGGCTACAACAAACTTCGTGACTGTGACTTTTTAGACGTGGAGCTGATGGAAGCTTTGAGGGGCTTTAGAATTGTTCACTATGCCGGCTGGATTGCCCAGCGCTGGGATGACCCCACTTTTCCACAGCTTTTCCCACAATTTCATGATTACAACTACTGGGCCAGTGAGGTGGAGCAGCTGGAGCAAATTGCTTGGTCTCTTTAAGTTGAGCTGAGTTCGATTTTTATAGCTATAAACTAAACCATGTCTAGAGCTGTTTATCTGGTATCAACTTTAGTTGATTATTTTTAACTTTTATATTCAGATAGAGATTCAACAAAGGGGAATTTGTATGAAAAAATCAAATCTAATTATCTCTGCCGCACTGGCAGGCCTACTTGCAGGCTCAGCCTCTCCAGCATTTGCTCATAGCTCCGAAAAAGGACACGGTGCTGAGAAAAAGGCTGAAAAAAATAAGTGTAAAGGCGAAATGGGCGAAAAAAACAAATGCAAAGGCGAAAAAGCTAAAAAAGCTAAAAACAAAAAGGCCAAAGAGATGGCTTGTGGCGAGAATGGATGTGGCGGCAATTAATCCAAAAAGTTTTGGTTTAGGCTTTCGCTCCAAACACTTTCAAGACATTCAACAAGACCCAAGGGGTGTTGAATGGTTTGAGGTTTTGATCGAAAACTTTATGGGTGTCCCTGGCCTTGGTCAGGGCTACCCCTTAGAGCAACTAAAGACTCTACGCTCTCAATTTCCTTTAGTCTTTCATGGGGTTTCATTAGGTCTTGGTAACACCACCGAGTTTAATAAAGACTACTTACAAATATGGACAAAGCTCATTGCTGAATTTGAACCCGAGTGGGTGTCTGATCATCTGTGTTGGAATGGTGTAGAACATAAAAACTCCCACGACTTACTACCTATGCCCTACACAGAAGAGGCCGCACAGCATATCAGTGACCGGCTTGATTACATTCAAAACCTCATTAAGCAGCCCTTTGTGATTGAGAACGTTTCAAACTACATTGAGTACGAAAACTCTGAAATGAATGAGTGGGAGTTTTTAAATCTGATCTGCAAAAAAAGTGGCTGCAAGCTATTATTAGATATTAACAATATCTATGTGAACTCTTTTAATCATAATTTTGATGCTGAAAATTACCTACTCTCTATTGCTGAAAACAACGTTCAACAGATTCACCTAGCCGGTCACCACCATGAGGAGGATTTTATTGTCGACACCCATGACGCCTCAGTGAGTGACAAAGTCTGGGAGCTTTATAGGCAAAGCCTTAAACACCATGGCCCCAAGCCTACAATGATTGAGTGGGATGATAATATTCCTGAGTACAAAGTGCTAGTGGAAGAGTTAAACAAAGCCCGCAAAATTCAGGAGCAAACACATGAATTTGCATGAGCTTCAAAAACAGGTGTTTGATCAAATAGATAAAAACACTCCTAATTCTCAGCTGTACAAAACCAAAGATATCCAAAAACGGCTGAATGTTTACCACCGAGGCATGAAGTCTCGCCTTAAGCAGGCCTTAACGGCTGATTTTGAAGAATCGATTCCTTTGTTAAAAAATTTTGATGGTCTTTTTGAGAGTTTTTTTAAATCCATTCAAAGCTATCACTTTTCATTAAGTGAATACTACAAACTTTGGAGTGATTGGATTTTAAATCACAAAGACATTGAAGAGGCCACTAAAGCTTTGACCCATCTTGAACGCTTACAGCAAGACTCCTACTTCAAAGCCTACAGTCTTAGCCCTCAATGGCAGTCCTTTTTAATCGATGCACACACAGTCATTATAAATCCCTCTTTCACTGTGGAACAATTTGATTGGGATGTTAATGAAAATCTAAAAAAAATGAAAACCTATGTGGCCGTATGGACACGGCAAGCCACCGTTTATACAGAGTCTATTAGCTATGAAGAGTTTGTTGTTTTATTGGCCTTAATCAAAGGACAAAGCTTAGAGCAAAGCTTATCACTTATAGAAAAGATCTACAAAAAAGAAGAACTTTTAAATTGGCTTCAAAATTCTGTTGAAAAATGGACTGTGAATGGCTGGCTTATTTTAAATGAATCTTAAAATCAAAATAATTTATCTCAACCATTAGTA
>JAKUPT010000106.1 GCA_022450595.1 Bdellovibrionales bacterium
CAATTCCGGTGATATTTAGCTCATATGAGACCACACTTATGTTTTTTAGCAAAAAGTGCCAAAATGTAACTGCACTATTTACACACAAATTTTTTCACTTTGGCAACATTTTTTCTTAAATAAACTTAAATTTTTTTAACTACCGATTGAGACAACATTTTTTTAATCTCTAAAATGTTCGACTCATTTCATTGCAGAATATGTTAATAGATTTCTGAAAAATTCTAAAATTTTTTTGATATTGTGTTTCATAATGTGACAAAAGTCTCGAGACCAATGTTTATTTTTTAAACACTTAGACTCTAAAAGTTACTTTAGGATGGACTTTTAGAGTTACTGCGACGCGCACTCGAGAAACATGAAAACAAAAATAATTTTATACAAGGTAATTGATTATTTTATATCAGGCCAAACTGCCGCTTTTGAGACCCATGCCTTAAAACCCAAATGTGACTCAACAAACAGCCATGATTTTTGTGAAAGAATCACTTTAAAAGAAGTGTATTTATCTGCAATGCGAAACTTATGCAGTGCTTTTTTAGTGCTTGGGCCCACTCGCAGATTTACTTTTTTAACCTTAACAGCAACACATTTTAAATTATTGTTTGAAAGCTTATTTTTTTTAACCCAATAACTATAACCATCGACAGCCTTAACATAAACCCATGACTGATTCGTCTTTAGTACTTTTAAAGGCATATTTTTACCTACGGGCCAAGCTGGGGTCTTGCCTTTATCTGCATACAACATAGTTGTCTCTGCTAAGGTGCACTGAGCATAAGCATAAAAATTGAAAAAGCTTATCATTAGAAGTGTTAACACTTTTATCATAGGCTGTATTTTACCCACGAAACTTAAATTAAATAAATCATTATTTAGTTTCTGTTGCAGACTTTGTTTCAAATCAGTAATGTGTTGTCTTATGTCGTTGTTATTAAGCTTACTCTACATTGGTCTAGGTTTTTTTATTCTTATTGTTGGTGGTGAAGCACTTGTTCGTGGCTCTATCAGTCTTGCTGTGCGCTTTAAAGTCAAACCCGCCTTAATAGGCCTGACCATTGTGGCCTTCGGCACTTCTGCTCCAGAGTTAGTAACAAGCCTTGCTGCTTCTTTTAAAGGCTCCTCAGATATTGCCATTGGAAATGTAATTGGTTCGAATATTTTTAACACCTTTGCCATTCTTGGTGTGACTTCAATATTGACCGTAAACTTAGTGGAAAAGTCTATTTTTAAATTCGAACTCCCCGTTATGATTTTCACCTCAGTCTTATTAGCTTTATTTGTACAAAACTTAGTGATCACACGCATTGAAGGCATATTATTAATTGTTGTTTTTGTGGGTTTTTTAATTTGGTCTTTTATTCAATCAAAAGCTCCGAGCGTAGACACTGATGATATGAAACCTTTGAAGTATCCTATTTTTGATTTGTTTTTTCTTATGGTTGGTATTGGTGGACTCATCGGTGGCGCTGAGCTTGCTTTGACGGGAGCTATCGAGGTGGGTAAGGCCTTTGGCTTGTCTGACCGTGTGATTGGCATCACTATTGTTTCAGCAGGAACGAGCTTACCCGAACTTGTAACCTCTGCCGTTGCTGCCTTCAGGGGCCGTAGTGACATTGCCGTAAATAATGTTATTGGATCTAATATTTTCAACATACTACTTGTTGCTGGAGGCACAGCGACCATAACTTCAATTCCTGTGTCGCCAACCATTGTGAGCTCTGACATCTACTGGCTATTACTCTCAGCTATATTACTGCCAATAGTGTTTTGGGCTGGAAAGTTAAGAATTTCAAAGTTTTCTGGATTCGGGTTTTTAATATTGTTTTTCTCTTATATGGGACTACTGCTTCTTAGATGATGTGTCCTGACTGTCTATTTGGTCCTTTGACTCAGGAGTAACATCACGAGCATCGTCTTCAATATGATCTTGGTACATACCATCTGAAGATGAGTAATCATAAGAAGACTTCATATTCGTAAAGTAAATGATTTGCCCGTTTTGCACTCGTTTTTCAAAATGCCTTTGAACAAACTTAGCAATTAAAGGGCGTGTGAACGGAAAAAGACAACATAATCCAAAAATATCAGTGGCAAAGCCCGGAGTGAGTAGCAATACCCCTCCTAAGAAAATCAGCAAAGCCTCAACACTCTCAGATCCTGGCATTTGTCCGGAAGCTAACCTTTGCTGAAGCTTCACAAGCACAGCTCTGCCTTGCGACTTAGCAAAACTTGCCCCTATAAAGCCCGTAAGTATAACTAAAAATAAAGTTTCTGCCCCACCAATCACATCAGAGACAAATAACAATAAGTAAACTTCAAATATAGGAATTGAGGTAAATAGTAAAAATAGTAACAACAAAACTCTCACTCCTTAGTTTTAAATAGAAATATCCATCACAATAGGACAATGATCTGATCCCATCTGCTGATTGACAATTTCAATAGCATCAACCTTCTTGATTAGATCTTCAGAAACACATATATGATCAATTCTCCAGCCACGATTGTCTTTCCTGGCTCTCTCTCTATAGGACCACCATGAGTAGATATCTTTTTGGTCAGGGTAAAAATGCCTAAAAACATCCACAAACCCTGTATTTAAAAAATAATGAAACCAGTCTCTTTCTTCTGGTAAAAATCCGCTCACTTTTGAAAGCCTAATGGGATCAAAAACATCATGCTCAAGATAAGCCACATTATAGTCACCCACTAGTATCACAGATTGATTCTTGTCTAAATGCTCTTCTTTTAAGTGTTCGGTAAAATCATACAAAAACTCTTGCTTATAATCGTGACGCTCTTCCCTCGAGGCTCCATTTGGAAAATAGACATTATATAAAACAAAGTTTTCATGAGTGGTTACAACAAAGCGCCCCTCATCATCATACTTTTTAATGCCAATTCCATGCTCTACTTTTAATGGTTGATGTTTTACAAAAGTGGCCGTTCCAGAATAGCCCTTGCGCTTTGCCGATGAAAAATAACCTTTGCGATTTAAAGGGTCTATTAGCTTTTCACTGAGTTGTCCCGGATGGGCCTTTGTTTCTTGAATACAAAATATATCTGGATCATATTTATCTAAAAATTCAAAAAAACCATTGTCTTTACTACTACAGGCACGGATACCGTTTACATTCCAAGTCGCAATTCTCACTTTCAACTCCTTATGACGAAAAGCAATGGTCATAAACCCATATCTAAAACTGCCTGTTTGGTCTATGAAAGCCTTTAATTTATAGCTCATGTACGCGTCGCATTATACTCCCCAGAACAAATTCACTATAAAGTGCTTAAAACCCATTTATAAAAGCGCGGAAAGAAAATGGACACAAAAAAATTTTACAAAAATATCACATCAGTTTTGAAAAATTGGCTACCTATTGAAGATCAAGGTTTTGACCTTCAAACAATTCTCTCGCCTCATCAGCTAAGATTGCCCTCTAGTGTCTACGATCAAGCTCAAACTCTTATTAAATCTATTTATGCATTAAAGCATGACACGTATTACGCTGATTACGTGTTAAAGCCCTCAGGTTATAAGCCTCAGCCTCATAATGCTGTTTTAATGGCTTATGATTTTCATTATTCAGATCAAAAGTTAAAACTCATTGAAGTGAACACCAATGCTTCGGGCTACCTATTAAGTCACCTTTGTTATAAAGTCCAAAACGATTCCAATCAAAAAGCCCTTGATGACTTAAAATATTCTTTCAAAAATGATTATGAGCTATTTTATAATAAATCTAGTAACAACTTAAATATTGCTATTATTGACGAAAATCCTGAGCAGCAAAAAATGTACTTAGAGTTTTTGATGTACAAAAGTTTATTTGAAAGCTGGGGATGGAGTTGTGAAATTCAAGACTTTAGCAAACCCATTCTAGATTTTGATTTTATATATAATCGTTATTGCGATTTTGATTTTTCTGAAAAGCAAAGTCAGCATTTAAAACAGGCATATGTTAATAAAAAAATATGTATCTCTCCACACCCTGTGGAGTATTTACTTTTTGCTCATAAAGACAGATTCATTAGCTGGACTGCAGAAGATTCTCCATTAGAAGAAAACATAAAAAATATGATTCCAAAAACTGACCTAGTCACAAGCTTTGAAGACAAAGACGAACTTTGGAAACAAAGAAAAGGTTTATTTTTTAAACCTAGATTTTTATACGGCGGCAAGGCTGTTTATAACGGTAAAAGTATTAGCCGTAAACTTTTTGATAAAATTTGTGATGATGAAAACTTTCTTGCACAAGAAACTTGTAAGCCTAGCACAACACTCTATAACGACGAAGAGTGGAAATTTGATTTAAGATTCTATGTTTATAAAGATCAAATACAACAGGCCATTGCACGTATTTACCAAGGACAAGTTACTAATTTTAGCACTAAAAATGGTGGCTTTAGTCCTGTAATTTTTGAATAAAGTTGTACACATATGAGAAATTGGATTTTGTTTAAGACTTTTGTTATAATAAAACTCTAATTATTTAACATATAACAAGAGTTTACCGATATAAGTAGTAAACTTTTAAAAAGGTTATTATTAGGTGGCAAAACCGGATTTAAAAAAACAAAAATCCACAGACTCATATAGTTATCAAAAGTTTGAAAGATTGAATGGCAAACACCCCTATATGAAGTCCGTTCCAGAGGGATGTGTGGAGTATCAAGTAAGAACACTTTCCGGTGGACGTGTTGCCTACTTTAATTTTGACTTAGCTAAAGAAATGGGTCTGATTAAATCTTCTCACCCTCAAAAAATGACTAAAGAATTAGAAAGTAAAATTCTTGAGACTTTTAATATCAGAATTATCAACGAGTATGATATTGAAAATGAAATTGAGTTCGATAAAAAAACCATTAAGCCAAACAACTATATGGCTACCAGATATTTACAATTACAACATCCAAACAAACAAGGTAAGACCTCCGGTGATGGACGTGGAATTTGGAATGGCGTTATAAAGCACAAAGGTAAAACTTGGGATGTTTCAAGTCGAGGGACCGGTGTGACTCAATTAGCTCCGGGCTATGTCAAAGCAGAAAAACCACTACAGTCTGGAAATACAGACTTTGGATACGGCTGTGGACTGGCTGAAATTGATGAACTTATCTCCGCCTCTTTACTGGCAGAGATTTTTCATAACAACGGCATTAATACTGAGCGAGTCCTAGCCATTATTGATTCTGGAGATGGTTATGGAATTGGCGTGAGAGCAGGGCTTAATTTGTTCCGCCCAGCTCATCTTTTTTTATTTTTAAAGCAAAACAACTTAGAGTCTTTAAAACAAGCCACAGATTTTTTAATTCAAAGACAGTTTGACAACCAAGAGTGGGATTTTAATACAGACACTCCAAGGTACTTGGATTTGTTTTTAGAAGAGATCTGCAATTCTTTTGCTAAATTTACCGCGATGCTGGAACGAGAGTATATTTTCACATGGCTTGATTGGGATGGTGACAATGTGCTCGCCAACGCTGGAATTATTGATTATGGCTCTATTCGACAATTTGGATTAAGACATGATCAGTATCGCTATGACGATGTTGAAAGGTTTTCTACTAACTTGAATGAACAGCGATCAAAAGCAAAACTAATCGTACAGGTATTTGCTCAGTTAGTCGAAGCCTTAAAGTCTGGCGAAAAGAAAGCACTTAAAGATTTTAAAGAGCATGGGATTTTAAAAAAGTTCGACCAAGCTTACGATTATTACTTACTCGACCATTTTTTATATCAAGTGGGATTTAAGAAAGACTTAAGAAACAAGTTACTACTCAAAAATAAAAATCATATAGAAGAATTTTATAGTACTTTTGTTAGCCTAGAAAAACAAAAAATCAAAAAGAAAATTCAACGAGTGGGTGATGGTGTTAACAGGCCAGCCATATTTAATATGAGAAAGTTTTTATGCGAGTATCCAAAAATGCTTCACGACTCACAGCTTGCTCCTGTTGCAGAAGAAGTTATTTTTGAGCTTATTTTAAGTGAATTTGCGTCGAGATCTGAATCTAAGATGTATGATTCTTTAAAATATCGTATTTCAAGCCTTCAAGAGTACTATATCAAGACTCTAGATCTATGTGGCTCACAGGAATCAGTGATGGAAAGCATTAAGCAAAGGGCTGAAAAGCTTAATGTAGAGGAGCGAGTCACGGGCAACGCACTTATCTTAATCGTAGATGAGCTTCTAGATCGCTACAAAAACGACTTAAGCCGAAATGAGCTCCAGTCAATAATTGAACATTTTATTGCCAGCCAAAGCCTTAATATCCCTGTAGACTCCTCTTCAGGCTATAAAGGCACTAAAAAGGGCCAAGCTCTTATGAGAACCATGCTGACTCTTGTTGAAGGACACAAAGAAGATATCTAATACATCACTGTCTTTATTGATTCCAAACCCATTGAATGATAATTTTACAGGCATCAAATTGATTTTATAAAGGATAAAGAATGTTTGTTGTGACTGGTGCAAATGGGTTTATTGGCAGTATATTAGTGCGAGATTTAAATTCAAATCTCAACACCTCTAATATTTATACAACAGACTTTGTAACACCTGAAGAAAGGCCTGAGCTCTTATCTAAGGCCAACTACCAAAGTTTTTATAAACCCGACGATTTTCTTTCAGAATTAGATAGCCTGCACGCTAAAACTCCCCTTACATGTATCTTTCATATGGGGGCTTGCTCTTCTACCACTGAACTTGATGAAGAGTATTTAAAAAAAGTAAACACTGATTATACAAAATCACTTTTCCAATGGTGCAACCAAAATAATGTTGATTTTATATATGCTAGCAGCGGTGCTGTATATGGAGATGGCTCAAAAGGCTTTTCAGATGATCATAAAGATTGCGAAAAATTCACTCCACTTAACCCATATGGTTGGTCTAAATTAAATTTTGATTTATGGGCCATCGAACAGCCTGTGGATAAATGTCCACCGAGGTGGTATGGCTTAAGATTTTTTAATGTTTATGGCCCTCACGAGTACTTTAAAAAAGATATGGCTAGTGTGGTTTTTAAAGCTTACCATCAAATTAAAGACACAGATAAGTTAAAACTATTTAAAAGCCATAATCCTAATTATAAAGATGGAGAGCAGCTTCGTGACTTTGTTTACGTCAAAGACATCACTCGGTGGATGATTGAACTTTATAAAAATCAGGACGTAACATCTGGGATTTATAATCTTGGTTTTGGTGAAGCACGAACTTGGCTTGATTTAGCAAACAATGTTTTTAAACATATGGATAAAACACCTAACATTGACTGGATCGATATCCCTGAAGGCCTTAGACAGCGCTATCAGTACTACACCAAAGCTGACATTTCAAAACTCGAGTCTCAAGGTTTAAGTGATCCTCAATGGCCACTAGAAAAAGGAGTTGAGGATTACCTCAATAACTTTCTCTTAAAAACTGATCCTTATTTATAATAAAGGAAATTATTTATGAAAGAACTCTTGCCCACACATTTACAAAAATACGTAGTTGATCAAAACTACCAAACCTACACCTGGGAAGACCACTCTGTTTGGCGATATATAATTCGCCAGCTTAAAAATTTTATGAAGGATAATGCTCATTCTGCTTATGTTGAAGGCTTACAAAAAACAGGCCTTGAGGGCGAAATGATCCCAAAAATTGAAGTTATTAACGAGCATTTAAACAAGTTTGGCTGGTCAGCTGTTGCAATTAGTGGCTTTATTCCACCGGCCGCTTTTATGGAGTTTCAATCTTTAGGCTATTTGCCCGTAGCTACAGACATTAGAACTATAGATCATATTCATTACACACCGGCTCCGGATATAGTGCATGAGTCTGCTGGTCACGCCCCAATTCTTATTGATCCAAAATTTTCTAACTACTTAAAAAGTTATGCACAGGTGGCAAAAAAAGCCATCTTTAGCAAACAAGATCTTGAACTCTATGAAGCCATCAGAACATTAAGTGACCTAAAAGAAAACCCCAACAGCACAAAAGAAGAAATAAAGGACACAGAAGAAAAACTTCATCATATATCAAACAATATGAAATACATCAGT
>JAKUPT010000107.1 GCA_022450595.1 Bdellovibrionales bacterium
ACAATGTGTTTGCTATCAATCCAAAAACTAAAAAAGATGCTGCAAAAAAAGAACTGGATGCGGCACTGATGGCTTTAAAAACCTTTTCTGATTACGTGACACCGGTTAAGGCGGCAGCAAATAATTAGGGCCATGCCTGGTTTATTTTTCGATTTTAAAATCGAGTTTATCATCTTTGACATCAACATTTATGGTGCCGCCTTTAGAGAGCTTGCCGAAGAGTAGGTCGTCAATAAGTGGTTTTTTTACCTCGTCGTCAATCACACGTGCAAAAGGCCGTGCGCCATAGGCAGGGTCGTAACCTTTTTCAAACAACCACTCAACAGCTTGATCGCTAATGTGGAGTTGAACTTTTTTAACGGCCAGTTGAATTTTAAGCTCGTTGATAAATTTATAAATCACTTTCATAAGTAGGTCTTTTGAAAGTGGTTGAAACTCGACAATAGCA
Source organism: Bdellovibrionales bacterium (assembly GCA_022450595.1). GTDB lineage: Bacteria > Bdellovibrionota > Bdellovibrionia > Bdellovibrionales > UBA1609 > JAKUPT01. Next base: position 449 of record JAKUPT010000107.1, read on the forward strand.
CTTAAGCGGTTTAAAAACTCTGGAGCAAAGGTGCGTTTGATGGCTTCAAGAGATTTACCTACAGCACCCTGTGCGTTGTGAATGCCTAAAGTTCTTTGGCTAGACTCAAAGGCTCCAGCATTACTAGTCATCACTAAAATCACATTTGTGAAATCAGCAATTTTACCGTTGGAGTCGGTAAGTCGGCCGTTGTCCATCACTTGTAGTAAAATATTAATCAAGTCGGGATGAGCTTTTTCCACCTCATCTAATAAAATTAATGAGTAGGGGTTTTTCATGGCAGCATTGGTGAGTAGGCCTCCTTCTTCAAAGCCCACATAGCCTGGAGGGGCACCGACAAGTCTTGAGACCGTGTGCTTTTCCATGTACTCCGACATATCAAAACGCAGGAACGGCACATTTAAATGTGAGGCCAGTTGTTTGCAAATCTCAGTTTTACCAACACCTGTGGGGCCAGCAAACAAGTAACTTCCCGTGGGCTTCGCTTCACGGTTAAGACCACTTCGGGCCATTTTTATAGAGGTCACAAGTTTTGTGATAGCCTCATCTTGACCAAACACCACTTTTTGCAGGCGCTCTTCTAAAGTTTTAAGTTGATCAATGTCAGTTTTAGAAACGGTTTGCTCTGGCACTTGAGCCATAAAGGCCACAATGCGCTCAACGTCTTTAACTTTGACCTTGATGTTTTTATCGCTCTTTGTTTCAAGTCTTAACCTAGCACCGACTTCATCGATCACATCAATGGCTTTGTCGGGAAGATGCTTGTCATGTAAGTGTTTAACAGAGAGTTCAACGGCCGCTTGCAAGGCTTTTTTAGAGTAGCTCACATTATGATGATCTTCGTATTTGTCTTTCAAGCCTTCAAGAATAGAAACAGCCTGCTCGGAAGTAGGCTCTCTTACATCAATTTTTTGAAAGCGTCTGACTAAAGCTCTGTCTTTTTCAAAATGACTTCTGTACTCTTTAAAAGTGGTAGCCCCAATGCAGCTGATCTGCCCATTGGTTAAGGCTGGCTTTAACAAGTTGGAGGCATCCATAGATCCCCCAGATGTGCTGCCGGCTCCTACAATAGTGTGAATCTCATCAATAAATAAAATGGCGTTTTGTTTTTTCTCCAAAGATTTTACAACAGCTTTTAAACGCTCTTCAAAATCACCTCGGTATTTTGTACCGGCAAGGAGGGCGCCCATATCAAGCGCGTACACAGTGGCTTTTTTTAAAGACTCTGGAACATCACCATCAACAATTTTTAAAGCAAGTCCATCGGCAATGGCCGTTTTTCCCACACCGGGTTCACCAACAAGCAGAGGATTGTTTTTAGTGCGTCTTGTGAGCACTTGTGCCACACGCTTTAAAACATCTTCACGGCCTATCAGTGGATCAACCATGCCTTTTTGGGCCTTAGTGTTTAAATTTAAAGCATAGGCATCAAGAGGGTCTTCCTCTAAAGCTTGCTCCGTGTCTTCACTGCTTCGGTGAATGGATGGCAGTAGTGGATTTTGACTTTTACTCACGCCATGAGAGATGTAGTTAATCACATCAAACTGATCAAGGTTTTGCTTTTTTAAAAAATAAACGGCATAGGATTCGGTTTCATTCATAAGTGCTACAAGTAAACTTCCTGCCGTGACTTCAGACTTTCCGGCTGCCTGCATTTGGATGGCCGCTCTTTGTAAAATTCTTTGAAAAGCAATGGTCATCTCAGGTTTGACTTCCTCTAGGCTTTCCGTATCGGCCATAAAAGGGGAGTCGCCATCAGAGAGATAGGCTTCAAGATCATCTCTTAAAATCTCAGTGTTCACCGCACAAGCTTTTAAAATTTCTTGCACATCGGGGTTGTCTAGTAGTGCCAAAAGCATATGCTCTAAGCCCACAAGCTCGTGATGAAAATCATGAGCGAGTTCTATGGCTTGTGAGAGGCTTTCTTGTAGTTTTGGATTCAGCATATTTATTCATCCTTTTCGACAACGGTTTTTAAAGGGAAGTTATTGTGTTTTGCAAACTGATTGCACTGCATAGCTTTTGTCTCAGCCACTTCGAAGGGGAACACCCCGGCAATGCCTTTACCCTGGTTGTGAACAGCTAGCATGATTTCAGTGGCTTCTTGTTCTGTTTTTCTAAAAAAACGCACAAGCACTAAAACCACAAAGTCCATAGGAGTGTAGTCATCATTTAATAAAATCACTTTGTACAACGAGGGGCGTGTCACTTTGTGCTTAGGACGTGTTAAAGTCTTTGTCCCCTTTTCCCCTTCGGGGTTCTCATTGTTGTTGTTATTATTGTAAGGAACCATTTCACTCATATCTAACTTAACTCCTGTCGGACAAACTTCCTTATATTATTTTAATATGGGTACGATTTTGAAACAAGCAAGGTTGATACAATAAAAACTTATAAATCTAATAAGTCTCATATTAAGTTAAGAACTCCTCACTTTAGTCTGTGCTTATTTCAATTGAGCTGAGAGTCAGTCTCTAAGCCCTAAATAGGCAACACCCATCCAAAGTCTAGAAGTTTGATTTTTAGACTTCAACCAAAGGCAAGAAATGCCGAAAGCTGTTGTGTATTAGGATAATACAGGTACAAAATAAAACTGGTTTGTTTTGAGTCGTACGAATGCCTCAGAACAAAACATTTTCATAATAATTTAAAATAAACTTAAAAATTGCTAAACATTTTGTCTCATTCGTACGAAATGCTTAGTGAAAGCTTAAAACTTTAGGGGGAATAGCAATGAACAATAATAAAGGTTTTTCACTAGTCGAACTAATGGTGGTTGTTGCCATCATCGGTATTTTAGCATCAATTGCGGTGCCAAACTTTCAACGTTTCCAAGCCAAGACTCGTCAGTCTGAAGCTAAATCAAAACTTACAGCTATCTATACATCAGAGAAAGCCTTTCACGCAGAGTGGAACTTTTACTATGGATCGTTGGTTGATATCGGTGTTCAATTAGAAGGTGAAAGTAGATATCATGTGGGCTTTACTGGAACGGGTGGTCCAGGTGTTCCTCCAATTAACTTTGCACCAACAGCTCCTGGTGCTTTTAATACAACTGTTGCTCCCGGTGCAAACTTTCCAAATATGAGAATTCACCCTGAATTAGTTGTCGGTGGTGTAGGTGTTGGCGCTGGTAACTGTGGTGCTTCAACTGGCGCTCAGGCTCCACCAAATGCTCTAACTGGTCAAAACGCCCAGTTTGTTGCTGGTGCAGCTGGAATTATTTATGAAGCTGGTAATGAAGATCATTGGACAATTAATGAAAGAAAAGATATGTGCAATAATAGAGTTGGTTTTCAATAATATTTCACAAACTATCATAAAAAAAAGCCACAAATTTTTTGTGGCTTTTTTTTTAATTATGCATATCAAAAAAATAATTATACTGGTATGAATTAAAAAAATAACTCATAATTGCTTATATGAAGAATATAATAAAACAAGCTACTTATTTATTTATATTTTTAATTATTTTTATAGTTAACATATATAGTTTTAACAAGCTATTACCTGAAACTGAGTTTGCTAGTAATCAAAACTTCTTAGCGCCTCCTGAGTATATTCATCATTTTAGCTTTGGCTATCACGAGTCCTTGGCTGACAGCTTTTGGATTAGATGGGCTCAAGATGTTGACCTGTGTGTTAAAGATAAAAAATCACGAGATATTTTTAATAAAGAAAATAATATTTTACAAAAGACCTTTGAGTCTCAAAGTGCCGCAGTTTCAATTGAATTAGAGACTATCAATGTTTCTTTATCTCAAATGCCAAAAAAAGATGTGTGCGACGAAGGCTGGTCTTTTTTGATTTTAGATGCCGTCACTAATCTTGCTCCCAAATTTAAAGTGCCCTATAAACTTGGGGCTCCCACTTTGAGTGTATTGCTTGAAGATCATATGGGAGCTAAAAAAATTTTTGATAAGGGTATTGTTCTATATCCAGATGACTGGTCATTGCTTTATAGAGCGGCCTATCACTATCTGTTTGAGTTAAGAGATTTAGAGCGCGCGGCGGACTTGTTAAAGCAAGCTGCTGATAAGGGAGCCCCAGACTGGGTGCACTCATTAGCCGCTCGAATTTATACAGGCACAGGCCAACTAGAGCTTGGCATTAGCACACTTGAGAACTACTTAAAGATGATCAAGCATGAAGGCCGCCGTAAAGAGATTGAAGAGCGTTTATCTCGCCTTAAAAAGCTTTTAAAAGAGCAGAAGCCTCAAGATTCTTAAGCTTTTTCTAACAAATTATTTTAAAATTCAGTTCCAACCTTGACACTTATGGCTTTGATTCCCATATTTTGTGGAAAGCCCAAAAAGTTTGATTAAAATTTAAGCAATATTAACAATAAAGAAGGTTCCATGCGTGATTATTACGAGGTTTTAGGTATTGAGCGAACGGCTAGTGAAGGTGAAATAAAAAAAGCCTACAGAAAATTAGCTCTAAAATACCATCCCGACCAGAACCCCGGAGATCAAGAAGCAGAAAACAAGTTTAAAGAAGCAGCGACCGCCTATGAGGTCCTCAGCAGCCCTGATAAGCGCGCTCGCTACGATCAGTTCGGTCATGCTGGAGTGAACGGGCAAGGTGGATTTGGAGGTGCTGGTGGCTTTCAAGACATCAATGACATATTTGGCGCTTTTGGCGATATCTTTGGTGATTTTTTTGGGGGAGGGGCTGGAAGGCGCGGTCGATCCAGAAATCAGCCTCGTCGTGGCTCAGACCTTCGTTACGTACTAGAGATTGAACTAAAAGACGTTTTAAACGGTCTTGATAAAGAAATTACTTTTGATGTGGAAAAAAACTGTAAAACCTGTGAGGGCAGTGGGGCCAAGCCAGGCAGTCAGCCCACCACTTGCAGCCAGTGCGGTGGTGTGGGCCAAGTAGTAAGGCAGCAGGGCTTTTTCTCTATGTCTACCACCTGTCCTGCTTGTCGCGGTGAAGGGCAAATCATTAAAGACAAATGTAATGATTGTGCTGGTGAGGGCCGCAAACGTGAGCAGAAAAAAATTATGGTCAATGTGCCCGCCGGGATTAGCAGTGGCAATCAGCTCCGTTTGAGTGCTGAGGGCGATTTTGGCTTTAATGGAGGTCCTCCAGGGGATTTATATATTGAAATGCAGGTCAAAGACCACCCAGAGTTTCAAAGGCAAGGGCAGGATCTGTTCACTGAGGTGAACTTGAGCTATTTACAAGCCTTGCTGGGCTCTGAAATTGAAGTGGAGACCCTTGAGGGCAAAAAATCTTTAAAAATCCCTAAGGGCACTCAGCCGACAGAGGTTTTAAGTTTGAGCAATCAGGGCTTGCCATCGTTGAGATCCACTCGTCGTGGTGCTATCCACTATCAGGTCAAAGTGGAGATTCCCAAAAAGCTGGCTAAAAAAGAAGAAAAGCTTTTAAGAGAAATAGCACAGCTCAAAGGCGAACAGGTTCAAGATGAGAAGGGGCTATTTAGTTTTTAACCCCCATATCTTGACATTTATTAGACTGACCACAGATTTATATCGTAAGCATTTTAAACTATAAGGAGAACGTACAATGGGAAAAATTATTGGTATTGACTTAGGAACAACAAACTCCTGTGTCGCTGTTATGGAAGGTGGCGAAGCCAAAGTTATCGTCAACGAAGAAGGTGGACGTACAACTCCATCAATTGTTGGTTATTCTAAAGATGACAGCAAACTTGTTGGACAAGTGGCCAAGCGCCAAGCGGTAACAAACCCAGAAAACACGATTTATTCAGCAAAACGCTTTATTGGTCGTAAATTTGATGAAGTTCAAGACGAAATCAAGCGTGTGCCTTACAAAGTTGTTAAAAAAGACAACGGCGACTGTGCGATTGAAGTTAAAGGCAAGCAAGTGTCTCCTGAGGAAATCTCAGCTGGTATTTTAGGTAAACTTAAAAAAGTGGCTGAAGACTATTTGGGTCACGAAGTGACTGAAGCGGTTATCACCGTTCCTGCTTACTTTAACGATGCTCAAAGACAGGCCACAAAAGATGCCGGTAAGATTGCAGGGCTTGAAGTTAAGCGTATCATCAACGAGCCAACAGCAGCCGCACTTGCCTACGGACTTGATAAAAAGAAAGATGAAAAAATTGTGATCTATGACTTCGGTGGAGGTACTTTTGACGTATCTATCCTTGAAGTGGGTGACAACGTGGTTGAAGTAAAATCAACTAACGGTGACACACACCTTGGTGGTGATGACTTTGACGATAAAATTTTAGACTGGATGATTGAAGAGTTTAAAAAAGATCAAGCCATTGATTTGTCTCAAGATAAAATGGCTTTACAGCGTTTAAAAGAAGCCGCTGAAAAAGCTAAAATTGAGTTAAGTTCTGCGCAAGAAACTGAGATCAACTTACCGTTCGTGACTGCAGATCAAAGTGGTCCAAAACATATGAACATGAAACTCACTCGTTCTAAGTTTGAGCAAATGATTGATGACCTTGTGCAAAGATCACTTGAGCCATGTAAAAAAGCACTTGCTGATTCTGGACTTCAGACTTCTGAAATTGATGAGATTGTTATGGTTGGTGGTTCAACAAGAATTCCTGCCATTCAAGAATCTGTTAAGAAATTTTTTAATAAAGAGTTAAACAAATCTGTGAACCCTGATGAAGTGGTTGCCCTTGGTGCGGCCGTTCAAGGTGGAGTTCTTGCTGGAGATGTAAAAGACGTACTACTACTTGATGTAACACCTCTGTCTCTAGGTATTGAAACACTTGGTGGCGTGATGACAAAACTGATCGAGCGCAACACCACAATTCCTACTAAAAAGTCTCAAGTTTTCTCTACAGCTGAAGACAACCAAACCAGTGTGACCATTCATGTGCTTCAAGGTGAGCGTGAAATGGCTTCTGATAACAAATCCCTTGGTCGTTTCGACCTAGTGGGAATTCCTTCAGCTCCGCGTGGTATGCCGCAAATTGAAGTGGCCTTTGATATTGATGCCAATGGTATTATGAATATTTCAGCCAAAGACCAGGGCTCCGGTAAAGAGCAGTCTATTAAGATCACAGCTAAGTCTGGTCTGAACGAAGAAGAGATCGAGCGCATGGTGAAAGAGGCGGAAGAAAACGCTGAAGAGGATAAAAAGAAGAAGGAAAAAATCACCACTAAGAATGAACTAGACAACATGGTTTACCAAACTGAAAAGTTGATTAAAGAAAATGGTGATAAGCTTCCTGAAAAAGAAAAAGCAGAAGTAGACACAGCTCTTACTGCTGCAAAAGACTCTTTAAAAGACGAAGATCTTGATAAGATGAAAACAGCACTTGAGAACTTAACCAAAGCCAACCACGCAATGAGTTCAGCGCTTTACAACCAACAGTCTGCTGACCAAGGTGGAGCTCAAGCTGGTGGAGAACAAGCCGGAGCCACTTCTGACTCTAAAGATGACGGCGACGACGTGATCGACGCTGACTACAAAGATGTAGATTAATATTATTAGTTTTGTAGGTGGCAACTGCCACCTACAACTTCCCCAATACCCACCACAAAAAAGACCGAGAGTAATGCTTTCGGTCTTTTTTTAAATAAAACAAAAATTTATAACTATTAGTCTTATATTG
>JAKUPT010000108.1 GCA_022450595.1 Bdellovibrionales bacterium
TACTTTGATGCCAATGCTTTTAAATTTATTCAAATCTGTAACACACAAAAAAAAGAAGGAAGTCCTTCACCACTTATTGTGACCGAGATGATTAATGATGACCGCTTAAAGCTGATCCCAGATGTTTCAAAAACTAAAGTACAGGCCATCCCCCTTTCAACCACTATAAGCCGTTTGATTGTTCAAAATATTAAATATGAATTTTTATCTTTTATTTACAATGACCTACTCACTCACGGAGAGGGCAACGAAGTCTACATTCGTTCCGCAGAGGAACTGGCTGGCAAAAAAGTCGGTGATGTTCGATTGAGCTTTTCTAAAGCCATTTTTATTGGAATTATCCATGAGCATGAAGTGATCTTAAATCCAGATTTAGAAACAATTATTTTGCCTGAAGACAAATGTGTATTTATTGCTGAAAAGTACGACCACTGTTTTAACTACGAGCTTCCAGAAATAAAAGAAAACTCTCTTGAGTTGATAAAACCACTTTCAAAAACGAAATCCTTAAACTTTAAAAAAATACTTATTTTTGGATGGAGTGATAAGGTACACAATATTTTAGAAGAATTAAACTCTTTATCAAACAAAAAAATCTCAGTGGATGTGGCCTCGATTGTTTCTTTAAATGATCGTCAAAAAACCTTACAGCTGGTCAACACAGAACTAAAAAATATCGAGCTCAATCACTTAGAATTAGATTACACCAGTTCTGGTTTTTATAAAAAAGTACATCTTCAAGATTATGATCATTTTGTTTTTGTCGCCAATGATTGGATGAATTCTGATGAACAGTCCGATGCTCGAACTTGGCTAGGTTTTTTACAACTCACTCATCATAAGGAATACAAAAATCAACCCATAATTGTAGAAGTCATGAGTTCAGAAAGTGAAGGGCTTTTTAAGCATCACAACACTGAAGTGATCAATAGTCCAATACTGGCAGCTCACATGATCACCCACGTGGCACTCAGACCTGAGTTAAACGCTGTTTTTGATGAACTGTTTGGACCAGAAGGAGCTGAAATCATTTTGGAACCTCTATCTAGTTTTACAAAAAATAAAGAACTTTATTTTTATGACCTTCAAAAAATGTCATACGACAGTGGCCTTATAGCCCTCGGCTATTTTGATGAAGACAAGGGTAAGTCTTTACTTAATCCTTCAAAAAAAGAAGCTATCACGGTCACTGAAAATTTATATGTCGTGCTTTTAACGACCGCTTCAGGAGTATAAAATGAAAAACATAGATGACCTTCGCTATCTTGCAAGACTATTAGACTCACGCTTTCAACTCCCCTTTGGCTTTCGGGTGGGCTTAGATGGAATCTTGGGTTTAATACCTGGCATTGGCGACTTTGTAACTAATAGTTTATCTCTTTATATCATTTTACGAGCCGCCTTTATTGGCTGTGGCCCTACCTTGATTTTAAAAATGAGTATGAATGTACTTCTAGAAAACCTAGCTGACACCATTCCCGTATTTGGAAACTTTTTTGACTTTTTCTGGAAGTCGAACTTAAAAAACCTCGAAATCATTGAAGAGTATTTAGCCGCCCCTCAAAAGGCCCTATGGAAATCAAGAGCCTTGGCTATCACCATAATTATGGGTCTGGCCACAATACTGGGCCTTATGGTGTTTACCGCCATATCCCTGCTTATTTGGAGCTGGCAGATGATTCAAAGCTTTTTATAAGCATAAATAGCCATTTTCTTGAAATTTCATGAATTTTCATGATATTCTAATATTGAGGTGTAAAATGGCTGTTAAAAAGTTTGCAACACAAATCGATGAACAGGTTTTTAAAGAGCTAAAAGACTACACACAGCAAACGGATCGTAGCATATCCAGTGTGGTGTCTGAGGCTGTTGCCGAATATCTTAAAAGAGTGAATTTGCGTCCAGCCTTTCAAAATGCCATGGACCAAGTTTTAGATGAAAATAGTGAACTCTTAAAGCGCCTGGCTAAATAATTAATGACTCCAACTCTGTATCCAAGCTTAGCTGAAACATTAGAGCTTCATCAAAACCTTATTAAGAGATTTGGTGGTGAGCCTGGGGTTCGTGATTTAGGACTTTTAGAAAGTGCTCTTATGCGCCCACAAACAGGCTACTACAACAGTCTTTCCATGGAAGCGGCAGCACTCATGCAAAGTCTGATGCAAAATCATGCCTTTGTTGATGGAAACAAACGTGTGGCTTTTGCCTGCACGGCTATTTTTCTTCGAATCAATGGTTATAAGCTTAAAGTCAGTGCTGATGATGGAGAAAGCTTTATTATTCAAAAAATCATCAAACAAAAAGCCGACATTAAGACCATCACTGAATGGCTGGAATCACATATGGTTAAAACTTAAAAAAACGCCCGCTTTGGCACACTCTTCGCTATGTAATTGGGTGAGATTGTGATCTCTCACAGATTTACGTTAAGAGGCTAAATGTTTAAATTATTTATAGTTTTTGGACTTTTTTTGTCACCAGCACTGTATGCTCAGTTTCCCAGTGAATTCCCTGGGCAAACTATGCAAGAGGCTCAAGAGTGGACAGAAAAAATGTGGCCATCAAAAAAACTAGAAAACAAGACTTTTACACTTGATGACTTTTATCTAATGTACACTTACAGCTCTCAAGAGCAAATGGCACAAGATTTTGCCGAACAGCTTTGCTTAGATAATTATAATTACTATGCTGAAATTGGATTTCATGCCTTTGATCAAGATGGTATCGGTCGTAGTTTTGGTCGCAACTCTTTATTAGAGGCTTTATTTCAAGACCATATATTTTTAACCCACCTTAATAGATGCCTTGAGGATCACAACAAAAGCATTGAGCCAATAGTAATTAAAGCTTTAGTTGCAAGCCAAGTCACTCGCGGTCTGGCTCTTTTAGGTCTTGGCGTGGGTATTTCTGCAACAGTTAAGCTTTTTACCGCAACCAGTAAAGTGTTTATAAAAAAAGCATCACAGGAAATAGCTAAAACAAGAAAACAAAAATTAATGCACTCTTTTAAACAGACCGGATGGTTTGCTTTAAAGACAACACCAGTTATTGCTGGTTATTCAGGTCTATATATGTTTGATAGCTTATTTAAAAACCAAAACTTTAGAAACGATTTAATGTCTGACGTTTACCCACCAGAAGGCTCAAAACGAGCCATATGTTTTAAAAAAGCTAGAGCTTTTGAAAATAAAAAATCTGAGATTGAAAGAATATATCAAACCAAAAAAGAAGAACTCACTGCTGCCTATGATAAACAGGAGCTTTCAGATGAAGACTACAAATTAATGCACGAGCTTTTAGAAGAAGAGTACAACATTATGCAGACCTACTTATTAGAAGAAGAAATCCGTAATGGTAAATATTACGACTCTTGCTCGACATTGGCTCCTGTCCAGCAATAATCTTGTCAAACCCTCGAATTCATGACAGCTTTTGATACATTCAGGAGATTGAACTTTGGAATGGCTAATATTTTTACCCAGTTTATTGGCTTTAGGGCTGAGTCTCATTATACGAAATGCCTTTTTAGCTTTAAGCATTGGGGCCCTCTCGGGTGCGTTTATTTATTCATGGAATCAGTGGTCCGAATTTCCGGCATATGTGTTTGATATTTTTATTGGCAATCACATTTTTAGCTCTTGGAAAATGGGAGCTTTTTTACTCACTTTGCAGTTGGGGGCCTTGTCAGCTTTACTGGATAGGAATAATAGCCTTGAAAGGTTTTTTAACTATTTAAATGCCACCTATGAAGATAAAAGAAAATCTCTAATGACTTTGGCTTTAATGGGACTGGTTTGTTTTTACGATGGCTTAGCCAATTCAATTCTACTGGGTCGTGTTTCTGTAAAATTAAAAGACCGCTTTGCTGTGAGCAATGAAAAGTTGGCTTATATTGTAGACTCTACCAGCTCCTCTGTGGCCTGTTTAATCATATTCTCTACTTGGACCGCTTATCAAATTTCTCTTATTCAAATGGCTCTTGAAAATTCCAGCTTTAACGGTCAGGGCTTACAAATTCTTATTCAGTCCATCCCTTTTAATTTATATTCTGTACTTACTCTTGTAATGGTTTTTATAGCTATCTACTTTAATCTAAATTTAGGCACTATGAAAAAAGTGGAAATGGCAGCTGAAAAAACTTTTAAAGCTAAAAAAAATATTTCTCATGACAAAAACTTTAAATTATTTAAGTCAACTTTTCCATTCATAGTTTTGTTTCTAAGTTTTATTGTTTTTGTTTTTATTTTAAGTTTTTTTAAAGCCCCTGAGGCCAGTCTTTTTAATCAGTTTATCTATACACTTTCAGACAACTCTATTCCTTGGCTGTTAAACTTATCAGCCTTTTGCTCTTGGTTTAGTCTTTTATTACTAAGGGAAAAAAACTTGCTGACTTTTAAACAAGCATTGATCAGTAGTTATACAGGTCTGATGAATATATTAAAACCATGTATGATTTTATTTGGAGCTTGGGCCATATCAAATGTGATTTCAGATTTAGGTGCGGGACAAGCTATTTCTAATTACTACTCCTCCATTGATCTTGCAAACCAATGGCTGCCATTAAGTGTATTTGTTGTTTCATGTTTGGTTGCTTTTTTCACTGGGACCTCATGGGGCACTTTAGCATTAATGATCCCTCTAGTAGTACCTGTAGCTGCAGATCTTGGCACAGACTCCATGTTAACAGCTGCCACTGTGGGGGCAATTTTTGGTGGAGCCGTATTTGGTGATCATTGTTCTCCATTAAGCGACACCTCAGTGGTCTCTGCCTTTGCCACAGAATGTGAACTCAAGCAGCACATTAAAACCCAGATTCCATATGCACTTGTTGTTGCTGGTATTTGTTGCATTTTATATACATTATTAGGCCTGTTCATTTGATTTGCTTTTCACAACTTGAGAGCTCTTTTTTTTATAACACAAATCAAACTTGTACCCTCAGATCTTTAAGAATATGTTTTTGATAACTTAAAGGGGGGATCTTTAATGAAAAAACTATTTATTGCTGTACTATTATTTAGTAGTCATGCCTTTGCAAACAATCCAATAAATTTTGATCGTGGTTATTCTGAAATTGATCAAAAGGTTCAAGTTGCAGCACAACAGGTGGCTGTTGAGCAGTGTAACTTAACAAGATATGCTAAAATCCAAAAATACGAAAAAATTGTAGATTATGTTGATCAGGGTTTGGTTGATATCTATCACAGTTTTTATCTCTTTAGTTACAACCAAGGAAAACATTTAATCCAAGTGGTTGAACCCATGTACCCCAATTATAACGATCGCATATCGGCAACATGCAAAAAGGTGAAATAATGTTTACCAGCTTATTTTTAATGATTTTTGGTCTATTCAATCAAGCTTCAGCATGTCAGATGGAAGCTTTAATTATAGCTGAAATCTCAAAAGCCAATCATCAAAGTTGTGAATTTAAAGTTAAAAACTTTAGTTATTATGCGCCTAGTACTCTTTGCCCACTGAGCAAATCACAAATCAAAAGCTCAGGCATTTATGTTCCAGGTCACTGCAAACATCTTAATGAGGGTGAATTTATACAAGGGGTTGTATTTTATAAAAAAGGCATAATTCAACTTGATAGATAAAATTGATTTGGTTTAGACTCTTCTTTTATAAAGGAGAGTCTTATTTTAAATTCTAAAGTAATGATTACAGGTGCAACAGGTTATGTGGCCGGATGGATTGTTAAACACTTTCTAGACAACGGCTACACCCTACATTTGCCGGTCAGAGATCCTGACAACTTAAAAAAACTCTCCCATCTGAAAGAACTTGAAAAAAATAGCTCTGGTACAATTGTTTTCTTTAAAGCAGACCTTTTAAAAAAAGACTCGTACCTTGAAAGTATGCAAGGCTGTGACACAGTCATTCATACCGCCTCCCCCTTTAAAACAAAGGTTAAAGATCCTCAAAAAGACCTAATAGAGCCGGCCCTTTATGGCACCGAGAATGTGTTAAATTCTGTGAACCAAACACCGTCGGTAAAAAAAGTGGTTGTCACCAGCAGTGTGGTCGCTATTGTGGGTGACTCGATAGAGTTTCAATCTGGCCCAAAAGATGAAAGCCATTGGAACAACACTTCCAGTTTGTTACATCAGCCTTACAATTACTCAAAAACCCTGGCTGAACAAAAAGCCTGGCAGATCTATGAGGCTCAAAACAGGTGGGAGCTTGCAACAATCAACCCCAGTTTAGTTCTGGGGCCCTCTTTAAACGAACAGGTCACATCAGAAAGTTATAACATTATTAAACAGCTCGGCAGTGGAGAGCTAAAGTTTGGCGCCCCTAAATATCACTTTGCCGCTGTAGATGTCAGGGATGTCGCTATTGCTCACTTTAAAGTGGCCATTCAAGATGAGCTTAAAGGGCGCTTTATAGTCTCTGCAGATAACACAAATTTGTTAGAACTCGGACGCCTAATTGCCGAAAGATTTGGCGATAAATACCCACTGCCTCAAAAAGAACTTCCAAAATGGCTAGTATGGGGACTTGCTCCCATAATAGGCCTTAAGCGAGATGTAGTGGCTAAAAACGTCGGTCACCCTTGGCAACTTGATAACAGCAAAAGCTTAACAGAATTAAAGCTTGAATACAGAGACCTCAAACAAAGTGCGCAAGAATTTTTTGCTCAAGTTTATAATGAAAAAATTTAAATTTTTCGTTCTTATTGAGCTAAAAATTTTGCCCCTACCAGCCGCGGGCTCTATTATTTCATATCTATTGCGAACCACTATAGCGGCTTACTAAATAGAGCTCTAATAAACCCTAATGATCTGTCTCTTTATACTTTTAAATACCACCTGTGCTCCAGGCGTAGTGGTTTAAACAGTTCATAATTTGATAGAACTTAATAAAACCAGATGGTTACCCTTAAAGGCTTTGAATTATTAACTGAGAATGGATTTAAGAGTGCTCAACTTTATTAATTTGTAAATATGAAGAACTTGTTAAACTGCTGTATGATTTAATAGTGACTTAAGGACTTAGCTTATATAAATTAATCAGATGTTCAGACGATTAAAGACCTTCTTTGCAAAATTAAAATCATCTAAAAACTTTACTTATGATTTAGATATTATTTTATCTAGAGCTAATCCTGATACACCTTTAGTCATTCAACTTGCCTGGTTAATAGAACTCATTCATTGGATTCGATATAAAAATAAATTTTTAGATTACGCCGAAGTGGAAAATGTACGGCAGCCTGTTGTGCGTTTAAAATTTTTATTAAATCTATTAGATCGTAACCCTGAGTGGAAGATCAATACCGCTAAAACTATCAGAAATCTTTTAATCAGCCCGAGAGATGTTGATTTATTTGCTACCACAGGATTGACAGAAGATATTGGCTTTTGGAGTGAACTCACTCATAGGCTATCGCTAAAAATTATGCCACAAAGACCCATCACAGAGGGAGGAGCACAAGTTCTTTCCGCTTTGTTCCCGCATAAAGATGATGTGACATGGTTTTCAAATATCGACCCTGAGGTTATGCAAAGGCTTATTGAGTTAGTACTCTATGAATGTAAGGCGACGGAAGCCTTTAGACCCACCATCAACGACATTGAAGACTCCTTACTTATTCTTTCTTCACAGATTAGATCCATTGGT
Source organism: Bdellovibrionales bacterium (assembly GCA_022450595.1). Taxonomy (GTDB): domain Bacteria; phylum Bdellovibrionota; class Bdellovibrionia; order Bdellovibrionales; family UBA1609; genus JAKUPT01. The sequence continues at coordinate 7,630 of JAKUPT010000108.1, forward strand.
ATGACCTACCAGATTCGTAAGCGCCTAGACAGCCAAAGAGTTAAAGATCATCCTTTTTTTGCTCTTACTTATGAAACTGAACTGTTTATTTCAAGTCTTGAGGGGGATGACAAAGAAAAAATAAACGAGCACAGTAAACAGCTGCGCTTTCAATTGATGAAATGCTCCACGGTTTTAAATCAAGTGTATAAACACTTAGATGAATTTGGTGTCAGTATTAAAGTGGTATTTTTAATTCACCAGGCAAAAGCAAAAATAAAACGCATGAATGATTTAATTGGACTTGTTTCAAAAAATCAAACAGAGCCTGAGAAATTAATATATTTTATCAC
>JAKUPT010000109.1 GCA_022450595.1 Bdellovibrionales bacterium
AGCCTAAAAAGAAAATAATTATTAAGAGAATAAGAGATGAAATATAAGCCCTGTCTCCAATGATAATTTCTAAATGCCTAAACCATAAGACTTCTAAAATAAATATACTAAAGCCAGAAAGTGCAGATATAAAAAGGTTTAAATATGATTTATGAGTTGGTAAATTTTTAGTTGATATATTTTGATGTTCTTCTAATTTTTTATTTTTATGTGTTCTTTTGTATATACTCCAGCCCAAGAGGATATTAAATAGACTTAAAAATGGTATAATAATCATAAGGTTGAAGTAACCAAAATATTTAAGTAATATAAAACCAAATAAAAGAACGCCTAAAGCACCACCTAAAGTGTTTACACCATTCTTTCATGTTTGTGAAAGTTTTTATCAAAATCGATTAAAATCGGTAAGCTCATACCCATAAGTATCGACGCAGGTAGAAGTGTTGCAATTACAATCAATCCATCTTTGAAAATAGACTGTGGAGTTAAAAAGACAATTAAATCATTTTGATAATAATAAATAGCAATAAAGCTCAAGACAACAGCCAATAAAAAACTAAACTCAATAATAATATATTTTTTAATTAAGTTTTTTCTGGATTTAGTAAATAATTTGGTGGCTAAAAAGGCTCCCAAGGATAAGCCAACCATAAAGGTTGAGGAGACCCAGCTAAAGGATTGAATATTATTTCCTAAAATAATAGAAAAATACCTTAACCAAACAACTTGCGTTCCAATGGCTGAGGCTCCGGAGATAATTAATAGAGTGTACAAAGCTGGCGTATAAATAACACTATTCCTATTTGTTATGCACTAAGTAACCATTTGCAAAGTATGTGTTACTCCTATCATCACTGTTGTCATAAGGTGAGATTGGAGCGGCACGAAGTCTTAAATTGTAAACCATTAAATTAGATTTATCATGTCTTGTGGAGATTTTTTTAAGCATCTCTACATTTTTGCCCACACGGAAAAGTAAGTCACCGGCTTCAAGAGGGATTTCATCCACCATAAAAAAGTGTTCACGGTAAGTATCTTCAGGGCTAAAGGACTTCCATCCAAGTGTTGTTTTAAAAGGATGTTCTGCAGTTACGAAGTGTGGGCCATCGTTAAAAGAAAATAACTCTCTTCCGCCGAGGGGCACAACCTCAATGTCGTAGACTTCATTAATGGCTCCATCTTCACCAAGAACTTTGTCACCAATTTTTACTTTTGAAATGGGGACCTCTTCTAGGTTGTGCATTCTAATCGTGGTTTCTGCAGTAAAGCAACTTAACCATGGACAGGAGTCGCTTGTTTTAACCCATGATCCACTGTTGCATTCATAAGTTGCACCATGAACGCTTCCATCCCAGCAGGTTGTTGTTCCTGTTTTTGTGTCTCCATCTGTGCAAGTTGTTGGTGTTGGTGGTGGTGCTGCGGCAACTTCCTCTTCACAAAACTCTGTTGTTTTTATATTTTGTCCGTCAATACAAGTGTAAGTCCTGTAACAGTTTCTGCCACCACTTGTATAATTTTGAGTAGTGCTTGTGCCATGAGGCATAGAAGGTGATGTGCAGCCTGCATATTTGAATTTAGAGCAACTCTCAGTGGCAAAGTTATACTCTCCACCTATGTCTTCACAAATTTCATTGGCAGGAGTGTCTGGCACCTTGGCGCAACCAACAAGCTTATTTGCAGAATCTATTTCATAAAAAATGGAGCCAATCTCTTTAGGTTTTAGAGCTCCACCAAGCGTATTAGGATTGTTGGAGGAAAACTCCATAGTGACTTTACCTCGGTAGGTGTCGATACCACTGTCGGTTCCCATATGAATGCCTTCATTAAGGTAAAGCCTCTCAATAATAAGATTGTTCCCAATTTTTTCGCCTGTTCTATAAGTTTCCGTAGGAGACACTTCAAACTCTATGTCCCACCCATCAGCACTTTGTGCTTCAGTTTGGTTATAAGTTTGATCAGCATCTTTGACCATTTGAGAGCATATGTCTTTAGAGGTTAAAATGTTCTGCATTTCATTCAGTAAAACTAATTGGCTTAGTTTTAAATCGGAGCGTTGTTGAACTTTAGCTGAGGTCACCATGAGTTCTGCCACACCAAGACCAATAACACTCATAAGTCCCAGTCCAATCATAACTTGTATTAAGCTCATCCCACTTTGTTTGTTCAGCATATACTCTCCCCCGGCAGACTCTATATTATTCGGCGCGTTACGTGTATATCTTAAGAATTCCAAATAATTAATAGGCTTTGTTTCATTTTAGGATGGAGGACTTGTTAAGGTCAAGATATGGTTAAGCTCGTGTGAGAGTTGAGTCATTTAAGTGACCAATATTTAATTTAAATATCCACCTTTTGAATGGCCATAAAGTTGTCTCCACCAATAACAAGGTTCACCATGGCCTGAAATTGAGCCGTATTGTCGGTGCAAAGGATTTCGACCTTTTGAGTGTGCTCCATTTCGGTTTGAGGAAAGTGAGCTTTTAGCTGCTCAGCTATTACTTTTGAGGAGTCAATCAGCTCCACAAAAGGTAAAACTTTTTTAATAGGTGTTTTTAAAAGCGGGTAGTGGGTGCAACCTAAAATAAGTGTGTCCACATCCACTGTTCTTAAAGGGTTCAGGTAACGGTAAACAATTAAGTTAGTCAGAGGATCATCGTAAAGCCCCTCTTCAACAATAGGTACAAACAAAGGGCAGGCCTGTTGAAACACCTCAATGTTTTTATCCAAGCGCTGAAGAGCTTCGACGTAACTGGCCTGCGAAATCGTGGCCCTGGTTCCTATTACGGCCACTTTTTTATTCTTTGTTGCTCTAAGGGCGGCCATTGCACCAGGCTCAATCACGCCCCACACAGGCAGTTCTGTAAAGCTTTCTTGCTTTAAAACACTGGAGGCCGAGTTGCAGGCCACCACAATGGCTTTCACATTGTAGTTTTTTAAAAATTCAATATTCTGTTTTAAGTAAAGTTGTATGGTTTGAGGGGACTTAGCTCCATAGGGGAGTCTTGCCGTATCACCAAGGTAAACAAAGTCTTCGTTGGGAAGAGCGGACATTAAAGATTTTAAAACCGTCAGGCCACCAAGGCCTGAGTCAAAAACTCCAATGGCTCCACTCATTAGCCATCCAATCCGTGAGCGCGAGACTCTAAAAATCCCATGGAGCTCATTTCCATAAAGCGGGCTTTGTTTTTAACCTCACTTAGTTCTGTGGAGTTGATATAACTCATGCCTGACCTTAAACCTCCAGCCAGCTCTTGAACCACATCGGACACATGTCCTTTTACAGACACTTGAGTGCTCTCACCTTCAGGAGCCATGCCCTCAGGAACTCCACCGCGCCAAGACACTTGGGCAGCTTTTGAGGCCATGCCTCTGTATTGTTTTTTACCATTTCTAATAGGGCCGGGAGTTTCAATGGCGCCGGCTAGAATTGAGCCCAGCATTACACTGTCGGCTCCAACAGCAAAAGCTTTTACAATGTCTCCGCTGGTTTTAATACCACCATCTGCAATCACGGGAACATCAAGCTCTTCAGCGGCCTCTGAACAAAGTGCCACGGCAGTGAGTTGTGGCACGCCACAGCCTGTAATAATACGAGTGGTACACATAGAGCCTGGGCCCACACCGACTTTTATGGCATCGGCTCCTTCTTGAGCTAGCTCTTGCACGCCTTCAGGTGTGGCTACGTTTCCAGCAATAACTTCGATGTCAGAAAAGCTATCTTTTAACCACTTTAAGGTTTCAATCATTTGAATGGAGTGACCATGAGCAATGTCGACAGTGATAATTTTCACCCCGGCTTGAACAAGTGCTTTTGCGCGGTCTTTATAGTCTTGGTTCACACCAATGCTGGCACCAATTAGTTCAATACCGGCTTCTTGGATTTTTCTCACCTGGGCCACTTGATCTTCCACGGACATAAAGCGGTGTAAAATCCCAAAGCCTCCCATTTTGGCCATGCCAATGGCCATGTCGGCTTCGGTAACAGTGTCCATGTTCGAACTAATAAAGGGCAGATCAATCGTGGTTTTTTTAGTCAGTCTTGTCTTAAGGTCTGGCTCTCTTCTGGATCTTACCTCTGATTTGCTTGGAGTGATTAAAACATCGTTGTAAGAGTAGCCTTTGTAACGATTTTTAAAGTCTTTTCGAGAAAAAAGTAAACTCATGACTGAACCTCTTTTGGGTTAACATATTGATGAAAAAACAAGCCATAGTAAACACAATGAAAGAAAACTGCAACCATCAATGCAATGGCCATAATAAAGCATTTAAAAGCAATCTGAGTGGCCATGTCTGCGTTTGGAAGCTCAAAAAACTGAAGCCCTGTATTAACTCCAAATTCTACTAAATAGACAAATAACAGCGAGAAAAATATAGGTTTGGTTAAACTTTTAGATTTTTTTAAAGCATCCACGTCGCCCTTTTGGTAACCAGGATCAAAAAACACCACATAAATCACAAAGTAATAAAAAACCGACAGTACAATCCCTGGAATGACCAAAAGGATAAAGCCCAAAAGCACTCTCCACATCACTCTAAGTCCCTCAAGAATGGTGGGCACAAACACTCTTTTGGAGAAATCCCCAAAAGGCTCCTCTTTTAATACCATGGATTTTTCGTGCAAGGTTTTTGGAATGATAAAAAGTAAGGTTAAAGTTTGTAACAGTCCTGTAAGGCCAAGTCCTAACTGGTTGGTCATTCTCATCATGTCGTCATGAGGAAAGCGATTGAGCATATACATAAAGTAGGCACTCAATAATGAAACCATTAAAAATAATCCCAACAAACTAAATCGGTTTTTTGAAAGGGCGTAGATGTAATTTTTGCCCGCAAACTGTACGGAGTTGATGAAATTTTGAGCAAATTTAGGCTTTTTATCCACAATCTCTCCTCTATGATTAAAAGCATGATTTTACTCATAAAAATTGCAATGTTGCATCGAAAAAAAAGCCGTTGACTTATTGTGTATTTAAGTTCAATTTCAATGACTCAAATTCAAATGTATGCCCGAGTGGCGAAATTGGTAGACGCACAGGACTTAAAATCCTGGGACCTTCACCGGTCGTGCCAGTTCAAGTCTGGCCTCGGGCACCATTTTTTGGCAAAGCCAAAAAATGGCCCGCCAAAGCTCCAGCGACGGCGGCCTCTACAAGCACCCAATGGGTGCTTTTTTTTTGTGTTTTGCTGAAGCCACTTATGATGCCAATTTAAAAATTTACTTCAATCCTACTGTCTTAAAATGAGCCTGATTCTTGAAAAATAGACTTTAATAGTGCTTTTAGTTTCACTAATTCTTTAATTATACCGATCTAAGTCTAGTGAAAACTAAAGGCCTTTTATTTGCAGTATGTTTGTTGTTAATGGCTTGCGTTCCGGGGCAAGTGAAAGTGTTTTCTATTAGTCAGTTCGATCAATCTGGCTATCAAAACTTTTCTTATTATTCAGATCTTCAAGAGCCAGTCAGTTTTGTTCCGAATGAGGAAGATGCCATATCTTACAGCTGTTTTTATGACATTACAGTTGATGGTAAGGTGGATGAGAGTAAGAGTTGTGCTGATTTAAGCAATGTGCTTTTTAATGTAACAAGTGGTGAGTTTCATTGGATGCCAAGTGCTAATCAACTTGGCTGGTATGAGTTTAAAGTCAATACTGACTATGATGATAAATCAGAGAGTAAGATTTTCACCGGACATGTGTTGTCCATGCCCAAATTCAATCTTCATAATGATTCCCTCTACCAAAATGGCGACAAAAACCCAGAGTTAATTTTTAAAAATTTCTTAAATTCTGACGAACAAATATATTTTTACTCAGACAATAACTGTGAAAATTTACTCTCCCAAACTAACGGAAATACTTTAGGTTCTTTTTTGGAAGTTAAGACTGCAGACTTAAGTGAGGGTAAGTATAGTTTTTATTTTAAAACCAAAGTGAATAATTATCTAAGCCCGTGTTTGAATACAAATCTCAATTACACTTATAAGACTCCACGGAAAACAATCACAGTGGTTGGTAATAAGTCGGCTTTTGCTGCGTTAAAAGAAGATGGCAGTGTGGTGACTTGGGGCTCTCCTGCTTATGGTGGAGACTCAGAGGCTGTTGATCTAATTAACGTTAGCACTATTGTGGCAAACGACACCTCTTTTGCGGCGATAAAAAAAGATGGCAGTGTTGTCACTTGGGGTTTTTCTATAAATGGTGGAGATTCCAGTGTTGTGAGTGACCAGTTAAAAAGTGGAGTCAAAGATATTTATGCTTCTGGTTCTGCTTATGCTGCAGTTAAAGGTGACGGCAGTGTGGTGACTTGGGGAAATTCTTTTTCAGGTGGAGATTCTAGTGGTGTCGACTTTAGTGGTGGCATTCAAACAATCTCAGCAACCAAAACGGCCTTTGCGGGGATTAAAACTGACGGCAGTGTGGTGACCTGGGGAAATTCTCAATCAGGTGGTGATTCATCTTCAGTAGCTATGGATATATCCTCAAATGTTGAAAAAATATTTAGTACAAATAGAGCCTTTGCCGCCCTTAAATCTGATGGCAGCGTGGTGACTTGGGGGGACTTAAATTATGGGGGAAATTCTAGTGGGGTTGATATTTCAAGTGGTGTTGTAGATGTTTTTGCTACGTCAAAAGCTTTTGCAGCCCTTAAATCCGATGGCAGCGTGGTGACTTGGGGTGACTCTTTTTACGGCGGAGACTCCTCTTCTGTAGCCCAGTTGATATCCTCAGATGTTGAAAAAATATTTAGCACAGATAGGGCCTTTGCCGCCCTTAAGTCTAACGGGAGTGTGGTGACTTGGGGGGATGATTCTAATGGCGGAGATATCAGTTCAGTGGCAACTTCATTAAGCTCAAATGTTAACACTATTTACAGTAATAAATACGCTTTTACTGCCGTTAAAAACGACGGAAGTGTCATAACTTGGGGTTGGCCCATTAACGGTGGTGATTCTTCTGGTGTGGACTTTTCTGGCGCAGTTCAAACAATTTATAGTACTGAATCTGCTTTTGCAGCATTAAAGGCTGATGGCAGTGTGGTGACATGGGGGGATAATGTGAATGGTGGACGAGCAGCTGGGTTTAATGACACTAAAAACATCACTCAGGTTCGCACCAACAACTTAGCTGTTGCAGTTTTAAAGGCTGATGGCAGTGTAAAAACATGGGGAGATGAGTCTGCTGGTGGAGGTGCTGTTGGCTCAAACCTTTCAGAGGGCGTGACCTATATTGCTTCAACGGATAAGGCTTTTGCAGCACTAAAAACTGATGGAAGTATCACGGTGTGGGGAGCTTTTGGTTATGGCGGAACAACTATAAAAGACTTAAGCTCAGGGTTTATATCCATAGCATCCACATCTAAGTCGTTTGCTGGACTTAAAGCAGATGGAAGTGTGGTGACCTGGGGGTACGGTCCAACTGGAGGTGATTCCAGTGGAGTGGATCTTACTAGTAACATTCAATCTGTTGTTGGTAATGAAGAAGCTTTTGCGGCCCTTAAAACTGATGGGAGTGTAGTGACTTGGGGAAGTATTTCTTCAGGTGGTGATTCCAGTGGTGTTGACTTAAGTGGTGGTATTCAATCACTTTCAGCAACCAATACGGCCTTTGCGGCCCTTAAAACTGATGGCAGTGTGGTGACTTGGGGGGAATCGAATCGTGGCGGTGATTCGAGTGGGGTTTATTTAAACAGTGGTATTCAGAGTATTACAGCCACAGACTTTGCCTTTGCAGCCCTCAAAAACGATGGCAGTGTAGTGACTTGGGGGGCTCCAA
>JAKUPT010000011.1:0-16447 GCA_022450595.1 Bdellovibrionales bacterium
GGAAAATCAAAAACGGGGCTTTGCCCTTGCCTTAATAAAGAAGACGGGGCTCGTCCGCAACTAATGCTTGTGAGCATTAGTAAAGTTATTAAATTAATAAAAACAAAACTATGTTTACTCATCAAAATACATATCCTATGCCCGCTAAGGGATAAGTGTCGGTTTGTTTAATGGGCTCATCTAATAAAATACCATCTTGCTCTTTAATGTTTTGAGTTCGTTGCTTGAACATGCCTTGAAAAAACCATGAACCAGAAATGTTAAACCTCACACCAAAGCCAACAATGAATCCATCACCAGTTTCCTCAGCAATAGATCGATCGGTATAAGATCTGTTCATCTGAGCCATATAGCCTAGCTCAATATAAAAAACTCTCCAGTTAAGCTCTAATTTTGGGCCAACGGCTGAGTCCTGCTGAACATCACCTTGTTTATCATATTGATAAAAAAGGCCAGCACTCCACCAACCAAAATTATAAACGTATTCGGTCTGAGAAAGTAGAGTTGAGCCTTCAGTGCCCTTTCCACCTTGTTCAGTGGAGGATGCTAACATCATAATCCCTGTGGAAAAGCGTTGCTTTCCACCTTGACCAGTATTGGCAATACTTGATTCTGCAAAAACAAATAAAAGTAGTGTTAAAATATAAAATATATTTTTCATCTTAAAGTCCTAAACACCAGAGTATTGCTGGTGGTTTGATTGGCGTTTCCGTCAGCTGATTTTGCTCTAAAAAGATAAAACTTATAAGGTTGTAAACCTGTTAGCTCGACTCTATGAAAAACAGCTGGTGTTGAATCAAGTGTTGAGGAGTTACTTAACGAACCAATACCATAATCAACTTGAGTGTCTGCTCCCTCAGCAGTCAGCCATTGAATCACAGCACTTGTTGAAGTCACTTCAGAGGCACTTAAAGAAATAATTTCTGGCGGGTCAACATCACCAGGATCTGTTGGCTCAATGGGCCCATCTTCTAATGGAGAGTCAGCATTGTTAGGCACACTACAAACTTCTGTAAAATACGTTCCTAATAAATTTAACTCTGGGCCACTAACAGGATTACCAAAAGCTCTTGTCGAAGAGTCCCCTGAGGCTTCAACACGATTTATTCCTCCGGCTACAGCCACATTAAAGTTACCTTGCGCTAATAGGTCTCTGATTACAGCTGGACCAACAAGTTGTCGAAGATCAAGAGTCACAGCCGTTGGAGTTCCATTCGTAGGAACTCCTGCCAATACAGACTCCCAGTAAGAAACATAACCAGCACCCGTCTCCCACCTTTCCACTGAAGAGGTTGCCGTCCCTGTATCAAAACCAGACTCCCCTACACCAACACCATTAACAACAACGGCAGAGGCGTCTGTTGTTCTTTGCACATTCATCGTAATGGTTGCAGTGCTCACATTGATATTTTCATTATCTACTAAAGGTAATTGCACATCAAAATAATATTCAACAGCATCTGCCGCTCCACTTGACCAAGAATCAAAAGGGCTTTCAATTGTGCCAATAAACGCGGCTTGACCAATAGTGTTTCCATCATTGTGTAAATAATGATTTTCAAAAGTAAATATATTTGAGGTGGTACAACTTAACTCTTCATTTGAAATGGTATAACCATTAATCACTAAGTTGGCCTGATACACAGGACTATCATCCCCCACCACAACATTAAGCTCTCCATCTTCTAAAACATCTAATACATTTAATGGTGACGGAGTTAAAAGCTTCGATATTGTTAAATCAAAAGTATTAATTGTGTTTTGCTTATAGTGTGCAAGTGAAAAGTCCATAAAGTAATTATTGACTGTATTGGCTGAAGCGTTGTCTACATAGTGAGAGTGAAGTGTTTTAGGAGAAGATTCATTTGTAAGCCCTAGTGGTGGCCTTCCAGTAAAAACACCATCAACAAAAATACCTTCAGTGTCTGAGCCATCACGTTGAGTATCAATAACTATATGAGCATCTGAAATTTTAAAATTATTTGGCGGATAATTATAAGTGAACTGAAATGGCGTTTGTGTATTTAAAAAATTTGCATCATTAAAATCAATTGGGTTTTCTGAAAATGGGTAATCATTAGCTGCGTTGTTAACGGGTGAGTTGCCAGGATAGTTCCAGCCAGGTATGGATCCTGTTGTTGATGGAGGTATTACAAGCTTCACTGTGTAGATAGTACCCGGGGAATCCCCTCCTGTACTTGACCCTATATAATCACCTCTGGACAATTCCTTAGCCTGCCCACAACCCTGTAGTGAAAGGCTTGGCAGAATTAAAACCACAGCACTTAAAAAAGATACAATTATTGCTCTTAATGACATATATTAAATTGTAAATCAATAAGCCTTATAATTCTTTACAATTCAAAAATTATTTAATTAACTATGTATTGGTGTAGGAAAAAATTGCCGACTCAACTTATAGTCTAGTAGTTTTAAGTCCAGAAAATAAGGTTCGATCACACATTTTTTTAGGCTTCTATGGGAGCGTCTACATTGTTCCTTGAACAACCTGGCAAGTTTTTAGCATCTATTTTGATGATTATAGGCTTCGGAATTATTACTCTTCCAAAAGTACATTTTAGTAGAAGTCACTAATACTACCAGAAATATGACAACGAAAAATGTCCGAACTGTATGATTGAGGGCCTGGCAGTTGAATCAAACTTCTGTCAGGCCTGTGGCGCTAAGTTCTAGACTGATACTGAGCGCTTTTTGTTAAAGGCTGCTTTTTTTTAAGAGTACCGATAGCAGGTGTTGAGATATCATCTAGAGTATTCACCAAACTCATCACAGCACGATCTATAAAACAAAAGAACCTTAATTAGCAGCCCTCCAGAAAAATTAGATGATCTAATAAAGGCCACAAAGCAAAATTAAACTATAAATATTTCATTTATTTAATTTTAAAGGCAATTTACTTTGGTATAAATATACAATTTAAGATATTTGAAAAAATCACTGTACTTAAATCTTAATGTTAACTAAAAGATTTAGAAACGTATAAAGGAGCGTAATAATGAAACAAATACTAATTGGGTTATTATTTACTGTATCGACTTCTGTAGCACTGGCAACAAATTCTAATAATATATCTTGCAGTTGTAATGTGAGTGTTGGTGATGAGTATGAAACTATAAATATCCCAGTAGAATTAGAGGAAGAGATGGGCTATTTTGAAGCAACTAATGCTGAGGTAGCTATCGTTGTTTCTTATAAATGTTTAAACGAGAAAAATGACGTTAGACGAATTCATAAAGTTAACTCTGTTACATGTGATGACACTTTAATAATTAATTACAAATAACACTTTGCCCACAAAATTTCATCTATGTAAAAATGAGGCTCATAGTTTTAGCCTCATTTTTTTTAATTCTGATGCCCTGCAATTTTTAAATGTCATCTGTATATCAATGACTAGTCCACCTGAGTTTGGAGCTCAACAACAATTAAAAAGACAGGAAACAGGCAAACCAGACACTTAAGTTACTATTTATTTCGAAGTATTTTAGTCCATCCAGACAAATCCTTTATAAATTACAATAAACAAATATTTGAAATTATAAATTAGATAGTTGTTATGATTTAATCATTTGTAGAATAGACTTAGCAACTTTAGATTTAAAATTATTCTCTAGATGATATTTGTTATATATCATCGACAATTGAGTCGTCATCAATACGTCACTTGCTTGTTTTAAATTGTATCTACTGGCTACAGTGTTAGGAAGAAGGCCTTTATATTTACTTGTTTTTGTCAATGTCGCGATAACTTCATAATTATCAATGGGCATTAACTCTGCATTCTTAAATTTTTTAATCAGTTGTGCTTGCGAGTACATTTGGGGGTTATATATAATTGTTTTGGCAGCTTTATCTCCCCAAAAGGCCACAAACTCTTTATGAATTGGCTTTACAACAAGGTCTTGGTTTTTTACCGGATTTATCACTAAACCAATATCTATTTTATAATCCAAAATAGCTTTAGTGATGTTTATCGAAGTGTCCAAATGAGTATTAATTCTAAGTCTAGGATACTGTTTTGAAAGATATGGGTAAAACTTAGCCAGTTCATTCATTGCAATGCTGTGATGGCATCCAATGCTCATCTCCCCAACAAAGTTAGTTTCTTGGTTTAGCTTTTTAAAGTACATGGACTCCCAAAAATTTATTGTTTGTATATACATCTCATTAAGCTGTTTTCCATAGTCAGTTAAAACAATACCTTTCGAGCTTCTAATAAATAGTTTTTTCTCAAATTCATCTTCCAGCTTTTTAATAATTTTTGTAATGGATGACTGTTGCAAACCTGAATTGTAAGCGGCCTCTACAAAGGTTGAAGATTTGGCACAGTTTAAAAAAATTCTAATTTCATATGAAAATGGACTTGGCTGTATCATAAATGCTACTCCCCCTCCTCAAAATTAATACATATATAACACATATTAGTATTCTTATAATGAATATTAACTATTCTAAAATAGAAATTTTGTTAAATGATTTTTGTGATAGTTTTATCACAGCCCTAAATAAGGGCTAAAAACACCAAAGGAGGGACTGATGTCTAAACTACTAATATTACTAACTATTGTTATGTGCTCTTTTTCACTTCAAGCTGGAATCACTAAAGGAAATGAATGCAAAACTATAAAAACAACTGAGATCATTAATATAGAAAAGCTATCTATTGATCAAACAATACTTGCACCACTGTCTGTCTCGAAAGTCGTCGTAAAATGTATTGGCACAAGTGCTAAAGAGTTAATTAAGATCACAGCTAAATCAATTCGTGATGTAAAAACTGGTGCAATTATTAATGGCGGTTTTGGATTTAAGGCGCAAGCTAGTGTACTTGATGAAAATATGAACGCAGTAGATCAAAAACAAACAAATCACTACTTTTTTCTTACAACAACATTAAAAAATGGATCATTTCTTCAGGTGCATATTGATGGTTTTGATCAAATCTTAATTAGTCTATAACACTTATTTTGGGCTTTTATATATTTAGTACCAAGTTACTTTTACACAGCGTGGCCCAGAAAGTAACTTGTGTACCTTTTAACAAGATCACACTTACCTAAAAGGTTTAGTTGTTTTTTTAAGCTTGCTTAGATTAAAACCTTTTATATTTAATTCTTCAATGATTTTATTATATAAATCCTCTGGCATTTTGGGCTTACGGTAAAGAATCCATAAAGAGCTTTTGTCAGAATTGCCTACTACGGCATATGAATAGTCTTGGGCTAAATCTATAATCCAGTACTCACCTTTTCGTCCCCAGCCAAAATCAACTTCTAATTTGGCTGGAGTGCTTGAGTCTACAACACTGGCCACTCCCTCAATGTCTCTGACTCCAAAAAATCCTTGGCACTGATTCAACACCGACAGTTTATTTTCACCAATGATCTTGTAGGTGGCTTTAGCTCCCCCACAACCCCACTGAAAGATCATTGGGAACGTGGCAATTTCGTACCACTCTCCGGCATATCGATTCAAGTCCACAGTCTCTACGACTTGCGGGGGCTCAGTGTCTGGGGTTGTGGCGCATGCTACTAATGGAAGAAATAAGATTATAAAAAGCTTACGAACGTACATGGCCATCACCAACAACCACAAAACGAGATGTGGTCATTTGCTCGGCACCCATTGGGCCATAGGCATGAAACTTAGTGGTAGAAATACCAAGCTCAGCTCCAAGGCCTAGCTGTCCGCCATCATTAAAACGAGTCGACGCGTTCATAGTAATGCAACTGGCATCCACTTTGGATGCAAACTCCTCACAGGCTTTTTGGTCTTCTGAAATAATAGATTCAGTGTGAAAACTACCATACTTATCAATATGATCAGTGGCCTCATCTAAAGAGTTCACAGTTTTAATGGATAATATATTATCTAAATACTCTGTGGCCCAATCTTCATCGGTGGCTTTTTTAAGATCTTGGCCTGCAGCTTTTGAGAAAGCCTCATCCACTCTTAGCTCTGTGTCTTTAGCAAGTAATTTTTCAGTCAAAACTGGGGCTAATTTATCAACCACATCTTTGTGCACAAGCAGTGTTTCAATAGCGTTGCACACACCAGTTCTTTGAGTTTTGGCGTTTAATACAAGCTCCACCGCTTTTTCAAGGTCTGCGGACTTATCAATGTACATGTGACATAGGCCTTTAAAGTGAGCAATTACAGGCATTTTTGCATGCTTATACACATGCTCAATCAATCTCTCACCACCTCTTGGAATCACAACGTCTATGTACTCATCGTATTCAAGTAACTCATTAACTTCTTCTCTTGAGTCAGAGGCTAATACTTGAACACTCTCTTTGGGCACAAACTCGGCAATGGTTTCTTGAATGATTTCACCTAAAATCTCATTGGAATGTTTAGCTTCTTTACCACCTTTTAAAATTATGGCGTTGGAAGACTTTAAGGCCAGTGCAGCACAATCGATGACAACATTTGGACGTGATTCAAAAACCATCAGTATCACACCCAGTGGAATTCTTTGTCTTTTGATTTTAAGGCCTGCTTCATTAGTAAACTCTTGAGAAAACTCACCAACCACTTCTGGTTGTTCTGCGATTTCTTTCACTCCCTGAGCCATAGCTTGAATTCGTTTTTCATCAAGCATTAAACGGTCTTTCAAGGCCGCCGTTAAATTTACTTTTTCAGCGTATTGAAGATCTTTTTTATTGGCCTCGATCACTTTTTGTGTTTCAGACTCTAGTTTGTCAGCCAAGGCTAATAAAATCTTTTTTCTGGTGTCTTTATCCATGGCTCTTAGTTTTTTCGAAGCCATCTTGGCTTTTTTAGCTAATTCTTTGGTCATTTTGATTTTCTCCTATAAGTACGAAGTTTGCTGAGAGTATCACCATATCCGACAACTTATAACCGAGCACCGACTCTATCTCACCACTTTGCTTGTCCTGTATTTGATCCACCTCTGTTCGGTCATACTCAGTCACACCCACAGCAAAAGCTTCATTATTATACACTATATCAACACAATCGCCTTTATAAAAATCCCCTTGCGCATTGACTATGCCCGCAGGAAATAACGAGTGCCCCTGCTTCATGGCCTCATAAGCCCCTTTATCGACTTCAATAAAGCAGTTGAGCTTTTTAGTAGAAATCAGCCAAGCTTTTCTATGATCTGGTTCATAGTGAGTTTGAGGGCCAAAAAAGGTTCCAACCTCTTTTGTTAAAGGGTCGATCACGATTCTGTTGTTTTCTTTTGAACTAATAATGGCTTTAATACCAAGAGGGGTCACTTTGTTCACAGCATGGACTTTGGATTCCATGCCTCCGCGGCCCACATCAGTTTTTGCACTCATTTCAATACACTCTAGGTTTTCACCAAACTGCACCTTTTTAATGAGCTTGGCTCCGTCTTCTTCGGGGTTTTTGTTAAAAAGCCCCATGGCACTGGTTACAATCAGTAGCGCATCAGCGTTGACCATTTGAGCAGCACTGGCGGCCAAGTGGTCATTGTCACCCACTGTGATTTCTGTGTAAGAGATGGAGTCATTTTCATTTAAAATGGGAGTCACTTTATTTTTAAGCAACACATCTATGGTTTGCTTGGCGTGTAAAAAACGTTTTCGATTTCTAAAATCATCATGAGTCAATAAAATTTGAGAACAAATATGCTGGTGGTCTTCAAAAAGGTTAGAATACTTATTAATAAGTTTTGGCTGGCCTATAGAGCTTGCTGACTGCTGCAGATCAATGCGCCCTTCTCTTGGTAACATTTTTTTTAAAAAGGCCTTTCCTACGTTCACAGCTCCAGAGCTGACTAAAACGATCTCAAAGCCCATGTCCACGAGCTCACAGATATCTTCCACAATAATTCGCATTTTGCGAAGATCACATTTGCCACTCTTCTTAGTAACAACTTGACTACCAACTTTAACGACAATGCGCTTACAACCAACTAATTCAGATCTTAATTTTTTTTCCATAGGATTCATAAGGGTATATCAACCACCGGTCATTTTGTCAAAAAGCTGAAACCACAACTGGTCAAACGCCAATTTATTTGTAGTAAAAACAATTAGACTTTGGTAAATAGTTCAGCAAAACACTTAGGGGGACACAATATGATCAAATCACTCATTTTAATGGCATGCCTATTTAGCTTTCAAAGCTTTGCCTTTGCCGATAAAGATGTATCTTATATTTTAACTGAAGAATGGACGCGTTTAAGAGCACATGTGGAAAACCTAGAGCCTGAGGGTGACATTGGTGGTTACATGAACTTTAAAACCTATGGAAAAGTCACTTTACTGTGGAGACTGTCTGAAGACGGCACTGATAACGAAGTGATTCGTTTTTATAAAAACCGCAAAGGCGACGGTCACTTTGCCATCACATATCATAAAAGTGATGACATCATTGATGGCAAGACTGTCATTCGTCGCTTTATTGGTCCTGAGCCTGGTGGCTGGATCAACCACACTATAGATTACCACACTGGCGAGTACTTACAGCGTCAGGGTTATTTCCCCGAGCTTTTTGGTGATGAGTATAAGCTAATGAAAGAGTGGAATATCACTCCTATCAGAGAGTAGTGATATTTAAGAGGGCTTTTCAAAAGCCCTCTTAAAATTTTAAATAAAACTGCCCACTGCCACCTTCCCAGGTGCTAGCTGTGCCAAACTCATCCATATCAAAAGTAAATTTAAATCTAAAACTAAAGTTGTCGTTAAAATCTTTAGTGATGGAATAATTCAATCTGTGCTCAAAGCACGCCTTACAGTCCGTATTGCTCACATCAATCACTCCAATTTGGTCTGAGGTGTGATAGGTACTTTCATAAGTCAGTTTATGATTTAATCGATCTCCTCTGATATTGTAATATACATAAGGCAGATAGTTATCATGCTCTAAGAATCCTGTATTTTTGTGCCATAGGTATTTCTTCCAAAGCAAACCTATTCCTAAGTTGTTTTTTTCTGTTTCCAGTCTTATTTCATACAACTGCTGCTGAGCCCAGTTTTGGTTTGATCTTTCAAAGATTTTTGAAGCTTCTGATTTTAATCTCCAAATGCGTGAATAGAATTTTTGCTGAAATACAAGTTGCGTGAGTGAGTGTTTTGATTCAAGGATGTCTGAGTTATTTAACTCCAGTTGACTGACAGGATCTATTCTGTAGTTAAATAATAAAAATTCATCAACACTGCCTGAGAGCCAGCTTAATCCATAAGAGCTAGGCTTTATTTTATAAGTGGAACCATCTAAAGACTTTGAGTTCTTCATTAGGTCTGTTTTAACAGAGTATAAAGTCAGCTCCCCGTTAAAAGCATAAAAAGTGGTTGAGATTTTATAATCAATAGTTCCTTTGTCTGAACTAGGAGTGCCATAAACGCCAAAGGCTATACTATCAATTGGCCGGTAATTAACACCAATCCAAGACTGGCTTTGATCAATCTCAAAATCTTGTTGTTCAAATACTAGGTATTTAAAACTCCACTGTTTGTTGATCTGATTAATAAGCTTTAAACGCCCTTGATACAAAAAATTATCACTACTTATACTGCCAAAAGTAAAATCAGCCCTATTTTGATCTAAGGCCCAAAGATATTCCTGATTGATTTCATGGGAATAAGCTAGTTGATCCGACACATACTCAGAATCCACTCTTGAAAAGCCCTCTTCTAACTTCATGGTTCTGGGCTCATAAGCACTCCACTGAGGCGCACCATTAAAAGCCCAGATTTGAGAAATCAACATAATTAAAAAAAACATAGCCTAATTAACCTTTTACACAAATCTATTAAAATTAAATCTAACAAAAGCTTTTGAATTATTAAAGTAAATTAGGTTGAAAACAACTCCGACACACTTTAAATTACTCTTTTGACTGCGGTGGTGTGAAATGTTGAGAATTTATTTAACTCTTTTTATATTTTTAACGGGTTGCTCTATACTAGGGCCTCAAAAAAACAGCCAAGAGCTTGAAGGACAGATGCAAAGTCTTCGAAAAGAGATCAATGCAGATGTGAAAAAACTAATACGCTCGGAGCTCCTTCCGGAACTTAAAGGTTTAAACTATGTTCCAAAAGATCTACGTAAAAACCAGATAAAAGCTAAAAAAAGTGCTGTACAAAAAATAGTTCTAGGACGTATTGAGTGGGTCACAATTGGCTCTAAAAATATGAGACTCAAAGCACGAGTTGACTCAGGAGCTCAAACCTCTTCTTTGCACGCAGAAAATATCATTGAAAAAACCATTGATGGTAAAAGATATGTTCAATTTGAAAGTTTTGACTCCAAAAAAAATAAGTTCATCTTTTTAGAAGAAGTGATCAAACGTTCCACTGTTAGAAACTCTGATGGTATGACCAGCAAGCGCTATGTGATCAAAGTAAAGTTAACCCTTGGAACCAAAGAACACGAAATCAGTGTAAACTTAAACAATAGAGAAGACTTAAAATATAATTTTTTAATAGGCCGCAACCTATTGATGGGTAATTACATTGTAGATGTGTCGCAATCACGACTGCTAGGACGAAAATGAGCAAAATAAAAACCATAACGGTGATCAGCCTCATACTGCTGCCACTTTTGTTAATCTACTATAAAGTTGAAATTAAAAAGCTTTCAATGATCCCTAAGTCCTCCTCAAATGAGTGGAACATAGAACTGAAATACAATATTCAAGACATGCTGGGCCCCACTGAGTCTACAAAAGTATTAATCCCTGTTATTGAGAGTGTCTACAATCAAACCGTTAAGCTCAAATCTATTAAACCAAAAAATAGTTACAAAAAAATAGAATTAGATCATAAAAGTCTGATTAGTGTAAAAAAAGAGATAAAAAGACTCAGCATCAACTATCAACTTAAACTTGCAGAGTCTTTTTACGGCCAAGTGATGAAGGCTCCCAACCACTCATTCAACAAAAAACAGTACTTATCACTTAATGACTTTGATGAAACCAACCTTAAAAGCCTTAGGCTTTTAAATACAAAATTTAACTTTGACCGACAAAGCCAGTTAGAACGTATTCGTGCTCTGTACTTATATTTAACTGAAGAGTTTATATCAACGGATGAAAGCAGCAGTATTAAAGACTCCCTTGAGCTCTATGAAGCTTCTAACTTTGTGAAAGCACAGATATTAATGGCACTGGCTAGAATCAACAAAATTCCAGCAAGAACTATGTTGACCTATATTATTGAAGACAAAGACAACTCTTATCATCTTAAAAAGTCTTATGTGCCAGAGGTTTTAATCAATAAAAAGTGGCTGCCAGTGAATGTGAACGCCTCCACTTTTAATCGTATTGCTGAAAAACAGTTTATTGTAAACCGTGACGTGAGTACAGACTTTGAAAACACCACAGCCAAGGCCCTTCATACAGCCATAACTCCTGTGATGATTAACCAGGTTGACTCACAAGAGTATCAAAAAAAATTAAGCACTGTGAGTGGATTTTTATCGGCCATATCTTTGCATAGATTGTCTCCTACACTACAAAATGTTTTTTTAACAATACTACTTATTCCCATTGGAACACTCATTCTCGCTATTGGAAGAAACATTGTAGGGCTTAAGACTTTTGGTATCTTTACTCCTATTCTTTTAAGTTTATTTTTTCTTGAGACTTCACTTCTTATTGGTCTTTTGTTTTTTGCCTTTATTGTTATTTTAGGTTTTGGACAAAGGTATATTTTAGATAAATTTTATCTTTTAGCGGTTCCCAGGCTTTCTATACTATTAACCCTTGTGATCATCTCATATGCCTTTGTTGGTATTCTTAGCACTCAAGATAATAGTTTTGTTTATACAGGTGCTTTAAACTACTTTCCTATAGTCATCATAGCCGTTTTTATTGAACGCTTTAGTATTCACTTTATTGAAGAAGGGCCATGGAACACCTTTAAGGCCTTAATTGGGACCTTGGTCATTGCAGCCAGTTGTTATTTGGTGTTTGAAATATATGATTTAAAAGTGCTGCTATTTAATCACCCTGAGCTTTTGCTTATGGTCATTGCCTTTAACATTATGATTGGAAGCTATAAAGGCTACAGGCTTAGTGAACTCATTAGATTTAAAGAATTCCGACGGTTATAAATATGTTTTTTAAAGCTTTAAGAAAAAAGGGAATTTTAGGAATGAACCGCAGGGTGGGCGATTATATATTGACCCACAATGAGCGAAAAAAATATCAACTGGTTGACAATAAAATTACTACTTACGAATTATGTAAAAAACATAATGTCTCTCAACCGGATCATTACTTTCACGTCACAAACATAGGGCAGATAAAAAAAATTAAAAAAGATCTTATACAACTTAAATCTTTTTGTATAAAGCCTGCCAGAGGAGCCATGGGAAATGGCATTTTAGTGGTTAATGAAGTTTTAGGCACTGAAGAGGAGCCGGAGTTTGACACCTCTAAAGGGCTTATGAATATAAAAAAATTAAGCCATTTTATATCTGACATTCTCAGTGGTTTGTACTCGTTAAGTGGACACCCTGACCAGGTCATTATCCAAGAAAAGATCATTTTGCATCCGGTGTTTGACAACTATGTCTATAAAGGCATCCCCGACATTCGATTTATTGTTTATAAAGGCTACCCTGTTATGGCCATGCTTCGATGTCCGACAAAAAAATCTCAAGGGCGAGCCAATTTGCACCAAGGAGCTGTGGGCTGCGGTATCAACATTGCTACAGGACATATCACTAATTGCATTTACCTGAACAACTCCATCAACACCCACCCAGATACCGGCAAGGAGCTTAAAGATCTAGCCATTCCCTATTGGGAAGAGCTTTTGGTACAAGCCTCTAAATGTTACGAAATGACTCAAATGGGTTATATTGGAGTGGATATGGTTTTAGATAAAAACAAGGGCCCTCAGCTGCTTGAAATCAATGCAAGACCTGGCTTATCTATACAACTTGCCAACAGCACAGGCCTCATTCCCAGACTCGAATTGATCAACCAACAAAAATCAAATGCAGACCTAAAAAGCATAATTGCTTTTTGCCAATCACACTTTAATGCATAGACCAATTATTAACATAATTTAACCAATTTGTTCTTACGTGACCATCCAGCTTGTTGTATGTTATCTAGCAATAAATCAAAGGGGGAAGCTTTGAAGTTGTTATTGGTATTATCTGTATTTTTCGCAATTAAAAGCTATGCAGCGGATCTTTCGACCAATGACCTTAAAAAACTGGCGGAAAAAGAACTTACTTTAGAAAGTTCCCTCAATAAAAAATCACAAACTGTGAAAATTAAAAACATTCCTATTTCTGAAAATAAAACTAGGCCAAGTTCTCAGTGGTCTTTAGGATATCACTTCACTCAACTTTCTCCCGTTCGTTTTAAAGTAAAAAGTGTTTCTCTCACAACCCCTGAAATCACTCAATCGCAGTTGTTTTACTTAAAAGCACAAACGCCTATTATTGAAATGCTCAACCAAAGGTATTTGTTTTTAACTGGTAGCCTGTCCTACGGACGTGCAGAGACTGAGTTTCAAAGTGTGGCCACTTACCAAGATGGCTCGATTGAAGTCTTTCAGCCTACTGTTGGTATCAGCTTTAAGTTTTATAACTATAAAACATTAAGTTTTAACTTTGAATCAGGCTACGCCGTGCATCTTTATAATGTTAAAAACAAAGACGCTAACTTTCAGCAAACAGCCAATGCTCAAAGTTTACAAAACTCTGTCACCAGCTACTGGCAGTTTTTTAAAAACTCTGGAATGGAGTTTAGTTTAACTCAAGAGAGTCTACTCTCTGGAGACTTTGAACCTCTTTACAGTTTTAGAGTTGGCTATAGAGGAGCCTTTTAATGATGCATCTTGCATGGCTCTTATTTTCTACCCAACTATTTGCAACTGTGAACTTAGATCCACAAGTGGTCATTGATCGTCTTTTAGCTCAAGGGCCCGAAGCTCAACAAATTGTTTATCAGTCAAAGCGCGCAGAACTCCCCTACTATGAAGCCCTCTCTTTTTTTGATACTGGTATGGAGATAAAAACCAATTATGAAATTGATCAGTCTGAAAGCGTTATGGGAACCTCTAATGTGGAAGACCGAAGTCTTGGCTCTTCTGTTAAAATCAGGAAACGTTTTAAGTCTGGCACACATCTTAGTGCTCAATATGGTCGATTAGAACAAAATAGTATTTTAAGCACATTTACATCCAGCCTTAGACCGGACCAGCAAAACCAATCCGCACTTTATGTAGAGCTAAAACAAAACTTACTAAATAATGCCTTTGGTAAAAAAGACCGAAACCAGTTAAAGGTGGCAAAACTACAAATGCAAGAGGCTAAGCTTTCAAGAGATGAAGAGCTAGAGCAACTCATTCTTCAAACCTTAGCTCTTTATTGGGACACCTATGTGACCAAGCAAAGTTTAGAGGAAGCCATTGAGGCACGAAAGCTTATTGGTGATCTTGTAAATACCGTAAAGAAAAAGTCTCGCATGGGCTATGCAGCCCCCGGAGAACTTGCTCGTGTTCAGGCTGAGTTTGAAATGCAAGATCAAAGAGTTAAAAAATTGTCTTCAAATTACTTAACTCTTTTATCTACACTAAAAGTGAAACTTAAACTTGATGATGACGTTGAGCTTGAAAAGGTCAGTAAACTTCCAGAAGTGCCAAATAAAAGTGCGGTTGAACTTGAAAGTCAGCGTTTTATCAAAATCGCAAGATCTCGAATAGAGACCTCAAAGTTGATGTTAAGTACAGCCCAAAACAGTGCCCTTCCCGTCTTGGACCTAGATTTTTCATGGAGCAGTATTGGAGTGGAGCAAAGCGCCGACAAAGCTTTTACCGAGATGACCTCTGTCACCAAACCAAACTATTTTGTGGGACTCACATTACAGTTTTATTTAGACTCCTCGTCTCAAGGAGCTGCCATTGCTGACAAAAAGATTCGACTGCAAGACTCAGAGCTTAGTTATAACTTTTTAAAATCCCAGTTAAAGTCTGAAGTTGACAATAAATATAATTTTTTATCCTCTAGCTTTAAAATTGTGGAAAGCACCAAAAAAATGCTCGATCACAGATTAAAAGCCTTAAAACAAATGAAAACGGCATACAACCAAGGCCGCCTAGATATTGATATTCTTATCCAAGCCTATCGTGACCAGTTCTCGGCACAGGTGGCCCATATTCAAGCCATTGCACAATATTATGTAAATTTGCATGACTATGCGGCCAGCAAGGACGAACTCATTAGTGACAAACAGCTTGAAAGACAAAAGCTATGAAAAACTTTTTTCACTTTTTTATAGATAATTATAAACTCAGCTTAGCAATCACCTTTTTCATTGCATTGGCGGGAATACTTGGCTTGGCTTCACTGACGGCGGAAACATATCCTCCGGTGGACTTTCCTAGGGTTCGTGTCACAACGGTGTACCCGGGCTCCTCCCCTCAAGAGGTGGAAGAGAAAATCACCCGCAAAATTGAAGAGGAAGTTAGAACTGTCACTGGCCTTAAAGAGGTCAGCTCTGTTTCACAAAATGGCCGTAGTGAAATCAATATTTTAATCGACATGAATAACTACGAAGTGGAAGACGTCGTCGATGAACTACAACGAGCCGTTCTACGAGTGCAAGGTTTTCCCTCTGACATACAAGATGAGCCTAACTTTCAACGCCTAAGAGCGGCTGAGATACCAATTTTTGAACTAGGTGTTATAGGCCCTTTTAATGAGCGCCGGCGTGATCAAATCGCAGACCTGTTAAAAGAACAGTTTGAAGACGTTAAAGGAGTCTCAACGGTAAGACTGTCAGGTTTTAGAGAGCGGGAGTTTCAGATCCTGTTGAACCGCAAAAAAATGCAGCAGTACTACGTGGGCATTGAAGAGGTTTTAAACGCTGTACGAAAGCGCACTCAAAATATTCCCGCTGGATACATTAGGTCCGACAAAGAACAAAAATTGGTGCGCGTGAACGGCCAAGTGGAAAACGCCGAAGAAATGGGCGAAATTGTAGTGCGCTCAAACTTTTCTGGTCAACTGATTCGAGTCAAAGACATTGCTAAAGTCAAAGATGGGGCTGCCGAACCCACTGTACTTGCCAGCATCAATGGAGAACCGGCCACGATTGTCACAGTCTCGAAAAAGGCCAATGCAGACACTGTAAAAACAGTAGATGCTATTAAATCAAAATTGGAAGAGTTTAAGAAAAACTTAAATGAAACAGACTACAAGTTTTATATTTTTAACGATGAGTCCCAACGTGTGGGCCAACGTTTAAACATTGTTGTCAGCAACGCCATTGGTGGCTTGATATTAGTTTTAATAATTTTATTTATCTTTTTACCCGGTGTGCTGGGAATGGTTACATCGCTGAGTCTTCCTATTTGTGTACTGAGTACTTTAGCTTTTATGTCTTTTATGGGCATTAACTTTAACACCATCACAATGCTGGCTTTAGTGATTGCCATTGGTATGTTGGTCGACAACTCTGTGGTGG
>JAKUPT010000011.1:16457-58539 GCA_022450595.1 Bdellovibrionales bacterium
GGTTATCAGTGAAAACTACGCAAGACTTAGAGACGAGGGCCTAAGCCAACTAGATGCCGCAGTCCAAGCCGTGCACCAATTTTGGCTCCCTATTACAGCCACAGCTTTTACAACCATTGCGGCCTTTGTGCCTATGCTTGTGACAAAAGGCGTGATGGGTGAGTTTATTAAATGGATTCCAATTGTTGTGACCTTCACACTTGTTGTGTGTTTGTTTGAAAGCTTCATTTTACTCCCTGCAAGACTTAGGTTCACTATAAGAGACAAAACTTTAAATAAAAAAACTAAATCTAAAAAACCAAAGTTTCAGTGGTTTCAGTGGATACAAAACAAGTTTGAAGGCTTTATGAATTTCAGCCTTCGTCATCGCTACATTGTAAGTGTGTTTATCACTATGATTATGATCTTTAGCTTTGTGCTGGCCAAATATGGAAACCGCTTCGAGCTTTTTCCCAAAGAAAACACTGAGTTTTACATTGCCCGTTTTGAAGCCCCCATTGAAACCCCTTTGGCCAGAACTAAAAAAGTGGCGCAAGATTTGGCCAAGCAGTCTTATAAATTATTAGGTGACACTAATGTGAAGTACATTATTAGCAGATCCGGTGTGCAACAAATGGGCGGCAATGATCCTCAAGCTAAAAATGGCGATTATGTGGGAATGCTAATTATTGTTGTCCCTCCAGACCGAGCTCGAGAGCTTGAAACAGAATGGGTGCTTGATAAACTTCGAACCATTAAAGATGACAGGCTCACCAACTTGTCCTTTGAGGCTCAAAGAAATGGCCCTCCTGTGGGCTACCCTATTACCATCACTTTTAGATCTTCTAATTATCAAAAAATGCGTGAGCTTATAAATAAAATGAAAGATAAGTTCCGCCAAGTCGATGGAGTTTTAGACATTAACGACGATGAAATTGTTGGAGGACCTGAATACAATATTCAGATCAATGAAGAGCAGCTCTCTAGTTTAAATCTCTCCACTCAAGCCGTGGGGATGGCGTTAAGAACCGCCCTACAAGGCAGCATTGCCTCAGAGCTGAGTTTAAACAACAAAGAGTTTGATTTAAGAATTCGCTATGATGAAAAAGACCGAGAAACTGTCAGTGCTCTAAAAAACACCACGGTGCTCACCAACTCCGGCACTGGAGCACGACTGATTCCTATATTTAACATTGCAAATATCGAACAGGTCTCAGGCCCCTCTGTCAGAAAGCGTTTTGACTTTCAAAGAGCCATTACACTGACTGGAAGTGTGGTGCCAGAGAAAATCACCTCGGTGCAAGCCAATCAAATGGCCAGTCAGTGGTTAAAAACTGACTTTAAAGATTATGCCTCGGAGGTCACATGGAAGTTTGGCGGGGAAGAAGAAAATACCAAAGAGTCTGTGCAGTCTTTGTTTCAAGCTTTAGTATTAGCTTTTTTAGGAATTTTTGTAATCTTAATCTTTTTATTCAGAAGCTACTCCGTGCCGTTTTTGATCTTATCCTCTATTCCTTTAGGATTGGTGGGTGTGTTTTCTGCTTTCTTTTTACACCAAAAGCCACTGAGCTTTTTTGCTCTTATTGGAATACTGGGTCTTGCAGGAGTTGTGGTGAACGCAGCCATTGTTCTAGTGAGTTACATAGAAGAGCTAAAAATGACCACCTCCTTGAACCTCAAACAGGTGCTAGCCAAAGCCTCTGCGGACCGGTTAAGAGCCGTGCTGATCACAAGCCTTACCACTGTTGGGGGCCTTATGCCCACCGCCTATGGCATTGGGGGCTCTGATCCCATCTTAGTTCCTATGACTTTAGCTATGGCCTGGGGTCTTGTCAGCGGGACGTTGCTGACTCTTATCTGGATTCCTTGTGGTTATATGATACTTGAAGATATTTTTTCATCAAAATTACTAAATCGCTTTACCGGCTCTATGACAGAGCCTATGGTAGACAATAACGAGGGGGCATAAAATGAAGATTCTTATTTCAATTTTATTTCTGTTTCTAACCTCATGTGGCCTTGATATCGAAGGCAATGACACCCAAGAACAAGACTTAGAACAAAGACAAAAACTCAACCAAGAGTACACTCCAGCTGTGGGCACTTACTTGGGTGAAGTCACTAACCCTTCAAAAAGGTTAGCCACGCGCACGAATGAAATAAAAATTTTTATCACTGAAGAGGTCAAAGGCACCGATAATTACGGCAAACCTAGAGTTTTTCCAACACTTAAAGCCTACTGGAGACTTTTTCGGGATGATGGACAAGAGAGCATTGGATGTATGCTTTCAGCCCAGTACATTGAAGAGAGCTCTTCTATTGTACTCACCACCGACAATAGCACCAAAGCCAACACCTGCACCTTTTCTATGAACGGAACTATCATTGATGGAGTTCTTGAGGGCGACATCTACCTTGCCCGTGGTTATTACGGTCGCTTTAAAGGATACTTACAAGAGCAAGAATAATTTTTTACTCTTTCCATTTTTTTGAGACAATTAAACGAGCACCTCTTTTGTAGGTAAAGTAAGCCCAGGCCCATTGGAATAAAACCAGTATTCTGTTTTTAAAGCCGATCAAAAAATAAATATGCACAATAAGCCAAGCCATCCAAGCAAAGAACCCGTTCATTTTAATATGGTCTGTTTGTAGTACAGCTTTATTTCTGCCAATGGTGGCCATCATGCCCTTATCAAAGTATTTAAAGTCTTCAGTGGGTTGGCCTTTGACTTTGTTTAAAATATTGTGTGCTGCATGTTGTCCTTGTTGGATGGCCACGGGAGCAAGCCCTGGCAAGTAATCTCCATTGTTTTTAAAAGCGGCCATATCACCTGTAACAAATACTTCAGGATACATTTCTAAAGACAGGTCTTTATTAACGACGAGTCGTCCCGCCTTATCTTTATTGGAGTTTACATCTTTAGTTAGTGGACTTGTAGCCACTCCAGCCGCCCAAAGAGCACACTTTGTATGAACAAAGTCTTTACCCACTTGAACGCCCTCTTTGTCAATATTGGTGACCATTGAGTTGGTCCATACTTGCACACCACTATCCTCTAAGCTGCGTTGAGCTTTATCCGACAAGGACTTTTGAAATCCGGCCAAAACCCTTGGGCCTGCCTCAATAAGTATCACTCGGGCTTTAGAGGGGTCTATATTTCTAAAGTCTTTTGACAGTGTTACGCGGCTAAGTTCTGCAATACTGCCTGCAAGCTCAACGCCAGTGGGACCACCGCCCACAATGACAAATGTTAAATAGGCTTTTTGCTCTTCAATGTCTTTTGAGTTCTCAGCGCGCTCAAAAGACAATAATATTCTTCTTCTGATTTCAGTGGCTTGCTCTAAACTCTTTAAACCCGGGGCAAAGTTTTCCCAGCTGTCGTTGCCAAAATAGGAGTGACTGGATCCACAGGCCATAATTAAAAAATCAAATTCATAAACACCAAGTTTTGAGTAGGCTTTTTTGCTTTCAAGATCCAGTCTTTCAATACCATCTAACACCACGGAGATGTTACTGTAGTCTGAGAGAATATTACGAATGGGTACAGCAATTTCAGCCGGTGATAGTCCGGCGGTCGCCACCTGATAGAGTAGTGGTTGAAACAAATGATGGTTTCGCTTGTCAACAAGGGTCACTTCAACATCTTTTTTGTGGCCTAAGGTTTTGGCGGCATTGAGTCCGGCAAAACCTCCACCAATAATTAAAACTCTCATGCTTTACTTATAACAGTTTTTCACTGTATTAAAAAGCGAACATGATTTATTTAAGCTCCCTTTCTTTCCAAATGGCATAAATTGCAGGGAGACTAAAGTCACTAGTGATAAATATAAAGTAAATACAAATATTTACGATCTAAATTATGACTAAAGATTCGAACATACAGTGATAACACAAGCTACTTTAAATTTTAGCATTTATTTTAGACTTTAATAACTGGGCATTGATAGCCACAATTACTGTGCTTAAACTCATAAATATTGCACCAACAGCAGGATCTAAAACAAAATTGGCCTTATAAAGAACTCCAGCGGCTAATGGAATTGCAACAACGTTATATCCTGTGGCCCAAATTAGATTTTGTATCATTTTGTTGTAAGTTGCTTTTCCAAAAAGAATCAGCTTTAAAATATCTTGTGGGTTACTATTAACTAAAATAATATCTGCGGTTTCTGCAGCTACATCTGTTCCTGATCCAACAGCAATTCCAACATCCGCTTGTGCTAGTGCTGGAGCATCGTTAACACCATCACCTGTCATAGATACAAACTCCCCATTTGCTTGGAGTTTTTTTACTATGTCTACTTTTTGATGAGGAAGAACTTCAGAGTAGTAGCCATCTAAGCCAAGTTTATCGGCAACAGCTTTTGCGACTTTTTCATTGTCACCAGTTGCCATCTTCACTTTTATACCATTATCTCTGAACTTTTTTACTGCCTCAAAAGACTCTTCTCTAATTTCATCAGAAAGTGCAATAAATCCAGATAGCTCATTATCAATAAGAATAAAAACAACAGTTTCAGCATTGTCAGAATAAGCAGATTCTGGGATAGAAATATTTTTATCTTTTAAATAACCAGGACTGACAACTTTTACATCATGACCTTCAACAACAGCTTCAACACCCTTTCCTGTGATGGCATTAAATTTCTCAGCCTTTGGAACATTCAGATTTTTTTCCTTAGCCTTTTTTACAATACCAACAGCAATTGGGTGTTCTGAGCTTTGCTCTAAAGCAGCTGCGTACCTCAAAAGTTTAGTTTCATCAATTGAGTTTTGTGATGTCACTTCAATTCTTGTTACCCCAAAAATTCCTTTTGTGAGAGTTCCGGTTTTATCAAAAACTATAGTCGTTATAAGGCGAGAGTTTTCAAAAGCGGTACGATTACGAATCAATAAACCATTCTGTGCAGAAAGCGCCGTTGAAATCGCCACAACAAGAGGAACGGCTAGTCCTAAGGCATGAGGACAAGAAATCACCATAACAGTCACCATTCGTTCAATGGAAAAGTTCATCGAGGCTCCTAATAATAACCATATTGATAAAGTACCAAGACCAGCTGAAACAGCTATATAGGTCAGCCATTTAGCTGCACGATCAGCCAAGTGCTGTGACTTCGATTTCGCTTTTTGAGCTTCTTGAACCATGTTTATCACTTTTGTCAAATAGCTATCTTTACCTGTATGAACTACTTTTACATAAAGAGATCCATTTCCATTTATTGAGCCACCTATAACTTTATTTCCCTTTGCTTTTTTAACAGGTTTACTTTCACCAGTAAGCATACTTTCATTCAAATAACTCTCACCATCTTGAACAGTTCCATCGGCTGGGACCTTCTCTCCTGGCTTAATTAAAATAATGTCATCTTTATTTAGATCTTCTAATTTTATATCTTCAATATTTCCATCAATAATTCGATGAGCTTCTGAGGGCATCATACTAACCAGAAGTTCAAGTGCTTTTGAAGCTCCTAATACTGACTTCATCTCAATCCAGTGACCGAGCAACATAATGTCGATCAATGTAACAAGCTCCCAAAAGAAATCTTGACCAGGAAAGCCAAATATCACAGCTGTACTAAAAACATAAGCCACGGTGATTGCAAGAGCTATAAGAGTCATCATACCCGGTGATCTCTTAACCAGTTCATTATAAAAACCTTTAAGAAAAGGCCAGCCACCATAAAAGAAAGCTACTGTAGACAAGGTAAATAAAATAGCACCCTCACCTTTGAATTCAATTTTTATACCTAGCCAATGCTGAATCATGTCGGAAAGAATTAAAATTGGAAGGGTAAGAATTAAAGATACCAAAAATCGTTTCTTAAAATCCTCTATCATCATTCGATGATGATTATGCTTACCATGACCATGATCAGAACTAGAATGACTTCCATTATTGTCATTATGTTGTTCATGCTTTTTATTTATATTTTTTTTATTTTTCACAATAACACTCCTAATTGATACTTATCACATTCTTGAGTGAGCTTTGATAAACCATTTTTCACAAGAAAAAATAATAGCAATTCCACTAATAGAAACCCAAATAACTAATGGGTCACTCTGTAATTTAATCCACAGAAACGCTCCCAGTACAATAACATCTAATAGAATTGCAGTTACTAAAATAATAGGTTTGGCATCAATATCTTCTTTTAAACTTTTGAACACCCCCCAATGGATTGCAATATCCATAAGTATATAAAAAATAGCTCCAAGCGAAGCAATGCGACTAAGGTCAAAAAATACAGTTAATAAAATCGCAAGAACAATAGTATAAACAAGTGTATGCCTTTGAATGTTACCGGGCATTCCAAAATGACTATGTGGAACAAGATTCATATCTGTTAACATAGCCAACATTCTAGAAACAGCAAATACACTTGCAATTACTCCTGAAACAGTCGCAACAATTGCAAAACCTACTGTTGCCCAAAGACCAAAATTACCAAAAGCAGGTTTGGAGGCCTCAGCTAGTGAGTAGTCTTTAGCTTTAATAATTTCAGAAATACTGAGGTTTCCCGCTACAGCGAATGCAACTAACATATAAATAATAAAACAAATACTGACGGAATATATAATTGATCGACCGATATTTTTTGTTGGATTTTTAATTTCACTTCCACTATTTGTTATTGTTGTAAAGCCTTTGTAGGCCAAAATCCCAAGGGCAGTGGCCCCTAAAAATCCTGAAAAACTGGTATCATTGGGGGCAACAGAAAGACTTTCAAAACTCAGACCTGCTGCCCAGAGACCTCCTCCGGCTAATATGAGCAATCCAGCAATTTTAATAAAGGCCATTATAAAGGAAAAGCTTTGTATAAATTTATTGCTTAAAATATTGATTAGAAATGCAAAGATCAGAAGGGCAACACCTAAAGCTGGCACAAGCCATGAACTTTTGTCCATACTAAAGAGTTGCAATGTATAAGCACCAAAAGTTCTCGCTACCAAACTTTCATTTATTACCATAGAAAAATACATAAGAAGAGCACAAGCACCAGTCATCATAGATTTCCCATATGCTTTCTCTAGAAACATAGCAATGCCACCAGCCGAAGGATACTTACTTGCCATTTTTATATAGGAATATGTGCTAAATCCCGTAACTATAGCTGCGGATAAAAAAGCTAGTGGGAACCATTCTCTTGCCAGTTCTGCCATCTGACCGGTTAGAGCAAAAATACCGGCACCAATCATCACCCCAGTGCCCATAGAGATACTTCCCCACAGAGTCAGACTATTTTTTTTTGTAATTGGTTGCTCTTGATTTATGGACACTATGTTTCATCTTTACTAACCTATTCGAAAAAATATTAAGTTTTATTATTGTTCTCATATTTTATTCTTCAATTAAATTTCCGTGGCAAACTACTATTTAACAAAAATAACACCGCCCAACATCTGTTTCATTGCACATCCAAAGCTAATTTCTCCTTTCTTATTAGGGGTAAAAACAATAGACACGGTTTTATTAAACGGAAGGTCTTTTTCAATGTTTTCAGAGGGAACTGTGATTTTCTTGGCACATGTTGTTTTCACTTTTCGGGTAATATTTAAAATGAGCTTTTCTCCAGTATTAACTTCAATTCTTGAGGGTTCAAAACCTTTTTTTGTAACCTCCACATTATAGCTTTGACTAGCAATAGCCGCTGTAGATATTCCAAACAGTAAAATTATTAGGGTGAGTGATTTCATTTATTTCCTCCATTGTTTAGTATCTGTAAGCTTTTATCAATCCACTTGTTCAATACCATTTTTTCTTTTTTCGTTAGTTTTGAATTCCAATGCATCATTTTGTACTGCCATGGTGGCATCGAGTCTTCTCTAACAGTCTTTTTTATTGCTTGTAAATCTTCTTTGGGACTGCCGTGTCCTCCAAAAGGAAATCCGTTAGTCATATCTAAATGCTTTTTTGCTTCAGACATATCTTGATTCATCATATGCTTTATCCCTGGCAAAACATAGTACCAAGGCTTTTTACTACCAAGACCATGGCAATCAAGGCATTTTTTTTCAAATATTGGTTTTATGTTTGAAAAATATTTATTATTTATCTCTTCCAGCTTATACATTTGAGTCGTAGATACCACTAAGGACTCATTGTTTGATTTTGAATGATCCTCACCCTTATGGGCGTACAAACTAAAATGAAATAAAAGAAATACTAATAGAATATGTTTGAAAAATATGTTCATACTACGTCACTCCTTTTGTCTGTAGGAAGAGACCTTTCTTTCCATATGGCAAAAATAGCTGGGTACACTAAAAGTTCCAGTAAAAATGATGTTAAAATTCCACCAACCATTGGAGCTGCCATTCGCTTCATCACATCGGCTCCACTGCTTGCAGAGCTTGCCAGCATAATAGGTAGAAGAGCCATAAAGGTTGTAAGAACTGTCATCATTTTTGGACGAATACGTTTAACCGCACCAAAGTGAATAGCCTCTTTAAGATCAGCAAAAGAATTTAACTTTCCCTCTTTCTTTCGTTTCTCATAGGCCAAGTCTAAGTATAGAAGCATATAAATTGCCATTTCAGCGTCTATACCTAACAGGGCAATAAGACCCACCCATACAGCAATACTTATGTTGTATCCAAGAATATAAAGTAGCCAAACGGCCCCAATAGCCGAAAATGGAATTGCGAGTAAAACAATAGAAGTTTTCATCGCAGATTTTGTGTTGAGATAAATCAATACAATTATAATTAGAAAAGTTATGGGCAGCACAACTTTTAACTTTTCTTTTACCCGACCCATACTTTGATATTGGCCACTCCAACTAAGTGAATAACCTGAAGGAAGGTCAAGTTTTTCGTTGACTGTTTTTTTAGCTTTCTTTACATAACCACCAACATCCGACTCTTCTAAATCTACGTATACATATCCTGTTAAAAGTCCATTATCATTTCTAATCATTCCAGGACCATTGAGCATTTGAATAGTCGCGACTTCAGAAAGTGGCACCTGATAACCTTTAGGTGAATCTATTAATATTCTTCTAATATGTTCTTTATTTTGTCTAAAGGCTCTGGCATAGCGGACATTTACAGAGTATCGCTCTCTACCTTCAATAGCGGTTGTAACATTCCGTCCGCCAAGTGCCTTTGCAACAGAATCATGCGCTTGCTTTATAGAAATACCATGGCGAGCTAGAGCTTCGCGGTTAAAGTTAAAGTCTAAAAAGTACCCACCTGTTACTCGCTCGGCAAACACACTTCGAGTGCCTTTCACTTTGCTTATGATTTTTTCAATTTCAAGCCCAATACGTGCTATTTATTCAAGATTGTCACCAGATATTTTTATCCCAATAGGAGTTCGAATTCCAGTTGTTAGCATATCAATTCTTCCCTTAATTGGTAGAGTCCATGCATTTGTAACCCCAGGAAAGTCCATCTTCTTATTCATATCTTGAATTAACTCTTCCCAAGTCATATAACTTGGAGTTATCCACTCAAAGGGCCAGTGCAAAAACTCTGGCAAGTCAGAATACCAACGATCTACTTTACGCCATTGCCTTTGATCTTTTAGAACTACAACAGTTTCCATCATTGAAAGCGGGGCTGGGTCAGTGGCTGTATTTGCCCTTCCTGCTTTTCCATGAACACTCTCAACTTCAGGAAAACTTTTTAAGATCTTGTCTTGTTTTTGTAGAAGGTTTTGCGCCTCTGTTACGGATATGCCAGGCATTGTCGTTGGCATATAAAGTATTGTCCCCTCATTTAAAGGAGGCATAAATTCTGACCCCAATTTAAGGTATACGGGAACTGTTGCTAGCATCATAACCACAGCAATGCCGATTACTTTTTTTCTGTTATCAACAACCCAATCAACAGCTGGTCCATAAACTTTAAATAAAAATCGGCTTATAGGATGTTCATCTTCACTTTTCATTTTAGAAGCAAAAAGAAAGTTCATTAATTTCGTCCACCAAGTGGGACCACTTTTAAACTCTCTTTTTTTGGTAAATATAATTAACAAAGCTGGTACAAGCGTTATTGATAATACCGACGCCACAAGCATTGATAATGTTTTTGTATAAGCAAGTGGCTTAAATAACCTCCCCTCTTGAGCTTCAAGAGCAAATATTGGAAGAAATGATACGGCAATAACAAGCAATGAATAAAAACTTGCCGGCCCAACTTCTTTAATTGCTGAAATAATCACCTCATCAAGCTTTTCTTTCCCACCAGACTCTTTCCACTCCTCCATTTTTTTATGACAATTCTCCACAACAACAATGGCAGCATCCACCATGGCCCCAATAGCTATAGCAATTCCTCCTAAAGACATTATATTGGCAGAAACGTCCATTAAATACATAAGGATAAAAGAAATAACTATTGCTGTAGGCAAAGTAATGATTGGAACAAGTGCACTTGGTATATGTAATAAAAAGATAATTATAACTAATGCAACAACAATCATTTCAAGTACTAACTCATGAGTTAGAGTCTGGATAGAGCGCTTTATAAGATCACTTCTATTATAGGTTTCAACAATTTCAACACCATCGGGCAGTGAATTTTTAAGATCCTCAAGCTTTCTTTCAACTCGTTCAATAACCGCATTGGCATTTTCACCAAATCGCATAACGACGATTCCGCCAACAACATCACCTAAACCATTGAGATCAGCAACACCTCGCCTCATTTCTGGCCCTTGTATTACATTAGCTACATTTTTCACATAAATAGGCACACCATTTTTATTTACAGCAATAACAATGTTTTCAATGTCTTGTCGGTTTTTAGCGTAACCTCTGAGGCGCACCATATATTCCGTGCCGGAAAACTCAATGACTCGCGCACCTGTTTCTGAATTACCTTGGCGTATAGCTTCACTGACTTTCGACAAAGGAATGTTATAAGCACGAAGTGATTCTGGATTTACATGAACTTGATATTGATTTTCAAATCCACCGAAAGAAGCCACCTCGGCAACACCTGGTACGGCTTGTAATTGATAACGCAAAAACCAATCTTGAAATGACCTAAGATCAGCTAGCGTGTGTTTTCCGGAGGTGTCTTTGAGTGCATATTGATAGACCCACCCCACACCAGTAGCGTCCGGCCCAAGTTCTGTGTTGGAGCCCTCAGGAAGCTGAGGGATGATTTTAGACAAATATTCTAACACTCTTGATCTTGCCCAATAGATATCTGTATCATCTTCAAAAATCACATAAACATAGGACGCACCAAAAGTGGAAAGTCCTCGTATGTCTTTTACTTTTGGTACGCCTAATAAACTCGTTACAATGGGATAGGTCACTTGATCTTCAATAATATCTGGACTGACATTCCACGTTGTGTAGACAATAACTTGAGTATCAGAAAGGTCAGGAGTAGCATCGATCGGAATTTTGTTCATGCTAAACCAACCAGCAACTAATGCTACAGTAACGGCTAAAAGTGTTATGAATCTATTTTTTGCACAAAACTCAATAGTTTTAATTATCATTTTATACCCCTCTTAGTGGTCATGCTCTGCTGGTGAAGCCGATCCACCCTGTATTACGGACTTTAAGCGAGACTCAGAATCAATTAGAAAATTAGCACCAACAACAACCACATCACCCTCATTAACGTCTCCGACAATAGCTGCCTCCGATTCAGTCTCCAAAACAACTTGAACCTTTTTAGGCTCAAATTTTCCTTTCTCTCTTCTTAAAAAGATATAAGTATCCACACCTGTATCCATTACAGATTCTATAGAAACTGCTAAGTGACGTCCGACTGGAGCAAATATCGAGACATTGACATAGGATTCGGGTCGAATCGCAACATCATTTTTTAATAACTTAATTCGTACTTTTGCAGTTCGTGTTTCGGGGTTGATGACCTGATCAACAGAGATAACCTTTCCTGGAAGTGTTTTTCCTTGTAGAAAGTTTGCAGAGATTTGGGCGGATTGCCCCTCTTTAATATATGGAAGATCAACTTCAAACACATCTGCATAAATTATGTTATCTTGTCCACCAACTATAAGGCCTTCTGACTGAAAGCCTTTTTTTGTGAGGCTTGCAATTTGATCATCTGCCAATCCAAGAACTTTAAGGCGAATTTTAGAAGACCGAATCATTTGTCTTGAATTTTCCCTAACATCAGCAATGGAAGAGTCTTTTACACGATTCCATTGCCTTAATGCTTCAAGGTACTCACTTTGGGCTGTATATAGCTCTGGATCAAATGCAATTCGACCAGGTGCTTTAATTGTTTTAAATAATTTCTTCTCTTCAACTCTCTCAAGTTTTACACCTATCATTTGTTGCTTATCTAATGATAGTTTTAATGAAGTTCGTCCAACGGGCAGCTCTCCTTCACTTTCTGCTGAGCCTTGATGATCCATATCTTCATGGTCGTCCATTTTATTTGCGAGAACCAAGTCCATTCCACAAATTGGGCAAGTTCCAGGTTCGTCTGAAGTGATTTGCGGATGCATAGGACAAATATACATTGTAGCTTTTGATTCTTTATTATGTTCATGGTTTGAGTGATCTATTTTATTCTGGGAGTTCCACCAAAACAGCCCACCACCCAAGACAACGATTATAATAGCACTAATTAAAATTATAATTTTATTTCTCATTTTTAACCTCGCTAACTGAATCTAAATTTGACACGGAAAATCCAAGCTCTCTTTCTAAAATGCATAAGGCGGAGACGTATTGTCTTAGTGACTGATAATAATCGGTCTTAATACGATAAAGAGAGCGCTCACTATCAAGCAAATCTAGAAAAGAAGTTTTATCTGCCTGATAGGCTGAGCGGCTAGAGTTATAAGAGCCTTGTGCCTGTGGAATAAGACTTGTTTGGTAAATTTCTAATGTCTTAACACCTGTGCTTACTCTTCCTTTTAAATCTTTGATATCAGCAATGAGCTTAAGTTTAGTGTCTTTCACCTTATACTCTTGAGCCATTTTTTTTGCCGAAGCAGCTGAGGCTTCATAGCCTGTCTTCCAAAACCAAAGAGGAATTGTGACTCCTATTGTAAGAATATTAGAGTCAATAGGTTCACCAGAGATTCGCTGTTGATACTGAATTTGAAAATCAGGAGCAAATTCCCATTTAGCCAAGGTGCTTTTATATTCGGTTTCCTTAAGTTTATAATTTTCTGCTCTAAGAACTGGTGAATTTTCCTTTAATTGGTTTAAAAGTTTCGAATTATCACCTTGAATTTTTTCTTTAAAAAATTTTGGTGGAGATAACTCTAATTGGCTTATTTCAATATTTTTTAAAGAGGGAGAGTTCACGACAGATTTTAATTGGTCCTGCAGTGCCTGCTCCTCTTGTTTTAACCGAATAAGATTTAATTCTAATTGAGTTAACTCAAAATGAGCTTTCATAGAGTCACCTTGAGGAGACTTTCCAGCAGAATACTTTTTTTCAGCAACACGAGCAAATTCATTTACAGATTCAATGTTTGCTTTAGTGAGTTGAATAACCTTCTGTGCAGAGTAGATTGCATAATAAAGTGTTATAACCTGTTGTCTTACTTCAAATTTTTTTTCATTAAGTCTGGAGCGAAAGCTATCAGCCTTACTTTGCTGTGCTTTTGCCTGGTAAATATACTTTGTTGGAAATTTTATTTTCTGTGAAATCGTTCCATATTGAGTTTTTAAGCCTCTATTAAGCTCTGAAACTCCCACCATTGGGTTATCCAAAGTGGCTTGAGAGGCAATTAAAGAGTGCTCTGCGCTCCACTCATAATGTTTTTCCTGTACTCCAGGATTATTTTTATAGGATAGTTGCAAAAGCTCATTGAGTGATATAGTCCCCTCGGCATTGCTAATTGATGGAAAAAGCACTGCAAACACTATCATGACTTTAGACAGTGATTGCCCATAGGAATTTGAGGTAAAAAACCAGTTTAAAATATAAAGCATAATTAACACCTTTTCATTAAGATCGTCTTGCCTAAGCAAGATGGAATAGAAAAAATAATAATGGTGTTAATTGATCAAATTAAAAAAGAATGGGTTTTAATTGTATGTTTTAAAGGAAGAACAGCCAGGTTCCAATGTGGTAAAGGCTTATAATCTCCCACATCTGTCTTAGGCTCAAAACCAAAATACATAGATATAATTATTTTGTCAGTGAAATCATTTTTTTTAGTTTCATGTTGATTTTGTTGTTCAAAGCTCAACTTTTTAGATCCAAGCAAACCTGAATTGCAAATAGACATATCAAAACATTGATTGGATTCTGGCTTTTGTTCCGATTGTTTTTGTTGATCATGACAAGGCGATGGAGAGTTTGACTCAACCAACTCCACGTCACTGTTCCAATCACAATCCAACACACACAGGCTTGATTGAACCTGAAAATAACTGAAGATTGCTACAAAGAAAAACAATAAAAACTTCATAAGACTATACTGCCTCAAAATTTATTAAAAATCTAGCCCATATATATGGCTAATGATCGGTAAATTTGATGGTAGACTTAAATCTGAGACAATACGGCACGTCTTTTGTCGGTCATAATATTGCAACTATATATAAATATTAACTCATGTAGGTTTTTTATTTCCTACAATAGTTAGTAAGTAATTGTTTTTGCTGCACATAATTTCATAAGCATTTTTTATGAAAATGACAATTTATGTCAGCTTGAATCGATATTTACACAATTTTTAAGCATTTATGAGATAAAGGAAGTGCCATGAGAGCTATAGTTTTATTTTTTATAATTTGTTTATCAACTACCTCTTTTGCAGAGGTTTCGATTGATGATATTAAGATTAATACAAAACTAGAATTAAAAGCACCAATAAATATGAAGCTTATGTGTGATTTAGAGACCAGATTCCCACAATATATTACAAAATTAAGAGTCATCCCACAAAGCTATGCCAAGGAAGAAAGTCCATTGATACCAAACAGTATCGTTGTAGACGACTTAACTTTTGAAAAGGGAACTGTTTCAGATATTGCCCCCCAATATATTGTTACTATGTATTTAGATACACCAAAGCTTGCAAACCACCTATACACTGATGGCCATAAAAACTGTCGATTGTTTTACAAAAAAGTAAAAAATTATGAAAGCATTGATAGTTTACCAGAGTTTAATTTACTAAAACATTAAATCAATAGTTATAGTATATCTGTTTTTATTTTTTGAACGCGCTCGATAAGACTCTCAACACGGGTATGAATGTCTTTAATTTGCCTCACACCTTCTTTAAACTTTCGAACATTTTTACCGTCTTTTTTTAAACGCTTTAAAGCGCCATGTTCTCCATCAATAGAGAAACGATCTAACAGTTATTCAGGTAAAGATAATCTCACTTGAAGGTTTTAACAAAAGCCTTAGAGATACCATTACACTCAGGGCTGTAAGTTCTAGTAAAGAAAGATTTAGCCTAAGGACTTTATTCATAATTGCCGAATTCGAAAGAATTTATAAAAAATATACAGTTTTTTAAAATTAAAATTCATGTAATATTGTTATATATATTCAAATATTATATGAAAAACTTATATTACAAATCTATTTTATTTTAAATTTATGAGATTTCCCTGAATTATAGTAATAACTACTTTAGCGTTTACATAACTTAAAGGAATCTTATGAATACTAATAAAAAATTAAATGTTTTTAATTTTATTTTTCTAGTTTTTGCTTTCCTAGTAAGTGGAAATTTATGGGCCTTAACGAGATATGAAATCACAACAAACGAGCAAAGTGGTTTGCTAACTGCTGGATTTATACCTCTTCAGAACTATCGTATTTCTGGGCATCTAGATATAGACCAACAACTTATAAAAGATGTACAATTGAAAATTGAACTTTTAAAAGACGTTTATTTTAATCCTGTAAGAATACCCGTAAAAGCAGAAATTTTAGATTGCAATACAGAGTGCTTGGGCTTTATTGATTATGAGTTTGGACAAATAGAGTTTAATGGAGGCATTCCTGTTTTAGGAGATGAAGTTACTAATACTCTTATAGAAAGTTTAAAAGGAAAGCCCCATTTACAACTTCGATTAAGCGGAAATTGTTATCCTGAAAATGACAAAAATTTTAAGGACAGAATAACTGAAGGTGAAACATTAATTTGTGAACTTTTATATGATCAATCAACAATAGGTCAGTCTTCGGGTCCTAAATTTTTTCTAATGGGCAAGAAATACCCTTTACTCATTATAAAGTTAACTTCAAAAATTTGAATGCATTTATGAATAAATACTTAAGTGCTGCTGATTGCCTAATCTTATGGATATGTAGAAGTATTTAAATAAGTTCTAAAATTACTTTTTCAATAACTTGCTGCCAAAGTACTGATGGTCATAAAAACTGTCGGTTGTTTTATAAAAAAGTTCAAACTTATAAAGATTTAGAAAGCCTACCTGAGTTTAAGCTTGCAAATAATTGGAATGAATCAGTCATAAAATATCAGATTTTAATTTTTGAACGCGCTCAATAAGGTTTTCCATACGAGTATGAATGTCTTTGATTTGACTCACACCTTCTTTGATTTTTCGGACATTTTTGCCGTCTTTCTTTAAACGCTTTAAAGCAGCACGGGCTCCATCAATAGAAAAACGATCACGGTATAAAAGCTTTTTAATAATTAAAACGTACTCTACATCTTTTTTTGAGTACATACGTTGATTGTGCTTTGATTTTTTAGGCTTCAACTCATCAAATTCTGATTCCCAATATCTTAACACATAAGTCTTAACACCACTCACCTGTGCCACATCGCCAATTTTAAAGGCCATTTTATCTGGAATGTTTGTGATTTCATTTAATAGCTCTTCATCGAGCAACATTGGCGGCTCTGAGGGTGATCCATCCATCGTAAGTTGAGTTGAGTTTGGCTGAGTAGATTCAACTTGCTGATCGTTTGAATTTTGTGGGTCGGTTTCAAACATATCTTGTTGTTGCATAATTAACCTTTATTTAAGTTTTGCTGTTCAACTTCTTTTTGAACTTTTTCTTTAAGCATCCCTTTTAAAACTTGGCTGGGTTTGAAAGTTAATACTCGACGAGCACTAATAATCATTTGCTCACCGGTTTGTGGGTTTCTGCCCACTCTAGATTTTTTGTCTTTTACTTCAAAATTACCAAAACCTGAGATTTTAACTTTATCGCCTTTAACAAGCACAGTTTTAAGCTCATCAAAAACCATCTCGACAAGTTCTGAGGCCTCTTTTTTTGAAAAGCCGATTTTATCGTAAACTTTTTCAATAATATCTGCTTTTGTAACTGTTGAGTTAGATGATGATGAACTCGACATACGCCTCTCCCGAAAGTATTTAACTTACCAAAAGCCTACCAAGTATTTGAAAACTTTCAATATTTTTAACAATAACTTTTAGCGTTAGCGCAATTTTGCCCCAGTTTTCTCAGCCGATTTGATGGCTTTTTGCATCAACTCTTGTAGCTGTTGGTCAGTGTATGTCCCGTCAACTGTCTGAAAGCGCATTTTTAAGGCAATGGATGACTCCCCTTGAGCCAACTTTTCACCTTGATACAAATCAAACACCTCTATGGACTTTAAGTCAGGTTTTAAGACCTTCTTAATCTCCTTTAAAATATCACCAAGATTTTGATCTGGCTGTAGAATAAAGGCTAAATCTCTCTCAACATAAGGCTGTTTGCTTATTTTTTTATAGTTGGCACGCTTTGGATAGGAATTTTTAATCATCTCCATATTGATTTGTGCAAAAGCAATGTCTTCACGGATTTTGTTTTCTTGTATCCACCTTGGATGCAGGCTTCCCACAACTCCAACAAGCTGACCTTGTAATTTTAGTCCTACACACTGACCGGGATGAAGAAGGCTTGGTGCTGTTTTCATCAGCTGCCATTCAAAAGAAGTAAAACCCAAAGCGTTTAAGAGCTTCTCAACAGCGGACTTTACATCATACACCACTGGGCGCTTTTTATTTTTTTGCCACAAGTTTTCAGCCTGTCCCCAGGATAACATGCTTAAGTGCAAATCCTCTTGATAGTCTTTTTTGTGAAATATAGACCCCAGCTCATAAATACGACCATAGGAAATTCCAGAGCGGTAGTTGGTGATTAAGTTTTTTAACAGCCCGGGAAGATGTGACCTTCTCATCACATCTAAGTCTTCGTTCAACGGGTTGAGTAGTTTCACATCTTCATCAGACAATTTTAAACCATACTCATTCCAAGCACTGACATCGCCAAGCAGTGCTTTTTGCTCCACAGAGGAGGTGAAGTTGTAGTTTACAGCTTGCATATAACCACACTCCATCATTCGGCTCTCCACGTCTCTTTCCAGCAAATAACGAGTGTCTTGAGCTGAAGGTCTGTCAGTTAAAATGGGAAGGGTTTCTTTAATATACTCATAACCATGAATGCGACCGTATTCTTCCACCAGGTCCACATCTTGATCCATATCCCAGCGGTATTGAGGGGTCTGAAATTTAAAATGACCGGATTCATCTTTATCCAGCACTTCACAACCTACACGCTTCATGCCGTCTTCAAAGTCATTAGGGCTTACGTTATAGCCTAACTTTTGAGCCACAAAGTTAACATGCACATCAATCACAGGCTTTTTTTCTGGATTTGGGTACTCGTCTTGAAAATCGACGGCAACCTCACCACCGGCGATTTGTTGAATCAAATGACAAGCACGATTTAAAGCAAGCTCTGTCATTTCAACATCAGTTCCTCTTGAAAATCTATAGCCAGAGTCAGTTTCAATACCAAATCGACGAGAGCTTTTTCTCACCGTTTGGGGCGTAAAATGTGCTGATTCCAAAAAGATATTTTTTGTGGTTTCAGTCACCCCTGAATTTTTCCCACCAATAACACCAGCCATAGCCACAGGCTTTTTGCCATCACGGATCATTAGCTCTTCACCGGTTAGCTCCAGCTCTGTGCCATCCAATGTTTGAAACTTCTCAGATTTCTTAGAGGAGCTGATTTCAATTTTGTTATCTTCAACAAGCTTTGAATCAAAAGCATGCATAGGTTGACCAAGTTCAAGCATAACAAAGTTTGTGATGTCCACGATGTTATTGATTGAGTTCACATCAACAGACTCTAGACGCTGTTTTAACCACGCAGGGCTTGGCCCCACTTTTACATTAAACACACTGCGCCCCATGTAGCGAGGACAGTCGTTTGCGTTTTTTAAAACTACATTTACATCCGTCTTTTGCTTGGAGCTTTGAAAGTTGGCTTCTGGCATTTTGATAGACTTTTTAGTTAAGCAGGCAATTTCTCGAGCCAGTCCAAAATGACTTAAACAATCCGCTCGGTTAGGAGTGACACTAAGATCTAAGATCACATCATCTAAGCCATAAGCTTTGGCAAAGGCTGTCCCCACTGAAGCCTTCCCATCTAAAATCATGATCCCTGAGCTTTCCTCACTGAGGACGAGTTCTTTTTCAGAGCGCAGCATGCCTTGGCTTTCCACACCACGGATTTTACTTTTTTTAATTTTAAAATCACCGGGCAAACAAGCACCCACCATGGCCACAACCACCTTATCACCCTGCTTGTGGTTTTTGGCTCCACACACAATTGGCAAGACTTTGCTGCCTTCCACTTTAACTTGGCAAAGTGTGAGCTTATCCGCGTCTGGGTGTTGTGACTTTTCAATAATCTCACCAATCACAATGTTTTTATACTGCTCGGATTGGTTTTCTATGGACTCCACTTCAAGTCCTGCTTGAGTGAGCTTTTCTGCCAACTGTTCTGGAGCTTTTATAAATTCAGAGATATCAACGTATTCATTTAACCAATTTAAAGAAATTTTCATTTAAACTTACCTTTATTGAAACTGTTTTAAAAAGTCGATGTGGTTTTCGTTAAACAAGCGAA
This sequence comes from Bdellovibrionales bacterium, assembly GCA_022450595.1. Classification (GTDB taxonomy): domain Bacteria; phylum Bdellovibrionota; class Bdellovibrionia; order Bdellovibrionales; family UBA1609; genus JAKUPT01. The sequence goes on from JAKUPT010000011.1 coordinate 36,256, forward strand.
TGTCATCAATGCCATACTTAATCATAGCCATTCTCTCTATACCGAAACCAAAAGCATACCCCTGCCACTGTTTAGAGTCGATTTTGACATAATCAAACACCTTAGGGTTCACAAGGCCGCTGCCCCCGATTTCAACCCAGCCAGTGTCTTTACAAGTTCTACAGCCTTTGCCTTTACAAATTGGGCAAGAGCAATCCACCTCTGCACTGGGCTCAGTGAAAGGGAAAAAACTTGGGCGAAATCTTGTTTTAATTTCTTCACCAAAAAACTCTTTTACAAAATAAGAAATAGTTCCCTTAAGGTCCGCCATAGAGACTTTCTGATCTACCACTAAGGCCTCTATTTGATAAAAGTTCGGCGAATGAGAGATATCACTGTCACAGCGAAACACAGAGCCAGGCGCCAATATCCTAATCGGTGGCTTTTCATTTTCCATGGTGTGAATTTGAATGGGGCTTGTGTGAGTTCTTAAAACATGATCTTCAGTAATATAAAAAGTGTCTTGCATATCACGGGCGGGGTGATCTTTTGGAATATTTAAAGCTTCAAAGTTGTACCAGTCTTTCTCGATCATAGGCCCTGACCTAACACTAAAACCAATGCGAGATAAAATTTCTACGATCTCCTCGGTCACTTTTGATAGAGGGTGTCTGCTTCCCTGCTCAATTTGAGGGCCAGGAAGTGTTAGGTCTAACTTTTCACTTTCAATTTGTTGATTGAGCTCTTTTAATTCGAGCTCTTTGTGTTGATTATCAATCAGTTCAGAAATTTGCTTTTTAAGAGCATTGATTTTCTGCCCCCACTCCGGACGCTCCTCTTTTGGAAGCTTTCCCAGCTCCTTCATTAAAGCCGTCACTTCACCTTGTTTTCCTAAGAAAAACACCTTCAAATCATAAAGAGCTTTGGTGTCAGCTACCATTTTAATTTTTTCATTGGCTTGAGAGAGTAATTCATCAATTTTTTGCTTCATAAGATTCCTATATGTGTTGTACCTTAAACAATGAAAATTACATGATGCAACAAATCGCGGCAAGTAAAAAGCCCCCCTGTTGCTATGCAAATAAGGACCAATTTGTGCAAATTACAAGCTTAGAGAATAAAACCTTTAAACACTTAAAACAGCTATTAGAGCCCAAGGGCATTAAAAAGCACGGTGAGCACTTGCTGTTTGGGGAAAGTGTCACCAAAGAGTTTGAAAAAGCTTATTCTGACCGCATTATAGCAAGGCTTGTCAGTGAAAAATTTAATACAAATGAATCCTCTTTTAAATCCTACACTCTGGATAATGAGCTGTTTAAAACTTTAGATATCTTTGGCACCAATAGCCCCATTTTATGGGTGAAGTCTTCAGAGGTAAAAAACTGGAGTGAGAGTTCTCCTATAAGCGATACAGAACTTTTTATCGCCACAGGAGACCCCTCTAATTTAGGCTCTCTATTAAGATCTGCCGCAGCCTTTAATTGGGAGAAGGTGATCTTGCTTAAAGAGTGTGCAAACCCCTTTCATCCAAAAGCCACCAGAGCTTCAAGTGGCCTGAGCGCACGTATGACTTTGTTCCGAGGCCCATCCATTCATGAGTTAAACAATACAAAAGACCTTATAGCTTTAGACCTTGAAGGTGAAAACTTGTACCAGTCTCAGTTCAAAGCCCCAATTCGCTTACTGGTTGGCGAAGAAGGGCCCGGCATTCCAAAGAGTTTAAATATTAAAAAAATTCATATACCTATGTCTGACAAAGTGGAGTCACTCAATGCCACTGTGGCGGCTAGTATTGTGATGAGTTATTTAAATCGCAATAATTAGTAGATTTAGTAGATTTAGTAGATTTAGTAGATTTAGTAGATTTAGTAGATTTAGTAGATTTAGTAGATTTAGTAGATTTAGTAGATTTAGTAGATTTAGTAGATTTAGTAGATTTTATAATTTAAACACATCAAATTGAAGTCAATATCACTTATTGTATTATTCCTTTTTTTTAAAAAAGGGATCTAAATGAAAAAAATATTTATTTTGATTTGCATATTATTTTGTCTTCAAACACAGGCTTCAGAGTGTTCGATCTATCTTTTTGATGGAGTTCATTTTTCTGAAAAGCTTCAAAATCTAGTCAATAATGTATTTTTTAGAAATTCCCATCCCAGGGAACAAGACAAAGAATTGGTCGATTTATTTACACAATACAAAGATGAACTGAGTCACAAGCAGACATTAAAAATACTTAAGAACCTGTCTACACCTAAAATCAAACAAAAGATCATTAAAACTTATTATTTCGTCAATAAACGCTCATTGAGTACACCAGAAGTTCAACAGTTATTTAAAGAGCTTCCCGACAGTAAGGCCTACTTTAATTCTTCTTTAAAACTAGTAAGACTTATTTCACAAGATCACCAAAAAACATTTCCCCAAAACAAAAAAGCGAAAAGACTTTATGATCGGGCATTATCTACTCATAATATGTCTGATCTAGAGTGGAGACTATTTGTTTTAAAGTTCGGTCATTAGAGTTTTAGACATCACTCGATGTGTGCCAATTTCCTCAATTTCAAAATCATCGCTGTTAAATTCAAAGCCTTGTTTTTGATAAAAACGAAAAGCGAGCTTGCGGGCGTTACACCATATAAGCTGAGCCTTTGGCTTTTGAGTCTTTAAGTCCTCTAAAACGCGATGAATGAGTGTTTTTCCGTAGCCATGACCTTGATGTTTTTCGTCAATGGCCATGCCTCTGAGCTGTAGTTGGTGTTGGCTAGCAAAAAGCGAGTTCGTGGATTCAAACACACTTAAAATAGCCACAATTTCGTCATCTTTAAACAGCCCGTAATGCAGAGTGCTTTCTGAGAAATCAAACTCAAATTTACATGCACTCAAAGCTTTTCCTTTTCTTAACACTTTTTGACGGAGAGCATAGGTCTGTTCGGCTGTGATTTGTTTGATTTCCATAAGCTCCCCTAACCATCTTTTAGATAACACAATTAAAATATCAAGTCGTGTTGCCAATTGGGAAATATGTAATACAATTGCAGCATGAAAAAAACGTTTTTTATAATTTTATTCTGTGCTTTGTCCGTAGTCGCTCAAAATAAAGACGATGCCACCAAAAATCCCAGCTCTTCCACACCTCGAATTGTGTTTCTAGGAGACTCACTCACTGAAGGCTACGGTGTTAAAAAAGAAAACAGCTATCCTGCGATCATTGAAAAATCACTGAAAGAACAAGGCTATAAAATTAACTTTACCAACGCCAGCGTGAGTGGCTCCACCACAGCCTCATTAATGTCTCGCCTGAAATGGCAGTTGAACAATAAACCTGACATCATTTTAATCGCCCTAGGAGCTAACGACGGCTTGAGAGGTTTTAAAGTTAATGTGATTAAAAAAAATCTCTCAGAGGCCATTGAACTTGCACAACAAAACAACATCAAAGTCTTACTAGCAGGTATGCAAATGCCTCCTAATTACGGCAAAACTTATACAAAAAAGTTTAAACAGATTTTTCCCGATCTGGCGAAAAAACATAACGTAAAATTAATTCCCTTCTTACTCAAAGGTGTGGCCGGCGACAAATCCATGAATCAAAGCGACGGCATACACCCCAACGAAGAAGGACACAAAAAAATGGCCCAAACAGTGCTCCCCTATCTCAAGGAAGTACTCTAGGTAAGGTACGGACTACCTTTTGTTACACTGTGCCAAAAGGTAGTCCGTACCTAAGGAGAAGATATGATTTTGCAGGTTAAAGATGTTCACAAGTCGTTTCAGGTAAAAAACAAAGAATTGAAGATTCTAAAAGGTGTAAACCTTGAAGTGAGTCAGCCTCAAACGCTGGCCATTATGGGTGAGTCTGGCAGTGGGAAGACCACCCTGCTTTCAATTTTAGCGGGGCTTGAGCCGCCAACAAGCGGTGAAGTTCAAATTCAAGGGACAGATTTAACACAGTTTTCTGAGGCTGAAATGACTCGGTTTCGTGGTGAGAATGTTGGTATTATTTTTCAAAACTTTCATTTACTGCCGCAGATGACAGCTCTTCAAAATGTTAAACTCCCATTAGAGCTTAGTGGTGATGAGCAAGCTGAACAAAAAGCTATCGAGCTTTTAGAGCAAGTGGGATTAAAAGACAGAATTAATCATTTGCCCTTAAAGCTCAGTGGTGGCGAAAAACAACGGGTGGCAATTGCTCGCGCGCTATCTACAAAGCCAAAGTTACTCTTAGCAGATGAGCCCAGTGGAAGTTTAGACATAGAAACTGGCGAAAAAATCACCCAACTTTTATTTTCATTAATTGCAAAGTATCAGATGACAGCCATTATGGTGACGCACTCTCAGCCACTGGCCGATCGTTGTGAAGTCACATACTACTTAAAAAACGGACAACTTGAATCATGATTTTTAAATGGGCTCTTCAAGAGATTAAAAACAATAAAAAGTTTGCAAGCTTATTTGTACTCAACTTGTGTTTGGGTCTTTTAGGCTTAACAACGATCCAAATTTTTAAGTCCAGCATTGAAAACCAACTCAATGAACGCTCGCAACAAATTCTAACAGCCGATCTTGGCGTGTCCATGCGCGGTGTAATGCCTGAAAGTGTTGAGCCCGTAGTAAAAAAAGAGTTCCCACAGGCTAAAATCCAAAAGTCTAAAGAGATGTACTCCATGATTCGCACGGAGGAACTCTCTAAACTTGTGTTTATCAAAGCGGTAGAGTCGAACTTTCCTTTTTATGGAAATGTAGAGCTTGAAAAAGAAAACTTAAAGTTTCGAGAGGTGATCACACCAGGCAGTAGTAACACTGTGGTATCAAAAGAGCTTCTCACTCAGTTAGAACTAAAAATTGGCGAGTCTATCTTTGTGGGTGAAAAGTCTTTTGAAATTATTGATACAATTTTAGAAGATAGCTCCAACGCCTTTGGCAACCAGGCCTTTGCTCCCACTTTATATATTAACCATCAAGATCTTGAAGGCACAAACCTCATTCAAGAAGGAAGCACGTTATTTGATTCCATACTTGTAAAGTTTAATGAAAGTCTTGAAGCAAGCACATTGAACTCTATGGCCAATGGCTTATTTGAAAAAATCCAAGACCCTTCTGTGCGAGTGACCACTCACCAGCAGTCCGGCGAACAAGTGGGCAGACTTCTTGGCTACTTGAGTGACTACTTGGGGCTTACCGCTTTAATTGGTCTGTGCTTAGCTTTTATTGCCTGTAGTTTTTTATATCGTAACTACATACAAGAGAGTTTAAAAAACATTTCTATCTGGAAAAGCCTAGGGGCTTCGAACAATGTGATCTTTAAAGTCTATGGACTTGAAATTGTTTTACTCTCACTCATTGCCATTGCTATAAGCCTTGTGTTTGCCTTTTTATTCACGCCAGCGCTTATTGCTGTAGCCAATCAAATTATGCCTTTAAATTTTGAGCCTCACTTTGAGTACACAGACATCTCACTGATCGTATTGCTTTCTGTAATTGGCAGTATGCTTTTTAGTCTTCCAATTTTGCTTGATGCTTTAAAAATCAAGCCTTCTTATATTTTTACTCAGATTTCTAATTTTCAGTGGAGCTTTAAAAAACTTCTCTGGGCTGTCCCTATTCTTGGTTACTTTTATGGCCTGTCATTTTTAGCTTCTAACTCTTTTATAGTTTCAAGCCTGTTTTTGGGCTCAGTAGTTTTAACCGTCATTGTTTTATTTGCCTTGAGTGAGTTAATTTTGTTTTTAGGAAATAAAGTGTTTAAAAATGCCAAATCACTCACACTTTGGTCATTTAACACTTTAAAGTTTAACCGATTTGCCACACACACCATTTTTATCACTTTCAGTTTAGTGGGCGTGGTCCTAATTTTGGTGCAACAGCTTCAATACAATATTTCACAAGAGCTTGGACAACCTGAAACCAATCAAGTTCCAAGCCTGTTTTTATTCGACATTCAAGAAGAGCAACGCTCTGACTTTGAACAAATCGCAGAGTCTTTAAATCTTGAACCCCAAGTGGTTTCACCGATGATTCGAGCCAAGCTGTTAAAAGTAAATGGCAAAGACTTTGAAAAAGGAGAACGTGACACCTCAGAGATGACTCGTGAGGGGCAAAGAGAGATGCGCTTTAGAAACCGCGGATTTAACTTGTCCTACCGCGACCAACTCCTTGATAGTGAAACTATCCTACAAGGAGAGGACTTTTCAGGCGAAACTTATAGTGGTGAAGGCTTTGCCAAGGTCTCCATTGAAGAGCGCTTTGCCAAGCGTTTAAACTTTGAGTTGGGTGACAAGCTCGTGTTTGACGTTCAAGGCGTGCCTGTAAAAGCTCAAATTGAAAACATCAGACAAGTCAGATGGAGCTCCTTTCAGCCCAACTTTTTTGTCCAATTTCAATCAGGCGTTTTAGAGTACGCTCCAAAGACTTTTCTAGCCACACTTCCAAAAACCAATATTGAAACTAAAAACAAACTACAAACCGAAATTGTTAAAAAACTTCCCAACGTTTCGATCATTGATGTGAGCCAACTTATTAAAAGACTCTTGTCTGTACTCACGCAGATGAGTTGGACTTTAATCATTATGACTGTGGCCTGTTTTATTGTGGGCTTAGCGGTTATGCTTTCCATCAGCCAGCTATTACTACAAAAAAGAAAGCGTGACATACAGTTGTTAAAATCCATTGGAGCCAATCATACACTGCTTTACAAAACTCTGATTTTAGAGTCCGTGTTTTTAATCAGCTTTGCTCTGTGTTTTGGAGGAATCATTGGTGTTCTCTCCACACAGATTATGGTGAACGAAGTCTTTGCCTTGGTTCCTAAATTTAATCCCACTAGCTTTCTCCTAAGCTTAGGCCTACTTTGTGCAACTAGTTATCTGGCATCACGAGTATTAATTAAAAACTTTTTAAAAGAGAAAAGCTATCAAGAGCTATTTAAAGAATAGTTTTAGAATAAGCACAATAGATATGGATACATTCTGGCAATCAATGTAGTTAACATGATGAGTCCCAAAAGTGTTCCGTACCTAAACATTAAAAAACACTTTACTAATAAAGCTTTAAAATCAATAGTTTGAGATTGTATACAAAGTATCTTTTTCACGAAGAGTATAAAGCGCAAAGCAGGCAGCCAGCATAGGCCAAGCGGCAAAAAACAATAAATTATCCCAAGGGTTTAAGTACTGATTGAAAGAAGATACTGTGGAGATAAAGTGCATGATGAACACAAGGCCGTAGCTGATTTTCTTTTTAAAGCCGATTACAAAAGCAATAATAATGATCATTTGTATGGAGCCAACTATAGCTAAAAGTGTCTCACCTGAGTTTGGTAGAAAATAAAAGTGTTCAAAAACTTTAGCAGCATGACCAGGGTTGATGAACTTATCTAAAGTCCACATAAACATCACTAAAAAAACACTGAGCCTTAACATTAAAAGTGAGAGTGATAAATTGTTTTTCATATAAACTAAACTCCTTCTAACTTCGTCTCCAAGAATGGTATTTTTTTAACCAATTTAAAACTGACTCAGGAGCATTGGCTTTTTTCCACACACCTGCTGCAAACTTATTAGCTTCTGCCAGTGTTGGATAAATATGAATAGTGCCTAAGATTTTATTTAGCCCAATGCCGTACTTCATAGCGGTAACGTACTCGGCAATGATGTCTCCTGCATGACTTCCAACAATGGTGACACCTAATATTTTGTCACTTTTAGGCTTTACAAGTACTTTCACAAAGCCCAAGTCATCGGAGTCGGCAATGGCCCGGTCGAGATCATCTATGCCATAGGTGTATACCTCGTAAGGTATATTTTTTTCTTTGGCTTCATCTTCATTAAGTCCGACTCGTGCCACTTCAGGGTCAGTAAAGGTACACCAAGGAATGACTCTGTAATCTACTTTGAACTTTTTAAGGGGGCTAAACAATGCATTCACTGCACAGAACTAGGCTTGATGACTTGCTACATGGGTGAACTGATAAGGCCCCGTGACATCACCGCAAACATAGATATTGGGTATATTAGTGGTTTGTAAATACTCATTGGCGACCACGGTTCCTGTTTTTGAAAGTTCAATATTTAATTTTTCTAAGCCAAAGCCTTCCACATTGGCTTTGCGACCAAGGGCTACCAACACTCGGTCAAACTCCACTTCTACTTTTTTCCCCTTATGATCACAAATTACTTTGTTAGCTTCAAAGCTTTCAGCCTTGTGATTGGTTAAAACTTTAATGCCTTCTTTTTTAAAGTTGTCTTCAATTAAAGTGGAGACATCTTTATCTTCTTTACCCATAATATTTGGCGCCATTTCAATCACAGTGACATCGCTTCCAAGCCTTGAAAAGCTCTGAGCCAATTCACAGCCAATAGGGCCACCGCCAAGAATCACAAGTTTTTTGGGCTGCTCTGTAATGTCCCACAAATTATCACTGGTTAAATAGTCTACCTTATCAAGACCTGGAATATTGGGCACAAGAGGCCTAGCGCCTGTGGACACCACAATATTTTTAGTGGGCAAAGTTTTACCGTTCACTTTCACTTCATAGGGACTTAAAACTTCAGCATCCCCCTGAAAGCACTCCACACCCAGTGAGGTGTACCGCTCAACGGAGTCATGAGGTTCAATTTTTTTAATAACATCTTTAATTCGATCCATCACAGATTTAAAATTTGTTTTGGCCTCCAGAGAATCGATACCGTATTTGCTAGAGTTGTTAAACTGGTGCATAACCTTAGCTGATTTAATAATAGCTTTACTGGGAACACAGCCAGTGTTTAAGCAGTCTCCCCCCATCTTGTGCTTTTCAATAAGAGCCACTTTGGCTTTAACTGCAGAGGCAATATAAGCCGAGACAAGGCCTGCAGAGCCCGCACCAATGACCACCATGTTGTAATCAAAGCTTTTTGGCTTTTTATACTGCTTCATCACTTTTCTAGATTTTAAAAACCGCACAAACCATTTTGAAAACAGTGGAATAATACCAATTAGAGCAAATGATAAAGCTAGTTCGAAAGATAAAATGTCTTTTGGAGATGAAATTTCACTGAGTTGAGTACCAGCGTTCACATAAACTATGGTGGCCGGAAGCATCCCGACCTGGCTGACAAAAAAGTATGTGAAAGTTTTAATGCGTGTTAGCCCCATAGCTAGATTAATTAAAAAGAATGGGAAGACTGGTATCAGTCTTAAGCTGAACAAGTAAAAAGCTCCGTCTTTTTCAACACCTTTATTAATTTTCTCAAAACGGTCTTTAAATTTATCATACACAAAGTCTCTTAATAAAAATCGTGACACTAAAAAAGCAAATGTCGCACCAATGGTACTTGCAAAAGAGACTATGATGGTTCCATGAAAGACACCAAAAATAAATCCAGCAGCTAATGTTAAGACTGTGGCACCTGGTATGGACAGAGCTGTTGTTAAAATGTAAATGATAAAAAAGATAAAAGCTGTAAGACCTAAGTTTTGAGCTTTAAAAGATAATAATTGTTGTTTTTGTGACTGTAAGTAATCAAGAGATAAGTATTTACCTAAATCAAAAGCAAAAAAGCTAAAAATTAAACATCCAATAAAAACAATTAAGATCAGTTTATAAAGCTTCTTTGACATTCATGCTCCTCTTATTTCTTTGTCATTAATTATTTAATTATGATAGCCTTTATATGTAAACATATTTCTCAGACAAGGTAGGTAGAAATGCTTAATATTATTTTAAGTTTAACATTTTTTGTTTTTGCATCTAATACGTTTGATCACGCCTATAAGAGTTGGAACAGTTTTTTAAAAACCCATGTCAAGGTTGAAGGACCTGTCAGCACTGTAAACTACAATGCCATTAAACAAAATCCAGAGTCCCTTAACAAAATATTAAAAGATTTTAGTAGTGTTACTAAAAAACAATATGACAGCTTTAACTCAGACCAAAGACTTGCTTTTTTAATCAATGCCTACAATGCATTCACCATTAAACTGATTGTTGATAATTACCCTGTGAAATCTATTAAAGATATTGGCAGTTTTTCATTTTCAAATCTAACAGCCAGCCCTTGGAAAAAAGAATTTTTTAATTTACTCGAGCAAAAAAGACATCTCGACAACGTTGAACACGATATGATTCGAGAGTGGTTTAAAGAGCCACGAATTCACTTTGCTGTTGTGTGCGCCTCTATTGGCTGCCCAAAGCTTCAAGATCAGGCTTATACAGGCGAAAATCTAAATGAGCTGCTTGAAACCGCTGCAAAAGAGTTTTTAAATGACAAAAGTAGAAACCGCTTTGAGAATGGAACTCTAAAACTCTCCTCAATTTTTAAGTGGTATGGAGATGATTTTAAAAACGGAGTAAAAATCTTTGTCGCGCCTTATATGAGTGAAGACAAAGAGATGCAAAAAAATATTCTTAAATCAGATGTTGAGTACCTTAATTATGATTGGAATCTCAACGAACATAAATAGTTGCTTAAAATTATTGCTAAAATAATGGGAGCAAAACTCACACTCCCTTTATTTTAAAGCCTCGAGCCTAAGTTATAAGCAAGCCTTAAAAGATCAGCAAACACACCTTCGGCGGTCACTTCCGGCCCTGCCCCTGGACCTCTAATGATTAAAGGCTGTGAGTTGTAGTTTTTTGTGGTGAAGGAAATAATATTGTCCGTGCCTGACAGGCCTCCAAAGGCATGATCTTTTGGATAACTTTTAAGCTGGGCTGAAATATTACCTTCCCTATCAACACTTCCAACAAACCTTAACACTTCGCCATTTTCTTCGGCCTGTTTTCTCTTTGATTCCATCTCGGAATCAAAGTCACTTAGTTTTTGCATAAACTCATCAGAGGATTCAATTCCTTGCAGTGGCTTAGGCACTAGGTTTTCAATACTCACATTCGAAATGTTTTTTTCAAGACCCATTTCACGTCCAAGAATTAAAACCTTTCTTGCCACATCCATACCAGACAAATCATCTCTTGGATCAGGCTCAGTAAAGCCTTTTTGCTTCGCTATCTTTACAATTTCTGAAAAACTTGTCTCTGAGTTAAAGTTATTAAAGATATAGGAAAGTGTGCCTGAAAACACGCCCTCAATTTTATAAACTTCATCCCCTGTTTGGATCAGGTCTCTTAGTGTTTTAATGATGGGCAGTCCCGCCCCCACTGTGGTTTCATATAAGTATTGGGTTTGGCTTTGTTTTAAATTTTGTTGAATCTGCTTGTAGTGAGAGATGTCACTAGAGCCTGCTTTTTTATTAGGTGTGATGATATGAAGACGCTCTTCAATCCACTTTGGATAGTATTCAGAGATTTTATCACTGGCTGTACAATCAATGATGACGTGATGAGGGTAATAGTCACTTTTAATAAACTCACCAAAAGCATCAATATCAGAGGCTTGAGCTTTTGACTCCCACTGATCGGCCCAATCATTTAAGGCCAGGCCATCATCACTTAAAAGCATCTTTTGACTGGATAAAATTCCACGCACTCGAACGTCTAAGTTGTACTTAGTTTTTAAAGACTCAAGCTGCTCAGACAGTTGCTTTAACAGTTGTTTCCCTATCAGGCCAGGCCCAATCAACCCCACACTGAGTGTTTGATCAGAAAGATTAAAAGCAGCGTGAGCGGCTTTAATGGCTTTTTCAGCTTGTTCTTTTTTAATCACTAATGTGATGTTTCTCTCTGAACTCCCCTGAGCAATAGCCTTAATATTCACTCCCACTTTAGCAAGAGCTGAAAACAATCGACTTGCCACCCCTGGAGTTTGCGCCATTTTGTCACCAACCGCGGCCAGTAAACAACAGCCATCCACAAGCTCTACATTTTGCACCAACTGGTGTGTTAACTCATAGTGAAAGGCTTTTTCTATTGTCTTTTGCGCTTTCTTAGCCTGAGAGGATTGCACAGCAATACAAATGGAATGTTCACTACTAGCCTGTGAGATAGCCATCACGGAAATGCGCTCTTTAGATAAACATGAAAATAGCTTTTCACTAATCCCAGGAACCCCAATAAGTCCAGAGCCCTCAAGGTTGATCAAGGCGATATCACTGACTAAAGTAAAACCCTTAACAATGGTTTTAGACTCTGAGGCTTTTTTAGTGATTAAGGTGCCTGGTTTTTCAGGATGAAAGCTGTCCTTAATCCTTAAAGGAATCGAAGAATGAATGGCCGGCCCCATAGTTTTTGGGTGAATCACTTTGGCGCCAAAGTAGGCAAGCTCCATAGCTTCTGAGTAAGACATCTCAGGCACTACTTCTGCCTGAGGCACAATTCTAGGGTCAGCGTTATAAACGCCATCAATGTCTGTCCAAATAATAAGCTCATCGGCATTAAAAAGCTGAGCGATCAATGCTGCAGAATAATCACTGCCATTGCGACCAAGGGTTGTCATAGTCATATCGTAGCTTGATGTGGCGATGTAGCCGGTAGTGATATACTGACCCGCTTTAAATTTTTTCTGCGCCTCTTCCGAGTTTTTAGTGTCTAAAACTTTATTTTCGTCCACAAAAAGCAATTCACGTGCATCTAAAAAATCAGTTTTTAAATAACTTGCTAAAATTTGTGCGCTTAAGATTTCACCACTGCCCATAATAAAATCAGAAGTCACCTCCGGGCAGGCTCTGGTTACAAACACGCCTTGCAGGGCCACTGATACTTTATCCAATTGCTCGTCCACAACAGACTTTAGCTCACTTAGCTGAAGGCTTTCTAACAGCTCGTAGTGTTTGATTTTTAAAGTCTCAATGGTTTTTATATAATCTTTATTAGAGTCTTGTGCTTGATGAATAGAAAGTTGAAGTTGATTGGTGACGCCATACATGGCAGAGACCACTGTGATATTTGGCTTTGCACCTGAGTTAATAATTTCTGCCACATTTTTAAAGCCTTGAGCGTCTGCCAGGCTTGATCCACCAAACTTATGTACAATCATAGTTAACTCCTAAAACTTTAAGTTAACCTATAGTTGAATGTTAAATTTCTCAATAAAAGTTTGGTATTTTTAAAGATTTGAATGGAATTTACAAAGCCATCAGCTGCTTATCATTTGGATCTGACTCCCAAAGACTCAACACATAGCCGCCGCCACCGGAGCCTGTTGGTTTCACCGCCAAGGCACCTTTATTATAAAGGCTAGTGATGTGCTCAGACAGCTCTCCCATGCTCAAGCCCCATTGCTGAAAGCATGACTCGGCTTTTTTAATGGCTTTTGAGAGTTTAACAAGCCCCTCTTCTTTAGAGTCCGAACAGAGAGCCTGCTTGGCTTCAATCACAGCCTCTTTCATTTGCTCATCTAATTTGATTTTAGATGGATCATTTTTATATAATTTTTTTACCTGCTGCACACACTCATTGGTCACCCCAATGTGCCCACAGCTACTTAAATACCAATGAGGAGTCCATTTAACCTTGAGTGGAGTTCGATCCCCTCCACGGTAAAATTCAATGGCTTCTCCCTCTAAAGAGACAGCAATATCAACACCACTGCTTTCGCCGTGAAACATGTCTTCTAAAGATCTAGAAAACTCATAAATCTCACTGGGTTCCACATAGCCTAAATGAGAAAACCATCTTCCCATTAACACACAAAGAGCAGCACTGGCACCAAGTCCTGCACCCAGAGGCAAATGACTCTCAATGGACACATCACCTTTTAGCATATCTCTTTTAATATTAAGCTTTTCAACGGCTGTTTCAATAATGCCCCAAACTAAAAGCTTTAACGAATCCCCGTAGGGACCACTTAGTTTTATGGAAAGATCTGAGTCATTCTGAGTGTAATTTAAAATCATTTTTTGATGTTTTAAAGGAAATACCAATGCTGGACAGCCCCTAAGGACAGCATGCTCACCCGCTAAAATCCATTTCCCGTAGGCTTCACAAGTAAACATTAAAAATCATCCTGATCAATAATTTTAAAATCACTTAACTCTTTTAAAAGCTTAGCTTTAATGTCTTTTTGGTCTTCACGAAATAGATAGTGCACATTAGGGCCTGCATCCATCGTTACAAGAGGGCCGTCTTGATAAGTGTCCCAACACTGCCTAGCTGCCTCTAAAGCTTTAAGGCTTCCAGAGTTCATATAACCAAAACTGGGCTTACAGGTTTCAAAAAGCACATGCATGTCCCAAAACTCACGCCAACAAATCTCAAAAGCCTCTTTCCAGTCATTGTCTTCAAAGGCCTTGCATAGCAAAGATAATCTTTTCTCAGCTCTTTCTGGCCTTCCGGGAAATAGCTCTGAATGGGCTACTAACTTATGCGCTTCACTAGAGGATATTTTTTTTTGCTCTTCATCAACAATAACCACAACATGCTTTAAGTTATTTACAGGCAAGTCTATACTTTGAGCCCCTTCTGGTGTCCATAGTCCCCATGGAGAAAAAAAAGAACGACAAGATGAACCTGAGCCTTGTTGACTAAAAGAGGCCAATTGCTCAACAGTGACATCTGGAGAGGCCAAATCAAGGGCTGCTTGATGCACACACTCGGTTAAAGCTGCAAAGCTTGAAGCCGAGCTGGCCAGTCCGCAGTCTGAGGGAAAGTTATTTTTTGACTGCACATGAAAGTAATAATCTTGAAGACCAAACTCTGACTTTAAAAAATTTAAGTGTTTTAAATATCGAGCCTGACCTTTTTCAGAAAGCTTGAGTTTATATTTTGAGTCTGAGGCTTCCGACCAATGATCTTTTTCATCAACAGTTAAAGTCACGGTGGTTTGTAGGTGGTTCATCGTCCAAGACAATGAAGAGTTGGTGGGCTTGTTGGAACTTACATCTGTTTTGCCCATATATTTGATTAATGCAATATTAGAGGGTTTACTGCATGACCACGTCTTCATCTTGGCTCTCTTTGTTTTTTATATTCACATCAAAATCAAAATGCACTTCCAGCCCAGATTCAATCTCATTAGAATCAGCAATCCACTTTAAGCCCACAACTTGAGCTAAGTTTTTTACAGCTAAAAGATTCTTCTTTTCACAGACCACTAAAATCACATCTGCTCCCATGGCACCACAGCCTTTCACAGACAAAGCAAGGCCTGACTTATGAAACTGATGAACTAATGAAAAGGTCTCACGGGCCACTAACTTTTTAGCTTTTAAGGCCTCATAAAAGTCATTCACACCAAAGGTAAAATCAAAAGCCGATTCTTCTTCAAAGGATTCTATCACTCGGTTTACGGCCGGAAGCAGTGACTCAAAAGAGTCAACCTTCAGCTCACTTAAGTGATTGTGAGTGGCTATTTTATTTTTTGTTTTTAAGATACAAAAAGACTGTTCTTCAAAATTCCATGAATAGCGTTTGATTTTAAAAGGCTCTGATTGAAATAAACAAATACCTCCGACATATTGAGCCACCACGTCGGCACCACTAGGAGGTGTGGACTGGCCTTCAAATAAGGATTGATAACTTCTCCACAGCTCTTCCACGTTAATGTCATTCCAGTTCGATATATTTTCACTGTGCATTTTTGTCCAGACATAAAACATAACAAACTGTGCACTGGAAGCGCCCATGCCCCCGGCCCCATTGTAGGGATCAACAAAACTAAAATCAAAATTATCAAAGCACTCAGAATACTTTAAAGCCCAACGGCCCGCTGGTGATTCTGGATGAATGCCGGCTTTGTTAAGCTTATTCACTAAAGGATTTTCTTCATTAACTTTTTGTAGCACCAATTGAAATCTCTGGCCTGTGGTGGCCACAAGACTTGGCCCCCCGCTAAGAGCTAGGTATTCACCAACCAGAAAAGTTTTGCTTGGAGCAGACAAGGTAATTTGCATAAGAGCTATCTTACCTCATTGTGTTGAGTTGTCACCTTATGACTGGATCTTAATTCTTTTAATACTTCAATCGCATGACTTAAAGAGATGCGTTTTTTGAGTTTTAATATTTCTTCTAATTTTTTTTGCACTATAGGGATTTCTCTCTCTTCAGCCCCAGCTCCTAATGTGAGGTTTTGAATATGAAGCTTCATATGACCTTCAATAATCCCAACTGTGGTCAAAGCTTTAATCGCACCTAGGTTTTGTACAAGGCCTACGGCCGCGCAAACTTGAGAGAGTTCATTTGAGCTTTCAATCCCCATCATTTTAAGACTAAGCTGGGCTGTTGGGTGAAGTTTGGTCACTCCTCCAACAGTTCCTACAACTATAGGGGCTTCAAAGACACCTGTAAGCTCACTTGTATCTTCGTTATAAGTCCACTTGGTAATGGATGTGTACTGTCCAGTGCGAGAGGCATAGGCATGAATACCCGCCTCGACCGCGCGCCAGTCATTGCCTGTGGCAATGAGAATAGGATCTATGCCGTTAAGCACACCTTTGTTGTTGGTTGCAGCACGGTAAGGGTCTATTTGAGAAAAAAGAGACCCCTCTTCAATACTTTTTCCAAGCTCAGTGTTAATATTTTTTAAGACTACAGTGGCACGGGTCACTTTAGTGTCCACTAAGTTTGAAAGGATACACATACCAAGCTCTTCACCCGTCATTTGCTGAATGATGGGTTTCAAAAACTCAGTGACCTGGTTAATAATATTAGCACCCATAGCCTCACAGGTGTTAGCCATCACATGAATCACGGCCATCATGCCGCCATCTGGTCGTTCAATGGGACGAAGTTTAATATCTGTCACTCCACCACCACGACGAACAAGGCCAGCAGCAACCTCAACATTGGCTTGATCAATAAGGTTTTGTTTATTCTCAGCAAGTTTCGCTGATAAAAATTCATAGTTTTTTACTTTTGGAATCTGAATTTGACCTATAATCTCTTGCCCAATAACTTCAGTTTTTATATAGCCGTTTTCTTTAACCCATTTGGCCGTTTTGCTAGCTGCTGCAATGATTGAGGTCTCTTCTACCGCCATGGGAATCACATAAGGTTTTTCATCAATAATAAAGTTTGTGACAACCCCCATTGGCATATGAAAGTAGCCGATCACATTTTCAATAAACTTTTCTGCCAGGTCAAAACTCACAGGCTCTTTTTTTTGTAAATACTCAACATCAGAAGAATCTAAAGCACCCATTTCCACAAGTTTTTGATAGCGTTCTTTTTTGTTAAGCTTTGAAAAACCAGAAAAAAGTTTTTGAACTTCTTCATTTAATTGCTTCGACATAATAAAACCTTTTTTGTTTTAAATTCTTCAATACTTTTACTATTTGTACAAAATAATGCTGTTTTCAACTCATATTCTAGTTGTTGCATTTTAATGTCTAAAGACTCTTCAGAATTGATTGCCGCTTGTAACATAGGCTTGGCAAATCCCACGGCCTCAGCACCAAGTGCTAATAGCTTTGCTGCATCCACACCAGTTCGAACCCCGCCTGAGGCCCAAAGTTTATAATCAGGGCTCACTTGCTTGGCATTCAATAAGCTATGTACTGTTGAAATACCCCAGTCTTTAAAAGTTTGAGCCGCTGAAGATAAATAAATGGGGTCTTTACTTCTACAGCCTTCAATGCGCCCCCAGTGTGTGCCACCATATCCACTCATATCTACGGCGTAAACTCCAATGGATTTTAATTTTTCAAGTGTGGGGATGGAAAAACCACATCCTGTCTCTTTAATAATCACTGGCACACTGAGCTTGTTGCAAACCTGTTCGATAGCTTTTAATCCACCTTTAAAGTACGGGGTGCCCTCGGGCTGCATGCACTCTTGAAGAGCATTGAGATGAATAAATAAAGCCCTACCATTAAGACTGTCCACCAGCTTTTGCACTGACTCAATTGGTGTATGAACCAATTGAGAAATTCCAATATTGCCAATCAAGCGAGCTTCTGGGGCTTGATTTAAAATCTGCTCCCACTCTTTGGCGGCAGTATTGTCAAACAGCTCTTTTCTTTGAGAGCCCACGCCCATAAACCAACCGTTTTTTGCACTGGCTTTTGCGAGCCTTAAGTTGATATTCACAGATCCTGCATGTCCTGCAGTCATTGAGGAGATAAAAAAAGGCGATCTCACCTTTTCATTTAATAACTTTGTGGAGATATCAACGTCTGAAAAGTCTAAGTCCGGCAGAGCATCGTGGATGAGCTCAAAAGAACAAAGCCCTGATTCACCCAGGGCTTCGTTTTGATCTAATAACGAGTATTCGATATGATCTGATTTTCGTTGCTCAAATTGAGTTTTGGATTCTTCTACCATATTATCTATTATGGACATTTCTAGAATCCTTTCAAATTGAATGGGATAATATGTACTTTATCCAACTATTGCATCAGTTTTTCAACAATCGCAGTAAAGGCCTTAGGGTCATTTACTGCCATTTCAGCTAGGGTCTTTCTATCTAACTCAACAGAAGACTTGTTTAAAGCTCCCATAAGTCTTGAGTAAGTGGTTCCATTCATTCTAGCTGCCGCGTTGATTCTTTGAGTCCAAAGCTGACGAAACTCACGCTTTTTAACCTTACGGTCTCTGTAAGCATAAGCTAGTGCTCTGTCATTTTTCTCAATAGCGACTGTAAATACACGGCTGTTCGCTGAACGATAACCGCTGGCTCTTTTTAATACTTTATTACGTCTACGTCTTGCGACGACACCTCTTTTAACACGCATGACTCACCTCTTATATAACTAGTTGACGGGAAATTTGATATTCGTTGGCAGGATCAACGTATGCCGTTTTTCCTAGTTGACGCTTCTTTTTAGAGGAATGCTTAGATAAAATGTGTCGCATACCCTGCTGTTTTCTTTTGATTTTTCCGCTTTTTTTGACTTGAAAGCGCTTTTTAGCACCACTGTGCGTTTTCTGCTTCATTTTTGTCTCCTTCCTGAAACGGCGTTAACAGATACTGTTAAGCTTTGAGGCCTATCTCAGCAAATTTAAGACTAGATATATAACGCGTCTCCACTTAGCGGGCAAGGAAATATCTGGATTTTCTATAAAAATCACAGGGTCTAAGATTAAGAAAAATTAATAAATTAAATCACCAAATAGATTAAGGGCGATATACGCAGCGAAACCCAACATGATCCGCCGAATTACCTGGCCCCCAACCCAAGTAAGTAGTGAAAATACCAGCACTTGAACCCCAGCCCCAATCACCTCCACGCAGAATACCTACAGTACCACCAAAACCTCCACGCCCTAGTCCACCATACACGCCAGAATTCATTGATGTGTAATCTCCTAGAGGACCAAATTGATTTTTTGCATTTCTTGCCGTTGTTGTCGTGCCTCCACTAAGAGAATAACTATTAGGATGTGTTACTGAAGTGATCTGAGAAAAGTCGCTGGAAGAGCCATAAGAATTTGAATTGTCGTCTTTAGGCCACTCCCAAACATTAGCACTAAAATCCCAAATGACCTCTCCATTAGATAAATTATGCGTACGCTTTTGAAAGTTCCAATCCCCACCAGTTCCACCATTACAAGTTTGACTGGTACCTTCGCAGCCCTGAGCATCGTCAGTATTGGCTGAAAGAGGTTCATCTGGTGTACCATCAGCATGCCCTTGATTCAGCCTATTGTTATCGGTTCCACCATTGCCTGTAGACACACCCCCAACAATATTTTCTTCCCAATTGCTTGTTTGATTCTCTATGTTTCTAGCAATGGTCTGCCACTCATCATTGGTGATAAGGTCAAAGCCTGCCCCAAGGGACTGACACTCCAACAAGGCTTGACCTCGACTAATTTCCCGCCACGGTCTCCCTGTTGCAACAGAAACTGGTGTTGAGGCTTCAGCTGGTGTGTTTGAGACCCAATTGCTGGTCCCACAACTGACTGTGCCTTCAAGACAACCCCAAGCATTGATTTGTGAGTCTGAATCCCTTTTAGCTTTAGCCTCATACTTCATCACACAAAAATCACTGGTACCATAAGCACTGTTGCCGGGCACAACAATGTATTCCCCCTCTGGCCCACCGGATGGACACATGATTGCTGTAGTTGAAGCACTTGAGACCAAGTTTTGATTACTGGCCTGGTCACTTGCGGTGTTGGCGCCCACAGTTATGCCAATAGAGCCATGGCCAGTGCAGTTACTCAAAGTCACAGTTGGAGTCAAAGTATCTCCATCAACAATCACCGGCGCATCACAACTAAGACCTGAGCCATTCAATGTAATATCACCTGATGTTAAGTTTACGGTGTCAGCCCCTGAATAGCTAACGGGAAAACTAAAAGTAGTTGATGAGTCTCCGCTGGTAGGACTTGGCGAGCCGACACTCACAGTGGGGCTTGTATTGTCTACTGTCACCACTCCACTCACGGCCCCACTGTCAGTATTTCCCTTACTGTCCTCACTAGAGCCTGGGTTAAGTAAAACCTTTACTGTTCCATCTCCTGTACAACCAGAAAGACTGAGTGTTGGGTTCATACTGGTGCTATTGTTAATAGCTAGAGGAGCACAAGTCACACCACCAGTATAGCTCATAACAAGAAAACTGTTTTGAAGTTCTACAGACTGAGCATTTTTATAATCTAATTCAAACTCAAAGTTAGTTGATGAATTACCAACAGCCGCAGACGGAGTGATCGACTTAAAACTGACTTGTGGTGAATTATTAAGAAAACGATCAGTATTAAAAACATTTGTACAAGATATTAGTAAAAATGAAAAAATATAGATTACAATATACGTGCTTATTCTTTTATTAGCCATATTCTATATATCGGCAACTTAAATAAGAAGTCTTTAAGAATTCATTAAAAACTTATGTCGAAAATGCTAGTTTTCTCAAATTAAGACATAATCGTATCAAAACAACACAGAATTCATTTTTTTGATGATTTTCCTTTGAAAATATCGCCTCTTAAAAATCTCCAAAAAATTAATTAAATACACAGCGAAGCCTCTTACCCAAACCCTCAAACAAAAAAACGCCAGGCTTAACCACCTAGCGCTTTAAAATTTAGAATTTGAATATAATTAATTTTTTAGTAATTACTGACTATCAGAAACATCCTTTACAATGTCTTCAGGCTCAACCTCATTTAGATTTAAGATTCCCAGAGTTGACTGTTCAAAATACCTAAAATCATAGCCAAACTTAATATTAGTGGATCCAAAAACAAAGTACGGGTTTTCAGATGGAGACTGATACTCTTCATTTGTTCTTAGATCAATTAACTCTAGTTCACTTAATGGATATCGATCTCTACCTAAAGAAAGATGACTCATAACAGAATACCCTTCTAAGTAGTTCTGAGGATTAAAGGATCTGCCTCCATATCTCGCGCTTTGTAAAGGAATCGCCTGACTTGGAGAGATATGTCCCATAGCTAATTTAACTCTCTCGGCGAAAACCTCAGCATTTCCAATGTTCTTGTTTATCGGAGCGATAACTACGTGGCCGAAATATGTTTTTTTATTATTCTTTATTCCAGCTACGTTTTTTAACAACAGGCCTTCACATGGCTCATATTTAGGCTTATCGTCATTCAAATTTTCTTTATTAGTCCATACACATACGTCTAAATTTTTAATTTGAACTGGAATAACCTCAAAAGCCATAGGAGCTTCAATATCTGGAGCTACAGAAACATCAATTACTGGGTTAGTGCTCATTTTAATTGGAGAAGAACACGTACTAAGCAAAGACCAGGATCGACGATTAAAACCAAATAAATGTTTATTACAAGTTGGTATACTTTTATAACCTTTAAAATATGTATACGGTTGTAAGGTTGGACATTCAACCTCATCAGCAGATGGATCATCAATAAAAGAGCATTGCTTTAAATCTTCAAATAAGTATTGTTGTGTGTTTCTTACTCTAGCCTCTTCATAAAAAGCCAGTGTATCAGAAGCTAGTGAGCTACTAATATCATCCATATATTCATTTTCTGAGACTCCAAAAGATGTTAAACTCATACAAACAACGCCTGTTATAGTTAAATAATACTTCCACATATTTTACTCCTAAGTCTTCATAATTTAATAAAACAGATCTGTAAAGTGCATACATTGTACCAACCTAAAATACCATCATATCTAATATGAACTTTTTAAAACTGTAAAATTGTGCCCAAAATCGTCACTTTTTCTCGCCTCTCCGGTTTTAAGCGGGGTTTGGCCATTTGTAAAAGAATTCTTCAGTATTAATAGATAGATGGTTTAAGTACCCACATCTTTGAAGTATCTTCCAGCAAAATGAGGTAGGGTTGCTATAGCCATAACCCATTCTCTTTAACACTTTTATCTTATTATTTAATCCTTCAGCCACAGCTGTTGTTAATCTGGATGTAATATAACCCTCAATATTTTTTCTATATTTTCTAATTGTTTTAGAAAGTTTTTTAAATGGCTCTAATTTTGATTCTCTTACCAACTGATACCAATCAAATAAAACCTCTCTAAAGCCTTTTAT
>JAKUPT010000110.1 GCA_022450595.1 Bdellovibrionales bacterium
GGGCTGCTTAAGACGATATATACAAAAGGGACAAAATCGCTGGCAAATTAGAGGGACATTTTCGCTGGAGAATCACACCAAATCATGTGGTTGTATCGGTATGATTTGGATTTTGTTATACAAAAATAGTATTTACCGACCAAGGTCTTATCTTTTTAACACTATAAACCGATAAGTTCATTATGAAGTCAGTATTGTTGGTAGCTATTTTAATTCCACTTATCTCTTTTCAGGCCCAAGGCTTTGATGGAACTTACGAGTTAGTTGTAAACAAAAAACAAGAAAAAAAGAAAAACACACGTTGGACTCTGGCTGAATGGCTACAACAAAAAGAAAAAATCCGTGCTATGGATATGTGGCTGGCAATGAACTCAAGTTCTAACCCTTTTGAATTTTACTTTGGCGGATCCCAGGCCTCAGTTAACTTCGCAGACTCTGAGCTGTCTGAAACAATGACTCAAGGGGAAGTCGGAGCTTTTGCCTCGATCACAGGTATTGAATACCAGTACAATAACACGGAAAGCTTTTACCAAAGTCGCTACATGTTCACCTTAAGAGCTTTTGGAACCAGCCAACAATCCACGAACTTGTCATTAAGCTACGGAGGTCTTCAACATTCTGAGAGCTCATTAAAGTTTAAAACGGACTTTTATAAGGCATCATTGTCTTTATACTTAACTCAGTTTTTTGGAATAAAAGCAGGCAAAGTGTGGATTAATGAAGATCAAGATCGTTTAAATAACAGTATTTCTGGTGATGAGATCTCTGGAACAGTTTTTATTGATTTTAAGGCTTTAAGAATTTTTGGTAAATACATTAAAAGCAATTATAAAATCAATAACCTCAGTACTGAACGTGATGGAGTGCTTACGGGCATACAAATTTACTTTTAAACAATTCATAAAAAAAGCCCCCGATGGTCTGTCGGAGGCAATTTAACTGTGTTAAAAGTTTAAAGAACCCAATTGAATCATCGGTTTCTCAAACAGGTCATTTAGTATTGAATTAACCTTCTAATAAACTTCTTAACATCCAAGCTGTTTTTTCATGAATCTGCATTCTTTGAGTCAGTAAATCACAACTTACTTCATCTCCAGCTTCTTCAGCCGTTGGAAATACGTCACGGGCTGTTTTAATCACATTCTCATGAGCTGTTACTAGGTTTTTAATCATGTCTTGTGCAGAAGGCGTTCCTGTTTCTTCTTTTACAGAAGACAATTTTGAAAACTCAGTGTAAGAACCTGGTGCTTTTTCTCCCAATGCACGAATTCTTTCAGCAATGTCATCAACAGCTGTTGCAAGCTCCGTGTAGTGCTCTTCAAACATTGTATGTAGAGTTTGAAACATAGGCCCTGTCACATTCCAGTGATAGTTATGTGTTTTTAAGTATAAAGTGTAAGAATCAGCTAATAGTCTAGATAGACCGTGTGCTGTTTTTTCTCTATGGGCTTCGTTAATACCAATATCGATTTTCATTTGAATAACCTCCAAAAGTTATTTTTTTATTACCTATAAAATAATAATATAACTCAGTTTTAAATCAAGCTCAAATAGGTATTAGTTATCACTATATAGGTTAAGAATATGGAAATGTTTAGGTTTTTAAACAATTTTATATCAATATCTCAATGATAAATATTATTTAATAATTGGAAATGTTGCTAGTAAGCCAGATAGGATCATATCTACCCCAATGGCTCCAATAAACAAAGAGTTAGTACGCATTAGTACCGCAAAATATTTACCCACTAGGCTTTGACGTTGCCTTTCCAGATCACTGATCACTCTGTGAATAAGAACAAGGAAAAACCAATTGGCAAACATAATCACAGCAATACCTGTTAATCCCAATGTTGCACTTTCACTTTGGCCTATTAAAATACACAACCAAATAGTGGCTGGACCAATAATATAAGGAAGTGATATCTCAGGCGCTAAATCAGAAACTTTTGCATTTAACAAAACATTGGTTTTAACTCCAGAATTAATGTTTCTATATGCAATAGAAATCATCAAGGCGCCTCCAAAAATTCTAAGTGCTGAAAGCCTTATTTGAAAAATATGATCCACTAAGTAGTGACCAAAAAATATAAATAAAACATAAACACCTAAGCTTAAAAAAGTGGCTCGCCCATAGGTGTGCATAAACTCTTGCCAAGTCATTTGCTTCATCATGTCCCAAAGGGCAATAATTTGTGCAAACGGGTTTAGCATTACCGTAAAGTAGATGAGCTGTTTTTCTAAATTATCCACTAATATCTCCTATTAAGCTTTACAGGCTCCCTGACCTTATAAAGCTTAAAGTGAAGATATAAATCTTTATATTTAAAATTTGAAATTTATATAAAACACTCTTACGAATATTAAAAAACTTTAATATTTATTTATCTAAAGACTTAAACTTTGAAGCCAAGCTATACACACATGGCACCACAAAAAGTGTAAAAATTGTGGAGATAAACATCCCTCCAATGATCACATAAGCCATAGGAATGCGCGTTTCGGCACCGGGACCTGCGTTGATGGCCGCAGGAATGGCTGCCGCAATTGTGGCAAAAGAAGTCATTAAAATAGGTCTTAGTCTTAAAGGACATGCCTCTAATAAAGCCTCTCTCACAGTGTTGCCTCGCTCCAAAGCTTGGTTGGTAAATTCCACAAGCAAAATGGAGTTCTTTTTAACAATTCCCATCAGTAGAATCATTCCAATCATGCTGTAGACATTTAAAGTTTGCCCTGAAATATACAAAGCAACAAGTGCTCCCGACAAAGCAAAAGGAAGGGCGAGTAACACTATAAATGGGTCTAAAAAGCTATTAAACTGAGAGCCCAATACCATATAAGCCACAATGATTCCTAAAATCATAGTTATTAACAAACTTTGAAAGGACTCTTGCATGGTTTGGCTCGCACCCGAGGTGACAATGTAATATCCCTTTGGCAGTATCTGACCTGCAATCTTTTCAGCCTCTTCTAAGGCTTGAACCTGTGAGTAGCCCTCTCCAGGGTTGGCAGAAACAGCAATACTTCTAACACGATCTTCCCTAGTGATTGTTGGGGTTGAGTACTTTTCTTCTACTTTTGTGACTTTGCTTAATTGAATGAGCTCCCCTCGGTTGTTTCGAACATAAAGTTGTGAGAGCGAATTAAGGTTATCCCGTTCACTGTCTTGAAGCTGAACTCGGACGTCATATCGCTGCCCTCCTTTTGAGTATAGAGCAGCAGGGAAGCCTCCATACAAAACTCGAACAGTTTCTGCAATGTCAGAAACAGACACACCAAGTTGCTTAGCCCTCAATCTATCTGGGGTGATCCAAAGCTCTGGAGCTGCTTCCACTCGACCTCGGTTCACATCGTTAAACACTTCTGAGTCACGCATTTTATTTTCTATTTGCTCAGAAAACTCCAACAGCTTAGCCCACTCAGGACCCCTCACTGAGAACTCTACCTGAAAGCCGCGTCCCCCACCAATCACTGAGCTAGATGAGGCCCTCACAAAGGTTCTTACGTCTTTAATATCTTTTAAGCTCTCACGAATGTCTTTCGCAATTTCATCTTGAGTGAAGTAATTTTTTGTTTCAGGATTTATAGGACGGTCTTTTAAGTCTTTAAGAGTTAAAAACATAAAAGCCACATTGGACTGCCCTCCGCCAAAGCCACCAATGGCGACAAAGTATCTTAAGGTGTAGTCTTTAGCCATAATGATGTCTTCTATAATTTGCATTTTTTTGTCTGTAAACTGCATAGAAGATTCAATGGGCGTTTGATATTGAATAAACAACCTGGACTCATCTTGGCTGGGTGCAAATTCTTTTTGAATCTTAGTAATTAAAATTAATGAAATCGCAAAGATCACAATACTAGTAAAAATGATTTTTAACCTATGATTTAAAGCCTTAATCAAAAGCTTTTCATAAAAAGCTTTTGCGATATCTAAGGTTTTATCAAATAAAAAACCCAGCTTTGTAGATCGATTTTTTGTACCTAAAAATTTTGAACAACGCATTGGAGTCAGTGTTAATGCTTCTACAGAAGATAAACTCACCGCCACACATATGGTTGCTGCAAATTCAAAAAAGAACTTTCCTATAATACCTTGCATAAAGGTCACAGGTAAAAAGATCGCAACCAGCGCCGCTGTTGTGGCAATCACAGCAAAAAGAATCTCTTTACTTCCATCAAGTGCGGCCTGTTTTTTGTCCTTGCCCATTTCTCTATGGCGCATAATGTTTTCAAGCACAATAATGGCATCATCCACAACAATACCTATTGCGAGAGTCAGACCCAGGAGAGTGAATGAGTTTAAAGTAAAACCCATCGCATTGATGATGATAAAGGTGCCAACAATAGATGTGGGTATAGCCAAAACTATATTTAAAGTCGATGACAAATTCCCTAAAAAGGTCCAGCAAACAAAAGCCGTTAAAAGTGCGGCGAGTATGAGAGTAAAAATGAGTTCATCAACAGAGTCTTCAATATAAGGTGTTGAATCAAAATTCACTGATAGCTCTACACCTTCAGGAAGCATTTCTCTCACTATTTCAGCCTTTGACTTAACTAGGTTTCCGACCTCAACAGTGTTGGCGCCTCTTTGCTTTCTAATACCAAGCCCCACGGAGTTACTCCCCATGACCCGGCTGATTCTGCGCACATCTTCCAACCCCTCATCAATGTCAGCCACTTCACTGAGCTTTAGTGGAACATAGTTAGCCCCACCTCCACGCTTTTTAATTTGTATTTCACGAAACTCCTCAACACTCATAGCTTCACCTTGCATGCGCAAGATTTTTTCAACCTCTGAGGTCTCTACCCTTCCTGCCGGAAGCTCGACGTGTTCGGTCCTAATAGTATTAACAATGTCACCAGCCGTTAAGGCATACTCTTGAAGCTTTTGACTTGAAACTTTCACATTTAAAGCAGGCTCAATGTAGCCCCCCAGTGTGACCTAGGAAACCCCAGACAGTGTGGTGAACTGGTCAGCAATGCGAGTTTTTACTAAATGCATTAGCTCTTGCCTAGAAATCTCAGAAGACCTAACTGCCAACCACATAATGGGACGGTCTTCGGGATTGCTCTTTGTCACAATAGGAGGCTCAACATCATCTGGTAAGTTTCGTCTTGCTCTTGCCACTGCGGTTTGAACTTCTTGGACGGCCACATCAATATCTTTGTCTAACTCAAATTCAACGGAAATATTGGCACTGCCTGTGCGTGCGGACGATGATATTTTTTTTATTCCCTCAACAGAAACAAGCACTCCCTCTATGGGATCGACCACATCTTTTTCCATCACCTCGGGAGCGGCTCCTTCATAGTCAACACCCACGTTCACATAGGGAAAGTCTACATCGGGGTTTTGACTAATTCCCATTTGACGATAAGAAAGAGCTCCAAAAAATAACAGAGCAAACATAAGCATCCAGGCAAAAACCGGGTTTTTAATTGAAAGAGCTGATAAATTCATTTTAGGTCTCCTGCTTGAGCTTTAAGTTTAAGCCACTGCTTTTTGAGCTCGTACTCTTGTCTATCGGCTGTTTTTAAAATCTCAAAGTAATCTCTCTCGGCCTGAGAGGCTTCCAGATATGAAATCAAACCTGACCTATAATCGCGCATTTGCTGATTG
The DNA here is from genome assembly GCA_022450595.1 of Bdellovibrionales bacterium. GTDB lineage: Bacteria > Bdellovibrionota > Bdellovibrionia > Bdellovibrionales > UBA1609 > JAKUPT01. The sequence continues at coordinate 5,621 of JAKUPT010000110.1, forward strand.
TAGGCCTTTTGTGAGATTTCTAGAGTGGATTTATACTGTTTTACTTGTTCAAAGAGTGCTTGAGTGAGTTTGAATTGATTTTTGAGTTGAATTTCTGATCGACGCGATAAATTTGTTAAATTCAACTTTTGAATTAAAATTTGTTGCGTGTTTTTCTTGCTTTCAAAGTAAGTTTGCCCTCCTTCAAATATGGGCAGTGTTAGATTTAAGCTGACACTCCAATCACTTTCAAAAAAATTACCCGTGCGTTCAAAATAATAAATTCCATCTACACTAAGTTTTGGCATGTGCTGTGTTTGAGTGATATTTTTTTGTAATTCTGAGATCTTTAATATCTGTTTTTGTGTCACTATGTCAGATCTTTGTTGCAACTTCTCCATCCAAACACCAAGACTTGGTAATTGTTTTGGAGTGTTGAGCTTATCGATCAGTTGACCTGTGATTTCCTCACCGGTGATTTCATACAAAGAGTGTTTTAGGTTTTCGGCTTGAGCTTGAGATAAATTTAAATTGGCCTTTAGCTGTGACAACTGAGCTTGTGCTGATAAAAGATCTGCAGGATTTGACCTTCCCACACGAGCACGTTGCTTGAGCTCATTCACTCGTCTTGCAACAGAGTTGATAAGCTTTTCGTTATTTTTATTGTCACTCACAAGAGCTAAGTAATTGTAAAACAACTCTGTAAGCTGTATGTAGATTTGCCTTTTCTGCTCTTCTAGCTCAGATTGCGCTCTATTAATATCCACAGACGCCGCTTTTAAGCCATAGTATTCACCACCACCTTGAAAAAGAGGCTGTTGCACGTTCAGAGCAGAAGTGATTTGGTCTTCACGAATAGACAAACCCGAAGCTTTGACTGAGTCTGGAATTTGTTGCTTGGTATGAACATAATTTGCACTCACAGTTGGAGCTAAACTGGACCAAGCCATTGATTTGTTTATTTTGGCATTATTCAATTCCGCTTTTTTAGATTTAATCAACTCATTGTTACTAAGAGATTTTAGATACAAGTCATTGAAACTAATAGCTGCATGACTATAATATGTGAAACACATAATTAGAATTAAGACAATCGATCGCACGGGTTTTCTCCTAGGTGAGTATTCAATAATATCAGAGCCTCTTTAATTTTTTTTTGCTGAAGTTTACTTAATCCAGAAAACTGTTGAGCCACATCGGTTTTAACCGCCGCAATGATTTGATTCAGCCAAGACTGACCTTTTTTTGAAAGCCTCAATAAGCTTTGCCTTTTATCATTGGGATTGATTTTTTTTATAATAAGCTTTTTGTTTATCAAGTTTTCAACCATTTGAGACATAGCAGGTTGAGTCACTCCTTGATGTTTGGCTATTAGAGTAACCGTGGTTAAACCACTGTCAATGTTTGCCAATATTCTAAATTGTGGCAAAGTGAGTTCAGGCTCTGAGTTTTCACTCACTTTTTGCCGCAACCAGCCCATGGTCGGAGGTAATATGTTGATCATTGTTTCTGCGAGACATTTATTTTCCATATACATAAGAAGCTTATGTATTAATTTCTTTTCACACAAGTCCAATTTGTAAAGTTAAATTTTGTCTAACTTAATAAGATTGGCTTGAAATATTCCCACAAAAATATAAGATAGTGGCAAATAAAATAAATGGAGATCCAATGCTAAAGCTTTTAATTTTAACATTACTTACAATAAGCGTTTCTAGCCAAGCTGCTTCTCATAAATTGATATTTAAAACTAAAGACACTATTTGGGGCTTTGATTTTATCGACAATGATAAAGTGATTTATACAGAAAAATCCGGAGTTATTAAATTATATGATTTTAAAACTAAAAAGCACATAACCCTAGCTAAGCCAGCTATGGTTGCACAAAAAGGCCAAGGTGGACTTTTAGACATTAAAACTCACCCTGAGTTTTCCACGAATAAAAAAATATACTTCACCTATGCAAAACAAGTAAATGATGAACATACAACTGCACTCGCGTATGGAACTTTAAAAAATAACAAGCTCACAGAGATAAAAGAGATTTTTACAGCTCAAGCTCTGAGCTCTAAAGGGCAGCACTTTGGGGCGCGCATTGTGTTTGATCAGAACAACAAAATATA
>JAKUPT010000111.1 GCA_022450595.1 Bdellovibrionales bacterium
TATAGAGTGGATTGGTCTGAGGAAGATGGTGTTTATGTTTGCTCTATCGCAGAACTTCCCTCTGCTTTATGTCACGGCTCTACTCATGAAAAAGCCTTAAATGAAGGAAAAGCTATAGCTTTAGATATTTTAAAAGAATTAAATGAAACTGGTGAGCCTATTCCAGAGCCTATAAGTCTTAAAAAATTTAGTGGTAAATTTGTTGTGAGAACAACCCAGGACTTACATAGAAGGTTAGCATTAGAGGCTCAGGAAAAAGGTGTATCGGTTAATAAGCTTGTGAACGAAAAACTGGCTTCTACTTGATTCATTACAGAGACTATCCTCTATAGGTAATTAGGATTAGGAGCTGGCCTATAATCTCAACAATAGATTTAGCTCTACTAACTCTTAAATCCAATTGATAAAATCACCAATAAGTTGAAAAAGTCCTGTAACCTTAAAAAGATATTATTGAAATAATCAGATCAAATATAATTACTTAAAAAAGCCGGCAAGAGTTGGAAATTTACCAATGTACTGGCCATCTCTGTAAACATCCACTTTGATAAAGCTATCCAGCTGTGTGGATTGAAATTGCAGGTTGTAGCTGACTAAAGTTAATTGGATTTGACCATCTGATACGGTCACTTCCCAACTGTTGTCTTTAATTTCAACTTCACTCACTTGAGAAAGCCTTTTGGTTTGAAAGCTTCCGTCAGCTTGAGTTTGAATGGCTACAGCCAGTTCTGCTCGCCTGCGCTCACCAGCTAAATCAAGCTCGGCTAAAAACACTCTAGCGTTTGTGAGTTGATCAAATGTGGCTGAAAAACCAAGGTCTGATAGATTGTAAAATGACAACACACTGTAAGGTGATCCAAATGATGGGTCTTCAGAGGTTGACATAAAAATTGTGGCATACTCGTCTTTAAAAACAGAACCACTGCCTGATTGGCTTGTCGCTCCACCAGCAACCACAGTGTTGAGCATCTCTTCAAGCTCGGAGCCTGTGACCTGAGTCTCAACACTGGTTCTGTGGTTGGAACAGCCAATGTTTATTAAGGCTAGTAGTAAAACTGTGAGTAGTCCTTTTTGCATCATCAATTCCTTAGTAAGTCGTTTGCGGTGGTGAAAATTCTATTGGGATTGTGCCATAGTTTAAGTACTCACGACAGTCTTGATCACGACGAGCATCACCGGACACAACATCTAATACTTGAAGTTTAGTTCTTAAACCAAATGGATACTCTACACCATTAGGAGCTTTATGGTATCCACCAGTTGTTGGACGAACACGGCTCATATACTCAACTCTTACAATGATCTCTTCTGCTAAAGAGATATGTCGCAATGCAAGTTCCATATTAAAGATTTGATCACTTGCAGGGTCGTATTGACCAGGACGAACAGTCACAACATCATACTCACCATTTAAAAGTCGACACATGCTGCCTATATCGTTTCGGATTAACATGTAACCTTCAGCACCAATACCGTTGCCGTTTTTATAAATGGTTAAACCCATCTCTTTGCCGCCATTGTTGTTTTCACCAAAGGCTTCAGCATAAAGGTTAGATTGGTTGTAGCCTGGGCAACCGACGCAGTCATGAGGACCGATAACGCCGCCACCGACGGGTCCTGATGAGCTTTTGTCGCTCGAACAGGCTGTCATCATAAGTGAGACTGCTACAGCCATGACAGTCATCAGTATCTTAGTTTTTTTCATTTGTGTTTTCATTTTCTATTCCCCTTTTCTTTATAAAATATCTGTTAAATCTGTATTAAATGCTTTTTTAATATCTAATCCAGAGAAAGTTCCTAATTTTTCGTAACCTTGATCTGGGTAAATCGCTCTTGTCGTATCAACACCTTCTCCACTTTTCCATGCTCTACAGTCGTAAGGACCTAAAGAGATCAACCAACAGTGAGTGGGTGAATGTGGAGCTGTGTATGGTCCTTGTGAGAAGTTTTTAAACCATATAGAACCACTTGCTTTTGATGGCGCTTGTCCATCACCAGTGCTTTCTACATCGTCGATCACTAATATAATAGGACCGTTTAAATCTTGAAAAAATCCGTGAAACACAATCTTTCCATCTTTAGTAAACCAACGGTTGTACTTCGCAGAAGTCGTCTTAGACTTATTATAAAAGTAAGCATCGTCACCGTTTACAAATACACCTTTATGAAACTTATAACCTTGTTGATAACTACTGCTTGACTCATCATAATAAGCAATCTGAATGCGTCCACCAAAACCATCTCCTCTTTTTACAAGGTTCACGTTGATTTGAACGTCTCTTGGGTTACTTCTATAATCCCCAGCGTACCTTGAAAGCGTCAGAGCCTTATCAGAAATATTATTCCCTTCAATCACAAAGTTTGTAGTTGCTCCATACTCAAATGATGAGTCTGGATAATCCCCAGTGCTACTGCCTGGCGCTACATATGGTCCTGGCACTTGTGGTTCTACAACTGGTGGTGCTGATTTTTCTTCAGCACAGCCAATGGCAAATACAGCAAGCATTGCTACCATCGCTATTCTTTTATATAAGTTTAGTGCCAACATAATAGTTTCCTCCCCTAATATGCTTTTCTTACACTCTTATATAGATGCCAAGCTTATGCCGTAATTATTACAATTTTTTAAAGTATTGATTTTTTTAAGGAATATTTAATTTTGTCAAAACTTTTGACACTCCTAGAAGCTGTCAAAGTTGCCCAACAGCGACAATTCTTGTCAGTTTTGGGCTTCAAAAGTCATATTAAACACTTACAAACATCATTCCAATGACAAGACCCTGTTAGCTGAATATACAAAATGGCCCAAGTTTTCAGAATTTTTGAACTTTTTTAAGCTCAATCCTAAAGTTTGCTTGTTTACTGTCGATAAGAATAATATCTGGGAGGTAAAATGACTATAAATGTTGGTCACATCGTAACAATTTTTGCCATAAGCTTTTTTGTCGTACGCGTTGCAATGGCTGTTATCGCCTGATTTATTTTAAAAGCATAACTACTCTTTAGTAGCTTCAAAGAATCTCTTTAGCCTATCTAATATATAAAGTCTTCTTTAATACCAGCCATTATTTAAATAACATTATATTATGACACTTTGATATGTTTCATTTTGAAACAGTACCGTAGGAGTTATTTTCGCTTATAGATCTCTGCATGTGAGTAGTAGTGATTTATGATGTCTTTATATTTCATACCTTTTGAGGCCTTATACTTACTGCCCCACTGACATAAGCCCACACCATGACCGTGACCTTGTCCGGTGAGAAGGTAATGACCTTTTTTTTCAGAATTATTTTCTGCGGCCTGGGCCTCGCTCATAAATAAGTTTTTGGCCCAACTGATGAGCTTTGGAGAGCTTTCTTGTTTTTTATAAATTAAAAACTTTGTACTTTTCACGGTCTTAAAACCAATCAGTCGTCTAAAGTCATTCGAGTTCACATACACGTGTTTGTCATTATCCAGCTCAAACACCACTTGTAGCACCCGGCCTGAAGAGGTTCTTTTGTAAGCCCTTAAGTCTTTGACCTGATCCACTTGAAATCCAAAGTGATCCGCCAGTGGCTGAATGTGCTTTTTGGTGATCTCAAGCTCCCAATTAGCATGTGGGCTTAATGGGCAACTTTTATCCGTGGTGACAGAGAAAGCTTCATGATCGCCCCATACATAAAAAGGCTTTTCGGTGCTGCCACCACAATCGGCATGATAGTAAGCCGTGATCAGCTCTTTACTTTCTGGGTCTACCAATACCTGGCCTGCGGTCTCTCTAATGGCTCTGAGCACTTTTCTTTTGTGGACAGGTCTTAAAATTTTAAAGTTTTTAAGATCATAGACTTGGTCATATATATTGTTTTTAACGGCATAGGCGCCTTTTCGGTCCTCTAAGCGTTTAAGGGCATAGGTTCTTGCCGCAATGGCCTGAGCTTTTAAAGCCTCAAGTGGCCAACTGGCTGGCATCTCTGAGGGCAGCACCCCTTTAAGATAATTTTCCATATCTAAATGAGCTACGAGATCAAAATAGGATTTATTAGATCTGGCGTGCAAGCTCAGTTTACCGGGCAAATGAGCGCCTACGGATGAATCAATGGATTGTGAGGCAGATATATAGATACTTTTGGTTTCAAGGGATTTGTTGGTGTCGTTGGCGGCAATCAGCCACTTGTTCTGTTTATGATCAAAACGAATGTCGGCCTGATCAGAACTCAGCTCCGATTTGCCATTGGCCAGAAGCTTTAAGTCTTTTGACAGCACTTGAAGGTGGTTCATGCGTCCCACCTTCACCTTTACAATGTCTTTAGCCTGAAGCTGAGCACTACAGGCTAAAATTCCCAATAACACCTTTAACAACAGTAAACTCCCTGTGAATGAAATCCTTTTCACTCGTTTTTATGAGTACGATGTTGCCGAAACTTAAAGACTTAGCTGTCTTTTTGAGCTGCTTCTTTTGCTTGCGCTTGTATGAATGGCTTTATCATATCTAGTGGCAGAGGGAAAACAATAGTTTGTGTGGTCTCTGAACTGATTTCACTCATAGTCTGTAAATAAGCTAAAGAAATGGCAGATGGCGACTGAGATAACATATTACTGGCATCTCTTAGCTTCTCCGCTCTTTGAAGCTCCGCGTCAGCAGAGATCAACTTCGCACGCTTTTCCCTTTCAGCTTCGGCTTGTCGAGCCATGGCTCTTTGCATTTCAGCCGGTAAATCGATCTGCTTCACCTCAACGGCACTAATTTTAATACCCCAAGCTTCAGTGGCTTCATCTAGAATATTTTGTAGAGTGGAGTTGATTTTATCTCTGTTACTCAACAGATCATCCATCTCATACTGACCAAGCACAGAACGAAGTGTGGTCTGAGACAGCTGACTTGTGGCAAAGTAGTAGTTTTCAATCTGAGTGATGGCAGATTTTGGGTCCATCACCTTAAAGTAGATCACCGCGTTCACCTTCATGCTGACGTTGTCTCTAGTGATGATTTCTTGTGGTTGAATGTCCATGGTCACAATACGGGTGTCCACACGGACCAATTTCTCCACAAAGGGCACCAAGATGATAAGACCGGGCCCTCTAACTCCTACAAAGCGACCAAATCGTAACACGACACCTCTATCCCATTCGGGTAGAATCTTTACCGACATGGCCACAATAAAAATTGCTGCCACAATTAAAAACATAGTTCCTGTCATTTTAATAACTCCTTATGATTTAGGTTTAACTTTAAGTTTAAGTCCTTGGCGCTTTACGACGATCACCTTTTGTTCCAACTCAACAGGCACCTCCGATTCAAATCCCCAGATTTCGCCTTTGATATGGACTTGGCCCTCTTGAGGGTTTTTAAGCTTTGATACTACGGCTTCTTCATTGGTCCAATCTTCATCACCGCCAAGGGTTTTAATTTTTCTTGTGCTGTAAGCCAAGTAGGCCACGCCAAACACAAGAAGGCTTAATAAAATAGTTGTTGGTAAAATCACATCCATTGGCAAACTGTACCCCCCAGTTTTTTCAGGATCATATAAAAACACACTTCCAATAAAAAAGGAGATCACACCCCCGACTCCTAAAATGCCAAAGCTTGGTACAAAGGCCTCTAAGATAAAAAACACAAGTCCTAACACGATTAAGGCCAGTCCGCCCCACTCAACGTTCATTTGCTGCATGCTAATTAGAGAAATCACAAGCCCCACTCCACCGATCACACCGGGTGCAATGGTTCCTGGGTGAGTGATTTCAAAATACAAAAGCCCGAGGCTTCCCATAAAGATCAAGTAAGACCACTCAGGGTTTGCCACAAGCGAGAGGATTTTGTGTCTTAAGTCTTTTTCAAATATAACAACAGGGCCAATTTCAACAGCTTGTTTTTCACTCTCTCCAATGAGAACTTCTTTGCCTTTAGCTTGATCTAAAAAACTTGGCACATCTTCAGCCAGTAAATCAATGGCTCCAATTTCTAAAGCCTCAGTACTACTAACCGCTTTTGCATCGGTCACAATGTCTTTTGCAAACTGAATGTCTCGTCCTCTAAGTCTTGCAAGCCCTTCAAGCCAACTTGTGGTGTCGTTGATCATTTTGTTTCTTAAGTCTTTAGGCATCTCTTGTCCGGTGGCAATGATGGGGGTGGCGGCTCCTATATTAGTGGCCCGTGTGGCCCCACTGACATGACAGGCTTGTAAAATAATGGCGCCAGCACTTCCGGCATGTCCGCCTTTGGGATAAACAAAACACATCACCGGTATGGGGGCTGCAAGAATCTCTTCTACAATTTTTCGAGTGGAGGCTAAGCTGCCGCCCGGGGTGTTTACTAATAAAAGAAGACTTTTACAGTTGTTATTTTTTGCTTTGCTTAAAGAGCGCTCAAGAATGTCCATAGAGGCAGGGCCAATGGCTCCATCAATGGGTGCTTGAACAGTACACTCAGAATAAGCTTTAAAGCTAAATAGAAATAAAAATGTTAATAAAAATAATTTCATATCACTTAATCCTTAAAATGATTTTAACAGTGTCCAAGTTTGTTTTTTTCGCTCAAGTAAATTTTTATCTGTATTAGCTCCCACCAAATCCTCTATGGAGTGAGTGAACAATATCTTTTTTTCGTCCTCTTCCTCCACACCATGGGAGTGCAAAGAGTCTTTAAAAAAACAAATGATCTTTTTAGAATTTAAGCTGTTTATCACCTCACTGACAGACTGCTCAGGAAGAAGTACTTGCGAGTTGAAATCTTTTAAACCAATGGCATCAACGATCTTAGTAAACACAAGCTGTTCTTGCACACTTAGGTTTTTATCAAACACAATAGTGACCTTGTTATCTAAGTTAGGTTTGTTAGAAGCCATGTACTTAACACCTAAGACTTCGGCGGTGTATTTAAGGTAATTTGCTTGCTGAGACATAGGCCCTACCATATTAAAATCACAGACTTTTGGTTAGTGAATTCGAAGAGTGTCATAATAATTACCGCAACGCATAAGTTAATAACCCACCTAAGCCCCGACTAAAGATGAAAAATTTATTTTTTTTCTAAGTTTTCTCAAGTTGAGACAGCCATTTTACGAAGAAATAGATGTGGCAAAAGGAATTTGCCTAAAACTCATGGACGAGGAGAAGCACAATGGATAACAAGATTAAAGACGATAACGAGCCCCAAGTTATTTTTGAATTTGAATTCTTGGACCCACAACAAGAAAAAATAGAACAATACAGCTGTTGTGATCTTTGTGGCAGTGAATTTGAGTTCACCCACGTGACAAACTTTGTTGATCGTCAGGTGGAAGAACAAAAAGAATGCCCGAGTTGCCAAATTAAATTCCATAAACAGCTACATGCACTTCAATAAATACTTTTTTTCATTTATGCTCAAACAGAAGTATTTATATTGAAGGAATAAATTATGGGGCACAACCACAGTCACGGTCATCATCATCACCATCATGATTTGCATGGCAAAAAATTAATATGGGCTGTGGTGATTAATGTCACCCTCACTGTGGTTCAAATTATTGGAGGCCTATTGTCCGGCAGTCTGGCTTTGATTGCCGATGCCATTCATAATTTAAGTGATGCTGGCTCTTTAATCATAGCGGC
>JAKUPT010000112.1 GCA_022450595.1 Bdellovibrionales bacterium
GCTGCTTAAGACGATATATACAAAAGGGACAAAATCGCTGGCAAATTAGAGGGACATTTTCGCTGGAGAATCACAAATTTTCTTTAATTTGAATCAGTATAAGACATGTATCAAAAAGCAGCAGTGCTAGCTGCTGCTTTTTGAGGTTTACACAGTTCTTTGTTTGGGAATAAAGTGATAGTGATTGTGTTTTTTGCTGATCTCTTTTTTAACTTTTCTAAAGGCTACATTTTTGCACTTTTTAAGTGCTGATAATGCAAGCCTTGCTTTTTTTTGTACATAAATGGGCTTATCAGTTCCTATCACCCTTAGACTTACATTGAAATAGGGTCCGTCCCTATCCAATTTGACGTCTAGGTCTGCATCAGGCCCCACAAGATCTTTTAACTCAAGAGTCATTTTTTCGAAATACTCTTGAAAGGGCTCTGATTTTTTTAATATTTTTGAATCTATGTTTTTAAATATAAAACTTACTGCGTTTGCCATGGGGGAACCTCCTTTGATGACAACATTTACGATGCTTTTAAAAACCGAGTTTTTTTCCATTGATTGATTTTTTCACACATATCAAAATTAGCTTTATTCAAAGCTTCTAATGGACATGTGCTCAGTGACTCAGTTAAAAATACACCAACTTCCGATACGACCTTAAGGCTTACCTTAAATAGGCCTTTTCCGCTTTCAACTCCCATATCTAGAAATGAATCACTGGGGGCTTTCATTTCTAATTGTTGAATCAGGTTTTTTGAAAACTTTTTTAATTCTTGATTTGGCTCAAAGTTCTTAAAGGATTGATGAGTGAAACCCATATCTACCTCCCTTTTTTTTAGTGGTTGTTAAAAGTTGATGGAGATAAATATTATTTTACTCGATAAGAAACATGGATCTATAGACCTTCATTAGGCACCTCCTTTTAATTTACAAAAAAGAAGCTACATAACTTTGCTCTAAAAAGAATTTATGTATTCATTAGATTATGTCAAGATTCCTACACATACTTTTTTTCTATGTAAGTTTAATTCGATTCAGAATTTATCTTTATTTTTTGTATAAGATAAATTTATAGTTTGTTGGGAGTTTACATAGAATTGGTTTAATTCTTAAGTCTAGGTAAATTTAGAATTTTGTTAGGGGGGCCATTTATATAATTATGTGTTTGCAGGAAGAGGTTTAAAAATTGTTAATTTACAGGGGTAAAGTTTTTTAGTTTTAAAGCTTTTTGAGGTGTGGGTTCCGCCTTCGCTGAAGCTTCGGTGGGATAACTTTCGCTAAAATTGTTTAGGTGCAAAATTTTAATTTACGTCGTAATGAATTTATAGTGGTTGAGATTTGTCTTTAGATGGCGAAAGTTGGAGGTGGTGGAGGAATTCGAATCCCCGTAGATGGATTTGCAGTCCACTGCCTAGCCGCTCGGCCACACCACCCCTAGTCAGGGCGTCATAAAATCAAAATAGGCCCTAAAGTTCAAGTTATTTCTCTTAAGTGAGGGGAAATGATCAAAAATATGCTGAAAGCTTGAGCATTGCATAAAAAAATCACTCGTATTTTCAATTCATACCTAGTTTGAGCTTTTCAAATGGTGTAATGGATAAATCGGCCGCTTGCTGAAGATGATGGGGTTTGATTTTTTCACTGGCATCTAAGTCGGCAATGGTTCTTGCTACCTTTAAAAGAGCAATTTTCCTTCTGTGAGAGCTTCCCGTTTCAGGCATTATATTAGTTTTAGTAAAGTCATCTAAACTGTTCTCAATATGTTGATATTTAATTTTTGAGTTGGGCTCGACCTGACCTCTTAATTTTTTGGCAAAGGCTTGAGCTTGAACGACTTTTTTGAAAATAGAATCAATGCTGTGTTTTTTGTCTCCCCGCCATTCATTGCTAAAAGCCATCACTTCAAACCGGTCTAATATCGGCCCGCTGAGTTTATCCATATAGCTTTTGCACTTTTGTAAGCTAAACCGGCAGTTCATTATTTTTTTGGGTGTATAGTCGCCACAGGGGCAAAGGTTGGTAGTGGCCACTAACATAAAATTGGCCGGTAGCGACCTTCGATCTCCCCTTCGTGAGATCATAATCTCACCGGTTTCAATGGGCTCTCGTAAGGCCTCTTGCACTTTAGGGTGAAACTCCAAAAACTCATCTAACACAAGCAGTCCTGAGTGGGCGCGGGTTATCTCACCTGGAAAAATTGGCGCCCCGCCACCGATCAGTGCAATCGGTGTAGTGGTATGATGGGGACACACTATGGGGCGCCAGTTTAAGTTGTATCCCATCACATTATGGATTTGTTGTGAGAGACGAAATTGATTTTGATGAGGATCTTTTAAAAGCTTATAAATTAATTGCGCCAGTGTGGTCTTGCCACTGCCGCTGGGGCCAGCCAGCATAGTGTGATGCTCTCCTGTGGCCATCACACTTAAAAGCTTGGCTTGTTTGTCACAAACTAAAATGTCTGATTCAAGCTTTGGCCTTTCGTACTTGTACTCGGTAATGTTGGCTGGAAAAAACTGCATATTCTGCAGGTCTTTTAATTCTGTCATTGCGTAGATATTTTGATAAAGAGGCTTGTCAGGGCTGGGATAACCAGAAATCAGTTTAAGATTTGGATCATCATTAAATAAAGACTCAAGGTCATCAGGCATTTGCACTTTGCCATCCAGCCCCAGCTCACCATAAATAAAAACAGCCTCATTGAGCTCGGGACTCATTGGCACTTGAGCGCTCTTCCATAAGTAAGCACAAGCCCCAGCTAGATCCACGCCTCGGCTTTGTTTTTTCAAATGAGCAGGCTTTAAATTCACAATGACTTGTTGCCCTCGAGGAAGCTCAAAGCCTTGATGCTTTAAAGCCGAGCGAATGCGTAGCTCGCTCTCTTTAATCATGGTGTCCGGTTGTCCTAAAAATTGAAACTTAGGCACCCCGGGCATAAAACTGATTTCTACTTCGATGGGTTTTAACTCAAACCCTTGTTTGCATAAAGTATAGATTTTCATACCAAGGCGTTTATGCAAACAGTGCCAAGTCATAAAAACTGATTTCATCAAACTTTTACTACAAAATGATTCGAGTCTTGTTTTTTGGGTTCGGCTTTCGAATAAAGCTAGTTATAAAATCTTACTCTCTTGTATTTAAAGGCAGTTCTCATCTGTTAATGGAATACATACAAATAAATTAATCAGTTTTTTTACCTGAACCTAAAGGATGATGAGAGTTGACCTGTTTTTTTAAAGCCTTAGTTGATACTGATGTATAAATTTGAGTGGTTTGAAGGCTACTATGACCTAAAAGCATTTGAATAGACCTAAGATCGGCCCCACCTTCCAGCAATGCTGTCGCACAACCATGACGAAACCTGTGAGGGTTAATGGTGTCCTCAAATCCAGCACTGGCAGACCATGCCGACAGCCAGCGCCAGACATCGACCCTACTTGGTCTTTTTCCACGGTCATTTACAAGAATGCTTTTTTCATTTTCACCGGCCAGTTCAGGGCGGGCGGTTTGTAAATAGGCGTTGAGTTCATTGAGTAAGTTATCCGTTAAAGGAATCAGTCTTTCTTTACCGCCCTTACCCAAAACTTTTAACCAAGCGTCGGTCTCATTAAAGTCAGTCAAGTTTAAGCCCACAAGTTCTGTGACCCTAACCCCAAGACCGAATAGCAAAAGTAAGGTGAGTTGATTTCTGGCGGCCTTATATTTATTTTCCACAACACAGGCTTGATGAAGCTTTCTGTACTCTGTAAGACTTACTACTTTCGGAAGATTGACTTTAACTTTCGGAGGCTTGAGCTGCCTTAAGTCATCGACTTTTTCCCCTTTAGATTCTAAAAATTTTAAGTAAGTTCTGACACTACTAATGACTCGAGCTTGTGATCTTGTGCTTAAATTGTGCTTTTTTAAAAACTCAAAAATAAAGCTAATGTCTTTATGACGGTTTTTAAACTCTTCATAAAGTTCCAAATCACGCCTATAAGCCTGAACCGTATTTTTAGACCGGCCTTTTACGTTTTGTAAGTCATCAAAAAATTCTACCCAATAATCAAGTGCCATAAACACATTAACCCAAGAAACCCAGCAAAAATCAACCAAATATTATGTTTCATCCCTTAAACAATCATGTCCGGGTAAGGGTATATCTAAAATCATGATTAAATAGACCTATTAAAATACACGTAGCTTATGTTTATTTCTATAAAGACTAAGCATTATATCAGTTAATTATATTATTATAGATGCTAATGTCTGCTATGTTGATAGAATTTCTCATATAAATTTAACACTTTGCTAGATTTATATACCTCTATAGAATCTTCTAAATATTTTATGGTCCTACTTATTTCTATAATAATTCGCTAATTGCCTTACAATCTTTTTTTCATACTCAATGGTCCGCACAAAAGGTTTTTTTGACTTATCACCCAGTAACAACTCCTGGGCTCCCAGTATGCCATGAAACTTATGGGCATTTCTATCTGATGTTTTTAATATTTTATAAACACCCTTAAATGTCTTTGTCGGGTTTTTTATATCTATCGCCTTGATTGTTATAAATGGAACGAGGTCATATTCACCCTGCTCACTTTGAAGAGACTCTTCTTTTACATGTATAGATACTAAAACCATTGATTTAGGATTTACTTTTACATTTACAAGCTTAAGTGATTTTTCAACAGCATTTTTTATTACTTGATGTTTTTGATCATTTTCAACAGCTACAAGATTCACTTCTTTATAATCTTTTATATTAAAGGAGCCTTCTTTTTGTACCACTCCCTTAAATTCAATGTTTTGAGCATACAATGCCCCTGATAGTATAAAAATCAGCCCCACTAAACTTTGCATGACTACTTACCTTGTTGTTTATTATATTCTGCATATTTTGTCTTATAAAGCCTGTATAGAGCGTTATATTGAGCCTTACTAAAATCACCCTTTTTTCTTGTTAGAGCGTGATAAATCTCATGTAAGCTTTTGTTTTTATAACTAGACACAATACTTTGAGGTGTTCTTGCTTTGTTTTCATTTTTAGCTTGAGCCTTTAAATATATTTGTGTGGGATCAGGCTTATTTGGATCATGATCAGCAAAGTGACGGCACTCTGGTGGATTAGGAGGTGGTGTAAATTTGTGTAAATTATCACCCGTCCACTGATTTGAGTATGGAGGGTTGTTCATAATGCCTGATTTTTTAATACACTCGATTTTTTCCTTACTGTAATTGGCAGGCCAAAACTTACCAAGCGATTCATAGTAAGCGTACCTTTCATGCATCATCTGAAAAATATTGCCGTGCTTAGGCCCTATCACTTCCCCGTCTGGTAGCTGAATATAGCCGGATGGCAGTCGTGATTTTTTCTTAAAAGCCTTTCCTCCTGGCAGGTATTCTTTTAAATCAAAACCATCTTTAATAATTCCTGTGGGAGGTGTGTTTTCATAAATATCTGTAGTAATGCGTCCGCCACTGTAGCCGCCTCCATTTTTATAGCCCATAGAGCTTGTGGTGTAACCACCACCTCCTGAGGCATTACCTAAAATATTGGTGTCGTATCCCTTACCAGCTCCTCCGCCTTGAGAGGCTGGATCTGTTCCTAAAGCCTGAATGTTGTCTTGGCCAAGGCCACCGCCTCCGCCACCTCCGGCTCCACTTGAGGCTAAGCCTTGATTACCATTTGGAGCGATGGCTTGTGGATCTCCAACACCTGGGTTGTCATCAGAGGCACTAGAAGTACCAAGGCTGTTAAAACCCATTAAATCATCATCGCCTGACTCTTCTTCCACAATAGCGCCATTACGATTGTTACTTGCTTGAGTGGGAGTACCCCCAAGGTTGATGCCTGCGCATTGCTGTGCACTTGGGTCAAGTCGACATTGCACACAGATCGGGTTTGATGAGTGGGCTGGGTTTGTACAGTCGCCGTTAAATGGCGCACTTGGATCTTGTACGAATTGATTGTCGTTTGAGGAAATGTCCTCGCACTTGTTGGCAAACTCTGCAATACTTTGAGTTCCAACTGCATCTTTTAAAATTACAGCTACTTGCTGTTTTGAGCTGTTACAACTTACTATAGAAGCCGTAAGGTCTTCTTTTAACCGGCTTACTCTTTGTTTGTACTGGCAGTTCTTTTTATAAATCGATGCCGATTCATTTAAAAGCAGTGATAGCTGCTCATCTGTAACTGCATTTTTGAGATTACATACATTTTGATTGCTAAAATAATCATTCATTTCGTTAAGGGGTTTTTGATACTCTTTACAGGTTTCTTGGCATTGAGTGGCGTGTTGATTACACTTTTGGCTCATAGCTGCATTAATAGCGGTTGCACTACGACCTAAGTTTTTAAGAGTATTACATGCACTAGTTATTGATGCTGTACCACCGGCAATGAGTTTATTTCCACCCTGAAGTATATTACCAAGTACAGACATAGCTTGGTTTCCACCCGGCTCTCCTCCTATACATGAATAAGGATCACTACAACATGTCTGCGCATTTTGTTGGAGTTTTTGACATGTCTGAATTGGCTGTGAAAGGGTAGTTATATCAATGCCCATAGCTGTTTGGTGCCCGACTGTTTCTGTAGCTGTTTTGTAAGCAGTTTTGATACTATCACATCTATCAATAGCAGTTTGTTCTTGTCCTTTTTGATAATCTATGGGAAGAACCCTTCCTGCTACATTACATTTATATGGTTGAAGACCTGGGTCTGAACCTCCGCCTTCTTTTGGACAATGTCCGCCCGGTCTTACATATTTATTCATGCTGGTACAAAATTTAGGACATTGAGATTCATTTGCTACTCTTTCACCATTATCACATAAAACTTTATTTTCATCTCCTCCAACGTCTTTCCCACCACCTCGGGTGTCATTCCCATACTTATTTACCTTTTCACAATCTCCTGAATTATTCATTTCAGAACCAGGAGGGCATGAATCAGCAACATTATTTGGTTTTATACACTTAATTCTCGGATATTGTTGTCCATTGTTGTAAGTGAATTCAATCATATATTCTTGATTTGATTGAATACACCCTTGAGCGGCTTGTACATCTCTTTGAGTTGCACACATTTGGTTTGAAAAGGAATCAATAATAGTCCAATTTTCACCAGAGTTATGGTTGCAACGTGTTGGGTCTGATGGATAGACATCTAACGTATTATTTGAGTATACATTTATTGAAAATAAAAGTGTAAAAAAGATGATTAGCCTCATAGTAAACCCTTAAGCTTTAAGTGTTTAAAGATAAGACTCTTATCGGCTAGACTTTTGATTTAATTGAGTGTTTTTTGTTTATACCTATTTGTATCCAGCTATGGAAGCGCCCCTTAATTTGATACATAGGTATCCATTAGTTATGGCTTAAAGCTCTTCCCTGAA
>JAKUPT010000113.1 GCA_022450595.1 Bdellovibrionales bacterium
AAAACACATTGCCCTTACCACCTTTGCCACCTTCAAACAAAACCACTTCGGACTCTTCACCAAGATCTGCTAGTGTTTCGCCGGTTTCAATATCTGTAATGACGGTACCGGGTGGTACCATTAAAATGAGATCTTCACCATCAGCACCAGTGCACTGTTTGGTGTCTCCGGGGTGTCCATTTTCAGCTCGAAAAGAATTTTTTTGCGTATATTCAAGCAGGGTATGAAGTCTGGTGCTGGCTTTAACAATAACGTCTCCGCCCTTGCCGCCGTCTCCACCGTCAGGCCCTCCACGAGGAACATGGCTTTCTCTTCTAAAACTCACACAACCTGGGCCACCATGTCCGGAGCCTATTGTTACCGTCACTTCGTCGATAAACTTCATTTTCTCTTCACCATAAAAAAAGGGCCCTAGAATTTAAGGCCCTTTAAAAAAAATTAAAAATATTAAAAACTATTGTTAAGCCGTTTTTGGATAAACACTGATTTTTAAACGCTGTTTATCTAAACGCTCAAATTTAACTTGTCCGTCAACTACTGAGTAGATGGTGTGATCGCGACCCATTTTAACATTTGTTCCAGGGTGAAATTGTGTTCCACGCTGACGAACAATGATTGTGCCGGGCTTAACACTCTGGCCACCAAATCTTTTTACACCTAATCTTTTACTCTGTGAGTCTCTTCCGTTCTTCGTACTACCTGCGGCCTTTTTCGATGCCATAGCTAACTCCTTAAAAAATAAAATTAAAACTTACGATTTTTTAGTCGTCTTTTTTGCTGTCTTCTTCTTTGTAGCAGACTTTTTCTTTGTTGCGGACTTCTTTTTCGCTGTTTTCTTTTTAGCCGCTGACTTTTTTGCTGTCTTTTTCTTGGCTGCAGACTTTTTCTTTGTTGCCTTTTTCTTACGAGCGTCTTTTTTCGCCTTTTTTTCTTCTTGCAAAGCTTTCGTGGCGTCACGACCTTCTTTTTTGGCAGCAAGTCTTTGAGCTTCTTCTTCCTCAAGTCTTTGGATCTTTTTCATTGGATCAAAAACTGAAGGCTCTTTGTCAGCCTTTAAAGTCTCACCTTCAGGGTTTGTGATCGACTTAATGAATAGCTCTGTATAAAGCTGTCTGTGTCCTTTAAGTCTTCTATAACCTTGACGACGTTTTTTCTTAAATACAATAATCTTAGGCGCTTTCGCTTGATTGGTAACAACGACTGTGACCTTAGCGTTTGAAACCTGAGGTTCTCCAACAAATGTTTTCTCTCCACCACTTACAGCAAGAACATCTGTCATCTCAAATTCACTACCAAGTTCTTTTTCCAGTTTTTCTACTCTTAAAGTATCACCAGGTTGAACCTTATATTGTTTACCGCCTGTACGAATAATGGCGTACATCGAAACCTCCACTTTGAGTCTTAAGCCAATGGAATCTGTCACAGCGCAAAAGCTATGTCAACCATTTGGCTGAATTTTTGAGCACTTATTTTCAGCCAGAGCCCTTTATTTTTGCGCTTCGCGCAATAAACTCTTAATAGCCGAAGGCACATAGAAGCTATTTAAATCATATTTTACATAGATGTTACTGGGATTTGCTTTTTAGAAATGATTTCACTCAATATGTACCACAAATTCTTCCATATGAAACTGAGCATCCACCTGAAAGGTCACAGAGGTCTTTAGTTTGACCTCAACATAATCCAGGCTCTCACTGTCTTCCTCGTAGATCCAGTCAGCCACATCACTGTGACAGATCACAATCACCTCTTTTATATGCTTTCGATTGGTGGCCTCTCTTTCAAGGGCGATAAATATCTCACCTGCTACCGTCATTTTGTTCTTAATGTAGCCATTTCCCTCACAATAAGGACAGGGTTCACACAGTGTAGACACCAAACTTGGGCGAATTCTTTTACGAGTCATTTCAACCAACCCAAGGGCGGACATAGAAATGATGGCTGTCCTGGCAGAGTCTTTTTTTAATTCCTCTTCCAGCTGTTCTAAAACTCTTTGCCTATTGACCTCTTTTTCCATATCAATCAAGTCGAGAATAATAATACCACCGCAGTTTCTGATTCTTAATTGATGAGCGATTTCTTTAATGGCCTCTAGGTTTGTTTTTAATATGGTGTCTTCTAAGTCTTTTTTTCCTACATAGCGTCCCGTGTTCACATCTATGACAACTAGGGCTTCAGCCTCATCGATGACAATGTAACCACCTGATTTTAACCATACTTTGCGCCCTAGGGATCTCGAAATTTCAATATCCAAATCATAGATATCAAATAATGGACGATCTT
Source organism: Bdellovibrionales bacterium (assembly GCA_022450595.1). GTDB lineage: Bacteria > Bdellovibrionota > Bdellovibrionia > Bdellovibrionales > UBA1609 > JAKUPT01. Next base: position 2,284 of record JAKUPT010000113.1, read on the forward strand.
CTTTATACATTTCAATTTTTTGCTTAAATTTGGGCATAAACTGAGCCACAAATTGACCAACCTTTTTATAAGCTTCTTCTTCGTCCACAACAATTTTTTCAACATCCTCTTTAAGCATGTCTCTCAAGGCGCGAAGTTCAACGTCCATTTCAGAATGAATAAGGCCTAAAGACTTCTTTGCATCATAGGATTTTTGGATTTTATTCCACAAGCGGTTTAAATACTCCAAATCTGATTGCAAGTGCTCTTGGTTGGCACCCTCTCCGGCGGTGCGAATGATCACCCCACCGTCGGGATTGATGCTATCCACCACCTCTTTCAGTCTTTGTCTTTCTGCTTCGTCTTCAATTTTTCGAGACACACCAAAGTGTTTGGTGTTGGGCATGTAAACAATATGTCGGCCCGGAAGAGAGATGTGGGTTGTAATTCGGGCCCCTTTAGTACCCAAAGGGTCTTTGGCCACCTGAACAAGTATGTACTGCCCCTCTTTAATTAAATCTTGAATAAAGACTTTAGGCTCTGGAGCTTTGTTTTCTGTTTCTGAGTTTTCAGCCTGTGGCTCAATGGAAGGCTCGGTTTCGGGGTCCTCTGGAGTCCTGTCCTCAAATAAAATGCTGGATTCATGTGGAGGAGTGTCGGTGCGAATATCACCAACGTATAAAAATGCAGCCCTATCTAGACCAATGTCCACAAAAGCGGCTTGCATTCCGGGTAAAACTCGCACCACTTTGCCCTTAAATACGGACCCAACAAGAGTGGGAGAGGTTGGACGTTCAATTTTAAGGTCTTTTAAAACCTTATCTTCAACATAGGCCACTCTAGTTTGGTTTGGTCTTACACTGATTAATATCTCTGCTGGCACAAATTTATCCTTTTCTGGGCTTGCCATTGGTCTAGTTTGGCTTAAGCCATTTTACTTAGATAACACTGATTCGTCTTTTAGACCAGAAAAGCCTCTAAGATTTTATATTTATTCATCAATTGCCGATAAATAAAACAACTTGAAAGGGGCAAAAACATGGCTCAGATCGATGAATTATTTAAAATGATGGTACAAAAAAACGCATCAGACCTGCATATTTCCGCAGGCTCAGTTCCATACATGCGAATTCATGGTGAAATGATCAAACTCGAACATAGAACTTTGAGCCATAAAGATGTTCAAACTTTGCTCTTTGAAATTTTAACTGAAAAACAGAAAAAAAACTTTATTGAAAATTGGGAGCTCGACTGCAGTTATCACTTAGATAATGTGGGGCGTTTTCGTTGTAACGTGTTTATGCAAAGAAAAGGCTTAGGAGCCGTGTTTCGTGTGATTCCCACTGAGCTTAAAACCATTGATGAGCTTGGTCTGCCTGAAGGCATTAAAGATATTATCAAAGCTAAAAGAGGATTAGTTCTTGTAACTGGTCCCACGGGTTCTGGTAAATCAACCACCCTAGCCGCCATGTTACACACCATTAACAAAACGAGAAAAGAACATATTATTACCATTGAAGACCCCATTGAATTTGTGCATGAAAACCAAATGTCTTTAGTGAACCAAAGGGAAGTTTCAAGTCATACAAAATCTTTTAATGACGCCTTAAAGGCCGCACTTCGTGAAGATCCAGATATTATTCTTGTGGGTGAGATGCGAGATCTTGAAACCATTCAACTCGCAATGACAGCGGCGGAAACTGGTCACTTGGTTTTTGGAACTCTTCACACCAACAGTGCCTCAAAGACCATTGATCGTATTATTGACGTATTCCCAGAATCACAGCAGTCACAAATTCGTGTGATGTTGGGGGAAAGTTTAAAAGCCGTTGTGGCCCAAACCTTATTTCCAAGGGCTGACCGTCCTGGACGAGTGGCAGCCATTGAAATTATGATAAATAACAGTGCCGTGGCCAACCTTATTCGTGAAGGTAAAACCCATCAAATTGCCTCAGTGATGCAAACCGGTTATCAGTTTGGAATGATCACCTTTGAAAGAGCGGTCGATCAACTGATCCGCGATGGTAAAATTTCACAGGCTGATGGCGATAACTTTTTAGGCCGTAAAAGTATTAAGCCACAAGCAAATGCAGAACAGCCTCAGTACCAGTCCACTGGTATTTTTGGCAAAAAAACTGGTTAAAACGAGACCGAGTAAGCCAGTGTGGGCACAACAGGCTTTACTGGCTGCATTCTTTTTTCATAAAAATAGATTTGATCCGCTTCCAAATAGCGATAGGGCTCGGTGGCGGCTTTATAAGTTGTGTACACTGTCCCCGCAATAATACCTATCGCAGCCCCAACGGCTATATTGGGCAGTTTGTCTTGTGGCCGGCCATAAAAACTTAATGTACTCAAACCAAGTATTGCTCCAGCTAAACCAGAAAAAATAATTGTTGCTAACTGCTTTTTAGGGCCAGAGGTGACTTGCTTGTTGGGATTCATGTTCTGGTTTTGCGCATACACTTGAGTCGACTGAAAACAAAAAATGACCATTAAGATCTGTAAGATCATAATTTTTATAATTCGTAACATGGTTTCTCCCTGGTTTCTAAAACTTCAAAGCCATCAGGTTGAGTGTTTTTTGAAGATATTTGTTTTTGTAAAACCTCTTTTACCTGAGCCCTGTTGGGTCCACTTAACAAGGCTTTAAAAAGCTTATTATGAGTTGTCTCATCTGTAAAAGCTAAAACTTCAACATCTTGTGTTTTTAGATTTCGAACCCAACCTGTAATACTTAATTGATTGGCTGTTTGTTTAACAAATTGTCTGTAACCAACGCCCTGTACAAGGCCTTTTACCAAATAGTATTTTTCCATAACTCAACATTGTCTTAATTTTTAAATCGGATCAAGTTTGTTGCCTTTTAGTCCTAAATGACGCAGAACAACCAAGGTGAGCCTGTTGACGAAACCAGAGGCTTCAAGCAAGAATCTTCGACAACCAAAAGGAAAGATATGAACTTAGCTAATTATATTGACCATACTTTGCTAAAACCAGAGGCCTGCATTGAAGATTATCAAAAACTTTTTGATGAGGCAGTTGAACATAAATTCTTTTCCGTATGTGTTCCCTCTATGATGATTCCTACAGCGAAAGTGTCGTTAAAAAAATCAAATGTTAAAATTTGTACTGTGGTCGGCTTTCCACATGGAAACATGTCCACAGAAAACAAACAAAACAACAGCAGCTGGGCCTTAGAAAATGGAGCTGATGAAATTGATATGGTCATGAACATTAGTTACGCAAAGTCTGATCGTTGGGACCTTGTGGAAAAAGATATTTCTTTGGTTAAATCCGTCTGTAAAAAAAATATTTTAAAAGTTATTATTGAAACCTCTTCTTTAACATTAGAAGAAAAAGTTAAAGCCACTCATTGTGTAGAAAAAGCCGGAGCAAACTTTATTAAAACCTCCACAGGTTTTGCCCAAGCCGGTGCTCAATTAGAAGACATTTTGCTTTTTAAAAACGAATCCAACTTATTAATAAAAGCCAGCGGCGGTATTAGAGATTTTGAAACCGCAGAAAAGTTTATTAAAGCCGGAGCCTCAAGACTTGGCACCTCTCAAGGTGTTGCTCTGGTCAAGCAACAGCCTTTATCAAAGGATCTATATTAATGAAAACTTTTATTCCACAAGAAATTATTCAAAAAAAGAAGCTCGGACTGGAAAACAGCACAGAAGAGCTTGAATTTTTAGTGAACTCATATGTTTTAGGACAAGTTCCCGATTATCAAATGTCAGCCTGGTGTATGGCTGTTTACTTTCAGGGAATGAGTGACAAAGAAACCACCACGTTCACTCAGTTGATGCGAGACTCTGGTATTGTTTTAGATTTTACAGAGCTCAATGAACCGGTTGTAGACAAACATAGCACTGGTGGCGTGGGCGATAAGTGCACCATGATCTTGGCTCCTATTGCCGCTGCTTGCGGTGCAAAGGTGGCCTCTATTGCTGGGCGCGGATTGGGCCACACCGGTGGCACAGTTGATAAGCTTGAAAGTATTAAAGACTTTAATGTGTTTGTGGACACACAACATTTTAAAAAACAGATACAAGACATTAATTTAAGCATTATGGGACAAACAGAAAAAATTTGTCCTGCAGATAAAAAAATCTATGCGCTACGGGATGTCACTTCAACTGTGGACTCTATTCCTTTAATCTGCGCCAGCATTATGTCAAAAAAACTTGCTGAAGGCATTTCGGGCTTAGTTCTAGATATTAAATGCGGATCTGGTGCCTTTATGAAGACTCAAGAAGACGCTGAGAGCCTGGCCAAAAACCTTATGCGCATAGGCGAGTTGAGTGGAGTGAAAGTGATTTCCATGATTACAAACATGAGTCAGCCACTGGGTCGGTTTATAGGAAATTCATTAGAGATCAAAGAGTGTTTAGATATTTTGCAAAACAAAACCTGTGAAGAAAATGGTGTTGATTTTTATTACGACACCAAAGAGTTAAGTTTGCAGTTGGCGGCACATATGGTGGTGCTTGCTAAAAAAGCTGCAAACTTTGAAGAGGCCTACGAAAAAGCCGTGAAAGCTCTTTCAAATGGTGAAGCTTTTGAAGTGTTTAAAAAAATGTGCTTGGCCCAGGGTGCTGAAAATGTTTTTGATTTCCCACTAACAACATCTAAACATGTTGTTAAAGCGCCCTCGTCTGGCTATATACATAGCTTTAACACCGAAGGTGTCGGTCAAGCCGGAGTTCTTTTGAAAGCCGGAAGAATGAAAACAGACGACCAACTTATTTACGAAAACGGAATTGAACTTCATTGTAAACTAGGTATGAGTGTTAAAAAAGACCAACCGCTTTTTACTTTGCATTGCAATGATCAAACTTTAATAAAAGCCGCTGAAGACAAGCTTTTCAGTTGCATTGAAATTACAGATGCAGCACCAAAACAGTTACCTTTAATTTTTAAAACTATAGGGATTTAAATATGCTTAATGAAATTAAAAAAAGCGCAGAATATGTTCAGGCAGTCACAGACAACTTTAAGCCAGATGTCGGGATCACGCTTGGCTCCGGACTTGGCTCTTTTGTAGAGGCTATGGATGTCGAGCACACTGTTGAATACAAAGAC
>JAKUPT010000114.1 GCA_022450595.1 Bdellovibrionales bacterium
GTCTTGCTTTACACTCAATAAATATTGGATTAATTGGCTCAATCATTATTGCTATGATCAGCCGAGTTTCTTTAGGGCACACAGGAAGAGCCATAAAAGCGACAAAACTTATGATTGCTTCCTATATACTTATTCAGCTCACAGCACTTATAAGGCTAATCTTTGGTCAATTGCCATCAATGAGTTACCTCGACTCTGTAAAACTCAGCGGCTTATTTTGGGCACTCGCCTTCATGTGTTTATTTATAAGTCTTATCCCCATTCTTACCAAGCCTAGAACGGACGGCCGCATAGGTTAATTAAAGAAACAACAGACATAAGTATTAATTATTTAAGTGTTTGCATAAATATATAATATTTTATGCTTTAATATATTAAAATTATATTCAAGAGACTAGGAGACTAAATGAAGTATTTGATTTTAATGATAGTTTTATTAACTCCATATATATCATTTTCATCTAATGGTTTTTGTGAAAAAGACTATGGATATTTTACAGTAGATAAAGATGGAAATGTAACTGAAAAAAAAGGCATTAACTCAAAAATATTTAAAAAAACAATTAATGGAAATAAAATCACATATACTCCTAAAGAAGTATGGAAAATCCTAGGACAAGTAGAACCAGAGGTTGTATTAACAACTAACAAAGATCAGCGTATAGAGAAAGTAAGTTATAAAAACCACTCTTGGGAACGAAGAATTGGTCTTTATAAAACAGAAAAGTTTGAATATAAAAATGGGAGATGTTATTTAAAAAAAATAGAAGGCACATTAGATAAAAAATTATTAGTTGATGTTGATATGTGTCACGAACTCAATGAATATTTAAAAAATATAAATAATACGTCTTTATGTAACTGTGTTGATGAATTTGAAGAAAATCTAACTAAAATTATAAGAAAATATGGCGGAGAAACGACTGAGTCTTTTAAAAAGATTAGTCAGAAGTATAATTATGATATTGTAAAACAGGCATACATTAGTAGTATTAATTATTCAAAAACATGTGAAGATATACCTCAAATGTCCGCAGCTTTAGAAGATAAATCTTTTTGGAAAAGTTCCCAAAAAAGAAATGTAATCAACACACATAAAGGAACAAGATAAAATAATGGAATAATAATACGAGCATACCTTATTTGAATTCTATACGTACTAATCCAAAAATTAAAAAAACTGTTTATATAATATCCACAATCTCTAGATTTCAGTTTTCAACATTGTTACTTCTCCTAAAATGAAACACCAATATTTCGACACTATTATTAACATATTGAAATTTCTCATGTTTTTTAAAAACAAGACTTAAGTATTTAAACCCTTTGTCGATCAGTTAAAGGTCCAGACTTTTTAGCCTGGCCAAGGTTTGCAGGGGGAAAATATGAAGTCTTTAATACTTATAGGAGTGATCCTATTAGGAAGCACAGCGTTTGCTGAAACTATACAGTTTCATCATCTTCAGCCCACACAAGAATTAAATCATCGCATGGATCAATACTACCAATACAAAAACTACACTGAAAAAAAATCTATTGGTATTCAAAAGCAACAAAAAAGAAATATAAGCACATTGGGTTATCATAAATCACAGCCATTACCTATAGTTGATATCAATGAGGGCGACAGTCCCCTTTTTATGATGATCAAAAGTTATCTAAACACCAACTACCAACAAATTGGCCAAACAGAGGTTGGCAATCTTTTAAATGGCAGAAATGGATTTAATTTAGGCTCAAAAAATTTTAGTGGATTTTTATGGCAAAAGCCTTTTGGAGAATTTGTACTGGCAGCCGACAGAAGAGTGATACCAGACCCCAACTCTGATCAATGGATCGTGACGGACAAGTTACAAGTCACCATCAATGCCATGACTTACTTAAAAAGTATGAATCACAATGGTTTTATTAAAATTTCAAAAGACCAGTTGGCAGCCTTTGCAGGTTTAAAATTTCAAAGAGTATATACATATAGATATTACGTGCCTGATTTTAAAACTGGACTGACTGAAAATTTTGATAAGTTATTTTTAAGCTTTAAATACTTTCACTCAGCTGATTTAAAAAAGATGAAATTAAATGAGCTCATCACTCGTGAAGACTATTTTAGTTTTCAAATTGGCGGCGGTGGTCAATTCCCAATCTATGAGGGCATTTCAATAGAAGCTGGCGTTTTACATGAAAGAACAAAGCTTTCAAAAATCAGTATTGAAAGTCTTGGAGCTGAACATATTATTAATAACAATGAATTTTTAAGAGTCTCTGTTGAAAAAGAAAAGTCAAAATCTACAACAACAGACATTCGCTTAATGGTGGATTTTTATAATTTATTAAAACTAACACTTTTAAGTTTTGAGTACACATATAGCTTTACTGAATCAGAAGAGATGCACTTATCATTTAGAACTGAAGATGCAAAGCACTTTACTTCAAAAACGGAAGTCAGTCGAACTCTAAAAGATTTGATTAAAATGAAAAAGGTACCAACTGACCCACTACTGCCCTTTTTAATTTCAAGAGAGCAAAGAATTCAAGAAAATATAAATTCAAAATTTAGATTTTTGATGTTTGGACAACATAAAAAGAAAGCCACAGAGCAAGTGACTATTGAAAGTCGCGAGGGAAGAGTGACCTTTATTACAAGCACCAGAGAAGATATTAAATACACTCAAGGACTGCTATCTACATTTTTAAATAGCATCACTCAAACTATATTTAGAGCAGATATGTTCGGTCAGTACAAAAGCATGAAAAGACGCGCCATTGAATTTGAATACCGTGAAGACTTAAGAAATGAAGAGTTTTCACTTACTTTAACTCAAGAGTACGGGATGACCAAAGACGGCAGTAGATACAGAGAACAAGCCACAGACTTTATTAAAAATCTAACGACCTTTTCAAACTCAGTCATTCATATGGTGAACAAGAAAAAAATTGTCGCACCACTTAAGGTCACCATGGTGGCGAAAGTTCATAAAGACGGAGTGACTTACTTTGATTCCCTATCACGCGCAGAAGTGGATAAAAGAATCATAAATATTTGTAAGTATGACCCAAGAGACTACAGATTCAACCGCAATAATGTACCACAATATATGGTTGGAAATTTTTGGTGCCATCACAAAATTTCATGGAGAAACAGAGAGTATCAAAATAACAAACACAACAGCAACAAGATGTGGAAGCTTAATGCTCTACTTGAAAGTATGAACTACTACTCTCAAACAAAAGACGACTACATTCAGCTTTTTGGAAAAGACAACGTATACTTAACAGGAAAGATCCAAGCGAAAATGCGCAACGGCTCTCCTTACACCCACTTTTTTCAAAAAGGAAAACTTAAAAGTGCAGGTGTTATTGAAGACTATATGTCTGGCCTATATCAACAATAGGATATCTTAAAGAAAAGTATGGACACAAAATTGGACTCATAGCGTAGCTTGTAAGCCATTACGAGTCCCAACAGTGTGTCCGTAACTTTTTATAAATTGATATAGCAAAAAAAGCTCCACCAACAAAGGCCATTAATCCACCAACTGGCATAAGAAAAAAAACTATGTGATGAGCCCAGGTATTGACAATATTCTCAGAGGCATAAGTTTTTCTCTCAAAGCCATAGACACCTGCAACAAAAAGAGCTGTAGAAAATAAGACCTGACCGTATGTAAATACATGAATACAACGAATTATCCATTTATTGTCTTTATTATTTGATGCTAATATTTCATAAGCAATGATCATAAATGCTAATGTAACAGATCCAATGACGGCATGATAATGGGCGGGTACACGTAAATCAGGTCCTCTAATTAATGAACCATATAAAAACCCTATAAGCATAAGGAGCAGACTGTATATAAAAGCTTTAAATCTATAATCTTTTTTAAAACTGTTAAAATCTAAAATTTTTCTTCTCTCTTTGATGAGAAAATATAAATAAGCAGGAGCAATTCCCCATTGCATAAGCATTGTAAAGCTGTTTCTGTAAATATCTGTATCTGCAGATTTTATAATTATTAAAGGAACAAAAACCAAAGCTACAGATAACAATAAATATACATTTCGAACTACAATTGTAGATAAATGCTCTTTTGGGAATATTTTTTTAAATAAAAGGACCCAGCAAAAAAAGCAAAGGCAGAACTTGAATGTTGAAGAAGGTGACCAAAACCCCACATAAGTTTTTCATAATAATCTAGTCTAAAATTTTCTGCATTAAAATAAAGGTCATTAAAAGCAAACATTAATGTGACTAATGCCAAAATAAAATAAACAGAACCTACAAGTGGTCCTAAATTTCTATTTTTAAAAACTGGTGAAAGTATATATGACATACCAGTACCTAATAAATAAAAAACTAGTCCTGCTAAAAACTGATTTGAGGAAAGAACTGGAATATAATTTGACATATATATATTTAAATCAGAAGTCGGCAATGTTGTTATTACCAACAACACACCAATGACTGATATAATTAAACTTATATATTGATACAGATTAATTTTTTTATTTATTACTGTTTTGAAATATATAAGTCCCAATGGAAAAGCAGTGAACCACATCAAAGTGGCTAAGTTCACATGAATTACTAATATCCATCTTATTAAATCAATATCTTTAAAAGAATCACTTAACAATGGAAGTTTTGCAAAGGTAATAACTAAAGCAATCGCTCCGCTTAAAAATAAACATAATAAGGCAAATATTATCCATATTTTTCCTAAATCTTTTTCTGAGAGCTTATCTAAGGCCTTCATATAAGGCTCCAATTATTTTAACACCAGTTTGTTAATCTTCTGATCAAAATATATTAATCTAATTTTCTCTGCTTTTGCTTTAAGACTATCTTTTTGAAAACTTAGATGTTTCAGGCCATTAACATTATTATGAGGTATAAAATCGACTCTTATACTGTATGTTCCAGGTGTTAATTTAAAATTTTTGTAGACATAGTGAGGTCTATCTGACCTAAAGCCACCTGGAGATATAATCTCCTCATAATGAATTTCATCATTTATATAAACTAGAAGTTTATAATCAACTGGTGTTCTTTCACAATGTTGCTCAAGTCTCATATGTTTTAATGAACTTTGCATGTCTTTAGAGAGATCTTTACATACTTCAATATTTTGACCCGACAATCTCCAACTTAATCTTAAAATAGAGTTATTGTTTTCTTCATAAGTATATGTAGGTTTACCTATTGCCACTAATAAGAGTATTAATACAGTTCCAAAGGTGACTGGCTGCCATGGCTTTATTGTATTCTTCTTTATACCAAATACTCTGCTTAACTCAGTCAAATCACCCGCTTCAATTTTTATTAATTTAATTTTATTTTTAATATTTTTAGAATATATATTTGGTTCCCGCACACCACTTATTCGCTCTTCAATCATTTTATAGCTATCTTTAAAAACTGCATTTCTCTCTGAACAAGAGGCCACAATAATTTTTTCAAAGGGACGTGCTAATATCTCTAAAACAGACATATGTAGCTGTCCTACACACTCAATTGTATAGACAATTATATTTTTGTTTATACTCTTTAGTATTTTCTTTTTATTTAATTTTTGATGTTCACAAACTACAAGTAAAGTTTGATCACTAAGATTCAGGTTTTGTAATTTAAGCTCTGCTAAAAAGCCTCTTGCCATCTTTAGCTGACTACCGGCTCTTTTTCCTTCCGGCCCCATTGTAAATGGCTTACAGGAGCCTGAACAAATACCACATCCAATACATAAAGAAGAGTCAACTTGAGCTACTGTAAAGGATTGGCCTTTTTGGGGGTCTTTTCTAGGGAACATTTGAATAGCCTCGTAAGGACAGTCTTCAACACACTGACCACAGCCCTCACAAGCATTTGGATTATTTGAGGCAACTGCAATTTTTCTTTTAGGTTTTAACCACCAAGGTATGGTGATAAGTGCAATAAATAAAATCAAATGAAGGACTATAATTAACTGTGAATTATCTTTTAATAATACCCATAAGGCATAATAACTATCACCCGTAAATGAATTGACTACTTTAAGTAGATTCGCTTTATCATTAATATTTAAAGGGTAAACAATTGTGGCAATTGCTAAACATGCAAATAGACCAATTTTAAATTTTTTATCTGGCAACCATCTTGCTCTAGCTATTTTAGAGGTATGAATCCAAAGCATAAATATCATTAAAAGTGGGAGCACTGTATGTAAGAAAAGGTTCATAAAAAAGAAAGAAGAGGGCGGCTTATCAAGCTCCCCACTAAAAGCTCTAGATATTGGATCAATAAACACACCTAAATCATCAAAAATCTTAGCTCCGCTTTGCGCTAGCACCTGTGCAAATTGATCCCAAACTAAAATATATCCAGTCCATGCAGTGACGTATAAAACAATTAAAAGTAAGGCCCCTGAGACCCATGCTAATATTCTAGGCCCAAAGTATTTGTTTTGGACTATCATTCTTAATATATGTACAATTACTGCCACCACCGCAAGATTAGATGAGTAACGATGAATTCCTCTTATAAATCTGCCAAATATAACATCATTTTGAATACTACTCATAGACTCATAGGGTGCGCCCACACGATAAAAAAATAACAGATATATTCCTGTTACGATCATTATCAGTATTAAAAAAAATGCGATACTTCCAGAGCTATAAAGTGGATTGTATTTTGATCCAAATATTTTATTAAAGGTTTTATCTAGATTAAAGGTTAACCTTTGAAGTATCTTTATAGTTATGGGAGTTTGATCCTTATCATTCATCTCTAAACACAACAATTTCTGCTTGTACTCTCTTAACCGCTTGAATCAGCCATTTTGTCGGCGCTTTATTTAATATAAAAGCAATCTTATTATTTTGATCTATAATAAAGCTAACTTCTGGATGTTGAATGTCTCCATCCTTTTCATTTCTTTTTGTTGGCACTCCAAAGCTTTCAATAACTTTGTTTACTGTCTTGATTTCTCCACTTAATACATGTGCCGAATCGGGTAAATTCCATTTCTTTGCTAAAAATGGGAGTGATTTAGGCGTATCTCGCCATGGGTCTAGTGTAATAATCAGAACTGGAACTGTTTTGTTTTTAAATGACTTGGAAGCTTGAAGTGCTTTAGTCACTAGCAATGGGCAGACTGTTTGACAGTGAGCAAAAGCAAAGGTCAAAATTTTTACTTGTCCTTTAAATTTATCTAAAGAAAGTGTTTCACCATGTTGATC
>JAKUPT010000115.1 GCA_022450595.1 Bdellovibrionales bacterium
TTAATATTCAAAAAGATGGCAAAATGGCCAAGGTTTATCAAGTAAAGCAAGTTATTAAGTGCTTACAAAAACTTGAAGAGGAGAAGAAAAAATGAAAACTCTTAGAGAATTGAAAAGTATTGCATCTAAATACTCCTATAGAGTGGATTGGTCTGAGGAAGATGGTGTTTATGTTTGCTCTATCGCAGAACTTCCCTCTGCTTTATGTCACGGACATACTCATGAAAAAGCCCTAAATGAAGGAAAGAGTTTAGCTTTAGATATTTTAAAAGAATTAAATGAAACTCGTGAGCTTATTCCAGAGCCTTTAAGTCTTAAAAAATTTAGTGGAAATTTTGTTGTGAGAACCACCCAAGACTTACATAGAAAGTTAGCATTAGAGGCTCAGGAAAAAGGTGTATCGGTTAATAAGCTTGTAAATGAAAAACTGGCTTCTACTTAATACCTACCGTTTTAATTTATTTAAAACTACGAATTTGGTATTTTAAAAATCGGCACTCGATATTGCCGTTCCAAACGGGAATTTTTTGTGAAGTTTTAAACTTTAAGGCTCTTAAAGCCTCACCCTCTCCAGATAAAAGCCATAAGTCCCAGCCGCCGAACTCTTGTTTGAGTTTGGCTCCAAAGTCGGAATATAGACTTTCTAGCTCTTGCTTTTCAGAAAGCCTCTCACCGTAAGGGGGATTGGTTATGATGGCCCCTGTGCTTTTAAAGACATTTTTTAAATCTTTTAAACTTTGTTGCTTGAATTCAATCAAGTGGTCCACGCCAGCGGCTTTTGCATTTTCAAGGCTGGCTTTAATGGCCTCGGGGTGCTGATCGTAACCTACGAGTTTAAGGTTCTTAGTTTTAAAATTTGTTTTCAAATCAAGCTTTGCTTTTTTGTAATCATCAGCTTTAAAGGTTTTTAAATTCTCAAATAAAAAGTTTCTTTTTTCATGGGTCATGGGCTTTGATAAAGCTCTTGCAGCCTCTATAAGTAGTGTGCCGGAGCCGCACATGGGGTCCACTATAATGTCATAACTCTTAAAGTCGACATAGAGCATAAGGCCTGCGGCCAAGTGTTCTCTTAAGGGTGCTGCATGAGTGTGCTGACGGTAGCCTCTTTGGGAGAGGCTGGGGCCTGTGAGATCAATCGACAGGTTAAAAATATTTTTTTGACAACGCACTAGCAATTTAAAGTCAGGTGATTTGGTATCTACGTCAGGTCTTTTATTAAACTTTTCACGAAACTGATCCACGATGGCGTCTTTAATTGTAAAGGCTAAAAAATGAGACTCGCCAATGCTGTCTTGGCTGGCAGAAAGATCAATTTTAAAACTCTGCTCGGCATTGAAGTATTTAGTAAAATCTATTTTTTTAATTAAGTGATATAACTCTTCTGGGTTGTAGGCTTTAAAGTCTCTAATAGGGAAAGCAATACGAGTGGCTGTCTTTAAAGCCATGTGCGCCAAATAGCACTGACTCCAGCTACATTCAAAACTAACAGATGAGACATGTTTTTTAACATTTTTAAAATTTAATTCACGCAGCTCAGACTCTAAACAGTCGGTTAGCCCCTTTGAGGTGAATGCAATAAATTTAGCCATCAGTTGTTACTGCTATCTTCAGACTTACTCACAAGAGATTCATAAACCTGTTTAACAATGGCACTTTTATTCACATCACTGTAGGGTTGAGGTAGAGTCTCTTGCACCTCAAGGTTGTCTTCATCCACACCACCCGGGTAAATACGAACAGTTTTGGAATCACCTGACTGTGCAAACAAGCTAAAGCTAAATAATACTGTTAATAACAAACTTAAAATTTTCATATTTTTACATCCTTTATGTGATCCCTCACTGGCATTCGCTCACTGACATATTTTAATCTATCTTTTTTAAGTTCACAAACTAAGAAGTCCGGAGCCTCACCTTCAGACTCTGCCACAAGCTCCCCCCAAGGGTCTACCACCATACTGTGACCATAGGTGTTTCTGTAACTTTCATCAAGACAGCTCTGATGAGTCCCACCTTGAGCAGCTGATATCACGTAAAACTGATTTTCAATGGCTCGAGCTCGGTTTAAAATCTCCCAATGAGCCTTGCCTGTGGTTACCGTAAAAGCACTAGGAATTAGCACGGCATCCACATTTTGCTCAAAGTACTTTCTATAAAGATAAGGAAAGCGAATGTCATAACAAATGCTTAATCCCAAACGCCATCCATTCACCTCAATCACCTTGAGCTGATCCCCGGCCTTAAAGTAGGTCGACTCTTGAATCTTCATTCCTTCTAATACTACATCAAACAGATGAATCTTTTTATAAGCCACCTGCATTTCTTGGCCCGGCTTAAAAAACAAAGTGGCGTTAAAGATCTCTCCCCCAATATCAACCGGCGTGCCTCCAAGAAGCACACTGGTGTTATGAGTGTCAGCCCATGATTTAATTTTGTCGTAAACAACGTGATTTAAAGAAAATAATTCTGATTTTAATGGACCATGAATTCTAAAAAACAAGGTGTTCTCGGGAAAGCAAACCAAGTCTAAGTTTTTTGATTTTTCTAGAAAGTATTCAACCTGCTCCCAGTTGGTCTTCCAATCATCTGTGGAGTTCAGTTGTGCCACTCCTACATGAAGACTGGAGCTCATGGAGTCCCCTTAGTGATATCAGCCCCACTAATGTCTCGGCACTTCCAACCGGCCTTTTCTAAATTGTTTTTCACGTTATTTAAAAAGCCCGTACAGCTGATCACAAACTGGCCCGAACCAATCACACGGTCTTCGCCGTTTTTGGTGTAGACGGTTTTACAGCCTTGATCAAAAAGCTCGATTCGTACTGTGCGGATAATATTGCCGTTTTGACACATGACATAGTTAACTTCGGGCATCTCGTTAGCCATTGAAGTTAGAGAAAATAAAAAAACTGAGGTGAATAGGAAGTTTTTCATTTATTTCTTTTTATCAAAAATTACAGAATTGAACAATTTGTAAAACAAAAAGCCAGCCCTTTTAGGAACTGGCTTTACAAAAATTAAAGTGAATTTCAAAACTTAGGCTTTAGCAGCAGATTTTTTTGCTGTCTTTTTCTTAGCTTTACTAGCAGCTGCTGAAACAAACTGAACATTAGAGTAATCAATTTCGCCTTCACGCTTTTGTGGGCCATTCTCTTTGTCAAAGTGCGTCATCATTTTAACGCCAGACACTCTAACTTTAAGTTTTTTCTTATCAATTGTTAGCACAGAGCCTTTTTTGCCCTTGTCGTTTCCTGCAATGACCTGAACCATATCGCCTTTTTTAACTTTAAGCTTCATAATTACTGTCCTTTTTCTGTCTTACGGTTCAACTTTTTCTTAATTTTATTTTTAAACTTAAGAGCTCTTTTAGAGAGCAAAGCGTCGTCTTGTTTTAAAATGAACGCGTCTAATCCACCCACGTGCTCAATAGTACGGATCGTGCTGGCAGCTAATTTAAAGCTGATAGACTCATTCAATGAACGGCTAAGCATTTGTTTTTGTTGGATATTTGGATGAGAGCGTGACTTAGTCTTAATATTAGAGTGGCTGACTAAGTTCTTTACTACAGGTCCCTTACCAGTAAGTTCACAGCGTGGCATTTTTAAACTCCTAAAAATTAGTTTTGGCGTACAAAAAGTAAGCTATAGATGAAATTACCCCTTGTTGGCAACCAAAAAATATCGTATATGTTTATTCCTATTTGAGACCGATGGTTTTGGAAGATTTTCATAATTAAAAAAACTTCGTCCAAAATCAAGTCCCAGCCATTATGTTGGGGCTCTAAACCTCAAAATAACTGTTTAACCTAATTATTAGAAAAGGTGAGGAAAATGCTTAAAAATAAAAGAAGAACAAAATTCAGACCAGAATACCCAGCAGACTTTGCATTTGATTACAAAGATCCTTCGACTCTTTACAGATTTATCATGGAAGGCGGCAAAATCGTTCCCTCAAGAATCAGCAAAGTGAGCAACACACAACAACGTCGCGTTTGTGAAGCTGTTAAAAAAGCTCGTAACATTGCTCTTCTTCCACTTGGAAACTTTGCTTATGACAGCTTTCACCGTCCAGAGCCAATTTCTCCAAAGCCATTTGAGCTTTAATTTTAATTTTACATGAATTTTTTAAAAGCCAAGCTTTCACAGCTTGGCTTTTTTTATGAGCTTAAATAGTTACTACAACTTATTGATAACAGAATGCGCTCCCACACTTTTTCTCGACTGAGCTTTTCAGCCCCAGGTAAAGCTTTGAACATTCTCTCTCTAAAGCCATCCCATTTAGCTTTGCCGTAAATATCAATAGCTTCTTGCTTGAGCATGCAAAAAGTTTGTACCTCTTGGCGACTGAGCCAAGACAAACGCTGCACATAAGACTCTGGAGGCTTTGCGCCCCAGGCTAGTCTCACCGTTAACTCTAAGCTTTCCCAAATGGTGTTTTTTAACACACTCAACGAGGAGAGCTTTTGTGTGCATTCTAATGGCACCATGTCCGAAGCTCGTAGCATCTTTTGAAGTTGGTCAAACAAAGTAAAACATCCGCCCGGGTTGTTTGTGGCTTTACAGTTCTCATAGAGCTCTGAATAGGTGGCTGGAGACGAAGATAGCTTTGTCGGCTTGTCATATAAAAAGCCCTGTTGAGACTCCTTAAAAGAGTCGATAGGAATTTTGCATTTGTCATAGGGGGGATTGAATATAAAAATGATTAACACACCAATTGCTATAGCAATAAAGGCCAAAACTGGTTTTGGAAATAAATAAAGCAACTGGTTCAATAGAATTACCTTACTGGCCTTCCACAGGAGCCATACTTTTTAGGGTTAATGGGGTTTTTTGCCTTCCAGCTTTTTTGAATCCAAACACTGCGATCTTTTGGGCAAAAGAAAATTTTGTAGGAATCCAATTTATAGGTTTTTACCATGGTCACAATTTGATGAAAGGCGGACTTTAAGCTGTCTCTTCGCTCTTTGCCACTGGACATTTGAGACTTTTCAAGATCTGATTTAGCTGACTTTAAAAGTTTATCTAAGTGAATTTTTTGGGTGTCAGCGAGCATAATTTTGTCGTTTGCGGCATCTATGGCTTTAATGACGGATCTAAGCTTTGCAGAGATTAATGGCTCGTCTTGATCAAAACAGGCCTCATGTAGCTCATCTGTGGCCTTTAAAACCTGATTGAGTTCTTTTTTAAGCACCGTATTGAGTTGAATTTTGCGGCCATAGGCCCATACAGGGGTTGCAACAACTAGAATTAATAACAACGAGACAATTTTTTTCATACTAATATTGTAGTAGATGAGAGCCCTAAATGGCAATCTAAAGGCATAAAAAAAGCCAGACCGTCCTAGTCTGGCTTTATATTGTAAATTCTATTTAAGTTAGATTAGAACTTCCAACGAGCTTGTACGAAAAACTGCATGTGGTTTTCGTCTTGCTTTGGAGTCAGATCAGTAAAAGCAGCACCTGGAGTGAACATTCCAACACGAGTTAAAATGTCTAAACCACCATCATACTTATACTTAGCATAAAGGTCGATTTCAGAACCTAAATCATCTTCATCGTTAACTAAAGTATAAGATGAGCCCATTAAGTTGCTCACTGAAGAAGCTTTTTCAGTACGAGTAAACATTGTGTAGCCTAAGCCATACTCACTCTTGTCAGATGGGTTCATTGTGTAACCTAATGTTGAATAAGTAAGGTTGCCCCATCCAAAAAGATCCATTAAGCCAGCATTGTAATGCTTCTCATAAAAGAAACCATCGTAAGTTTCATTTTTAGTAGAACCAGTTCCAGTTCCAGAATCTGTATGGTGAAGAACATGTACACGGCTTGCCATCCAGTCAAAGCTGTAACCAAGTTCGATGTCCATCATATTTGACTCAACATCTGTTTCTGTTGTGTTGTCTTCAGTTGTTCCACCAACAGCTTCATAAGTCACTCTGTAGTCAACACCAGCAGCTTCACCACCGATGGCAACACCGTAACGAGTCACTTCTCTTTTGCTATAATTAGAATCAGCAGTACCTAAATTGTTCACTTCACTTTGGTTGTCTGCAATGATGTGCAGATTGGCCATATTTAAGAACTCAGGTAAAGATTTGAAATCAACATTTACAATGTAAAGGTTTCTTTCAGGATCTTTTGCTGAAGAACTTGCAGCATTATCAGTGTCTGTTGCGCCACCGTCATTAGGGCGAACAAGATTATCATTCATACTGTTCCAAGAAAAATCAGCAAGCTTTAAACCATAAAAACCAACATGAGCAAATTCACTCTCATATCCAAGACCAAAACCTTCAAAAGCGTATGGGTTGGCTAGATAGTCGTTTTCACCCATCACTCTTTCATCACCAATAACTATTGGCATACGACCAACTTTTAACATTAGGTCGTTTGAAATCATCCAGTTCACATAAGCACTTTGAACTAATAGAGCGTTTTCAGTATTAAGCTCAGCAGAAGGAAGCGCTGTGTGCATATCTCCAGCTACTCCACTCACACCAAAAGTTGAGTTGTGAAGAACAGCTAAGTGTCCAGTAAATTTTTCACCAGCTCTGAACGTGGATCCCCACTTTACACGGCTGTACCATGCATCTTTAGAGCCAGAGTCAGTGCGATCGGCGTTTTGATCGTATTTGTAACGAAGACGAAACTCCGCATTTTGAGAAACTTCTGAATCAGCGGCATAAGCACTTCCTATAAATGCTACAGACGCTAAGATTGCTGTTAGTTTTTTCATTGCGCATACTCCTTAGTTGCGATTATTGTTTCTTATTTAAAAAACCTTAATCAAATCAATGCTGTAAACTTTTGTTGTGCCCCCATGATACTCCTGCCTATTTTGAAAACCAAACGAAATAGAACTAAAACCTAGCCTTATAGCCAATTGCATAATTTTTTTGAGATTTTTATGATTTTTCTCTTCACAAGTGGAATAAAATTAAATACACTTCGCACTTCGTTTTGTTAAAAAATGAACTCCAACGTCGGGGAGTGGCGCAGCCTGGTAGCGCATCTGGTTTGGGACCAGAGGGTCGCAGGTTCGAATCCTGTCTCCCCGACCATCTTTTCACGGTCCATACCGGACACATAGGTTGGTTCTCATCATCTAACTTTATACCCAAATCCGAATTTAGAAATCCAAAATCAGGCCAATGACCCAAATGGGTCTTTTTTTTGGCCTAAGCCACAAATAA
>JAKUPT010000116.1 GCA_022450595.1 Bdellovibrionales bacterium
AAAAGATTAAACTCTTCAGGCTTTGGTGCTTTAAATTCTAAAGTTTCATCTTCAATTTGAAACTTAAGATAACAAGCATGTAGTGCCATTCTGTTAAAGTTGTAAATTTCAGCCACTTTTTCGTTATATTCCGGCTGTGTGTAGCGAGGGTCTCCCACCAGATGGTGCTTTGCTAAGGAGGCATGTTTTCGGATTTGGTGTTGTCTTCCTGTTATTATTTGCAGTTGTAGTTCTGTAAAGTACTCATTGCCCCTAAGCTTGATCCACTCAGTCACTGCTTTCTTTCGAAATTTTACCCAGCCCTGTGGTTTTCCTCGTCCTTCGGGTTTATTAGTTAGTGCCCATTTCCATACGCCCTCATTGAGTTCAATTTGGCCTTTAAAGACTCCAATATACTTTTTCTCAATCAGTCGGTCTGCAATCAGTGTTTGAATCACTGAGGCCCACTTAGAACTTTTTGCGTAAATAATAAGCCCACTGGTTTCTTTATCGAGTCTGTGGGCCGGGTAGAGCTTTTCTTGTTGTAGGTGCTCTTGCACAAAATCATTCAGGCTATCACCGGCTTTTGGGTTGTGAACACTCATTCCGGCAGGTTTGTTTAAGACTAGCATTCTATGGTCTTCAAAAATAATATCAACGGGCATGAAACTGACTCCAGACTTGGGATAAAAATTTAGACTTTGAATCTTTGTTTTGAATTTGTAATTCATCAATAATTGGCAAGAAACTTTGATCTAAAGCATTAGCAAATAAACCATTTGAAAAATAATGACCATCATTGGTGTAAACAGGGGTAGTTTTAAATCCACATGATGGCGACTTGCTCTTTAAAATTGCTCCATGAGCTTTGAGTGTTTTTATATACTCTGAGATCCAGTTATTAAGTGGGGCGGTGACATTAAGCTCAGGCTCATCAGCTCCCTTAGCCAATATTTTATTATTTTCTAAATAAAGATTTACAGCAGGCCTAGGTGTGCTAAGCCCCGCGCCAACCTCTGGGCACACAGAGATAAGATCAAACTCATTTTTTAGCTCTTCTAGTGTTGCGCAATACTTATGTTGCCCATCATATCGAACAGGATGCCCCAATAAGCAGGCGCTGACCAGAATGCAAGGTTTTTGATTCATAGGGGAGAACTAAAACATTTTTAACTGTTTGCAAAGCACATTCTTTGTAGTTGTCATTTAATAGCTGATTTTGCACAATAGCCTGTATGAAAAATAAAATTTCTGTGGTGATTATCACAAAAAATGAAGAAAAGAACATTAAAGACTGCTTAGAGTCTGTGAAGTGGGCCGATGAGATTGTTGTCTTAGACTCTAACAGCACAGACCGAACCGTTGAAATTTGCAAAGCCTACACAGATCAAGTCCATATTACGGATTGGCCAGGATTTGGCCCACAAAAACAAAGAGCCACAGACCTGGCCCAAAATGACTGGATCTTGTCTATAGATGCAGACGAGCGAGTGACCGAAGCTTTAAGGCAACAGATTGAGGAGTCCTTAAAAAATCCAGGTTTTGATGCTTATCAGATGCCACGGCTTTCCTATTTATGTGGAAAACCTATAAGACATGGAGGATGGTATCCAGACTATTTAGTGAGAGTATTTAATAAAAATAAGGCCAAGTTTAGTGAAGACTTGGTTCACGAAAAAATTATTGTGGATGGATCTATTGGGAGTTTGTCAGAAGACTTAATTCATTTTTCTTATTCTGATTTAGATCAATTTATGCACAAATTTAATATCTATTCCTCTTTGGGGGCAAAAAACTTACAGTCCAAAAATAAAAAATCTGGTGTGATTAAAGCGGTGGTGCGTGGATGGATTTCATTTTTAAAAATTTACATATTTAAAAAAGGTTTTTTAGATGGGCCTGAGGGCTTAGTGATTGGAATTTCTGCTTTTGAAAGCACTTATTATAAATACCTCAAGCTTTATTATTTGAATAAAAGGCAAAAAAGTCGTGATTGATTTAAATAGCTGCAATAAAGTTGCGATTAGTAGAACCGATGCCATTGGTGATGTGATATTAACTCTTCCATTAGCTGGAGTGTTAAAAAAATATTGGCCACATTTAAAAATTATATTTTTAGCAAAAAACTACACGCTTCCAATAGTGCAAAGATCAAAATATGTGGATGAGGCTTGGAGTGAAGAAAGTTTTTCTGGTCAAAGCGCAAACGATCGAGCTGAGTTTTTAAAACAGCAAAACATTGATGTATTTTTTCATATATTTCCCAACAAGATTTGGTCGTTGGCTGCTAAAAAAGCTAAGATTGCATTGAGAGTTGGAACTTTAAGAAGATGGCATCACTTTTTAAACTGTAATGTTCGAATTAACATGAGTCGAAAAAAATCAGATTTACATGAATTAGAACTAAACCTCATGCTGTTAAAAAAATCAGTGATTGATTTTCCGGAGCTTAAAAGTTTAAAGCCCTATTACCAGTTTTATGGTTTTAAAGTAGAGCCTCTAAAAGAAAATCATGATGGAAGAAAGTCTATAATTTTACATCCAGGCTCAAGAGGCAGCAGTAAAGATTGGCCTGTCCATCGCTTTGTAGAGTTGTCTAAAACTTTGCCTAAAAATGAATATAAAGTTTTTATTTCAGGCACTGAAGAAGAAGGGCAACGCTTTAGATCTTTTTTTGCATTTGATGCCGACATTGTAGATATTTCGGGAACTAAAAATTTATCTGAATTTATGGACTTTATTGCTTCAGCCGATGCCTTGGTCGCAAACTCCACGGGCCCTTTGCATATTGCAGCAGCTGTAGGCACCCATGCCGTGGGGATTTATCCTCCCGTGCGTCCTGTACATCCTGGGCGGTGGGCACCCATTGGTGAGAAAGCAGAGTACATCGTGGCAGATAAGCCAAATTGTAAGCTCTGCACGAAAACTAAAAATTGTTTTTGTGTTGAATCAATTAGTGTTGAACAAATCTTATACGCTTTGTCTTAATTTTTTTGTTGTGTATAAAATCTGTTTTTAAGTTGGAATTTCTCCAAAGCCTTGGTAGCAAATAGGTATTAACAAAATGACAGGAGAACCAATGATCGTTTTAAAAACAAATCATGGAGATATAACTTTAGAGCTATTTCAAGATAAAGCCCCTAAAACTGTAGAAAACTTTATTAACTACGCTAAAGAGGGTTTTTACAACAACACAATTTTCCATAGAGTGATAGATGGTTTTATGGTTCAAGGTGGTGGTTTTGAGCCAGGTATGTCGCAAAAAGAAACCAACGAACCAATTCCAAATGAAGCCAATAACGGCCTTGAAAATTTAAAAGGCACTGTGGCTATGGCAAGAACTCCAGATCCACATTCCGCAACAGCCCAGTTTTTTATTAATGTGAATGACAACGACTTTTTAAACTTTAGATCAGAGACTCCAGATGGTTGGGGTTACTGTGTGTTTGCAAAAGTCTCTGACGGTATGGATGTTGTTGAAAAGATCAAGTCTTTACCAACTACGACTGTTGGTTTTCATAGTGATGTTCCGGAAGATGACGTGGTAATTGAAGCTGTGGAGGTTAATTTATAATGTTTAAAAAAACACTATTTGCACTTATGGCTTGCACTATATGTGGTTTGCCAATAGTTCCAGAGGCAAAAGCCATTGTAAACACTGAAATCATTCAGGCTAAACTTAAAGACAAAACGCCTTTTTATGAACTTACAGTTAGTGCAGAAAAAAAACAGGGAAACACGGATGTTGAAAAGTACTCTGGTGGTTTTAGCTTTGGTTCCCAACCAAGTAAAAAACATCAACATATCTTTATGATCAACACCACCTATGGTGAGAGTCAGGGCGTGACGGATGTGAACAACAGCTTTGCCCATTACAGGTATCAATACAAATTTGATAGTATTGACTGGGAACTTTTCACTCAGTTTGAACAAGATGAGTTTACTCAAATAAAGTTAAGAGCTCTACTTGGTACAGGTCTAAGAATTAAGCTTTATGATAAAGACAACTTAAGTTTTCATAATGGGTACGGGATATTTTATGAACACACGGACTACTCTAAATCCAGTGTGCAAAGTACAGAAAATTTTGGTAGAGCCAATATTTACCTTTCAATGAATTATACTTTTGATACGAAGTCTATTTTTTCACTGACAGGTTACTTTCAACCTAAAGTGGACGAAATGGATGACTATCACACATTGATAGATGCTTCTCTGTCTATGCCCATTAACACCTGGTCCTCATTGTCTCTAGTGTACCAACTAGAGCATGACAATATGCCACCAGAGAGGGTTAAAAAATCAGATCACAAATATTTAACTCAATTAAACTTTAATTGGTAATTTGAGCAAAACAATAAGCACCACTGGGAAGGCTTTTCCCTGTGGTGTCGTGAATCAGCATCTCCTCTGACAAGTACTCAGAATTCTTTGGCATAATCTCTTTTAAAAGGTTTTCAAGGCTGATCGGTGTGTAACCGGGTGAGTGTGACGACAGTAATATAAATTTAAAGTTGTCTTCCAAGAGTTGTTTGAGTTGATCTAAAAGAGGAATCAAATGCTCTTCTATTTTCCATACTTGCTTACGATCTCCTCGACCAAAGCTTGGAGGGTCTAAAATAATGCCATGATATTTATTGCCTCTGCGAATCTCTCTTTGCACAAAGCTTACAACGTCGTCAGTGATGTATCTGACATTCGCATCTGCTAAACCAGAACTGTTGGCGTTCTCTTTAGCCCATTGGTTACTTGTTTTAGAGGCGTCCAGGTGAACCACATCAGCTCCCGCTGTTGCACAAGCCAGTGTTGACCCTCCTGTGTAGGCAAACAGATTTAAAACTTTAAAGTCTTGAATTTTAGAGTCTTGAATGACTTTTTTAAGAAGATTCCAATTGCTCTCTTGCTCGGCAAAGATCCCTAGGTGACCAAAGCTTGTTAGGCGAATATTAAAGTTGATCCCTTGAACTTCAATGGGCCAAAGCTCAGGAAGTTTTTTATTTAAAATCTTCCAGTCCCCTCGGCCTGAACTTTTTCTAGTAAAAATGGCGTCGACATCCTGCCACTGTTTTTGACTGAGCTTTGGTTTCCACACGGCATTAGGAGCTTGTCTGACCACCTTGTATGGGCCAATTTGTTCTAATTTTTGAAAGTATCCAGAGTCTAAGAGCTGATAGCTATTCATTTGTTATCCTTTTTTCGTTTGCTTTGAAAAAACTTTTTTAAAAGCTCTGAGCATTGCTGTTGTAATGGGCCTTCAGTCACTTCGCATTTGTGGTTTAACCTTGAGTCCTCTAAACAGTGATATAAAGACTTACAGGCTCCGGCTTTGGGGTCTTTTGTGGCATATACAACCTTACTCAATCTTGCTTGAAGTATCGCGCCAGCACACATAAGGCAAGGCTCAAGTGTGACATACAAAGTGCAGTCGGTTAGACGCCATCGCCCTAGTTTTTTACAGGCCTTATCAATGGCTAAAACTTCGGCATGAGCTGTGGCACACTCCTTGGTGTGCTTTAAGTTATGAGCTTCTGAAATAAGCTCATTTTGGCTATTTATAATTACGGCTCCAATAGGCACCTCATCCAGCTCAAAGGCCTTTTGGGCCTGCTCAAAGGCTAAATTCATCCATTTTTCGTCTGTATGGTCCATTTTTTCCCTTATTTTAGGCCTAAAGCCAAAATTTCAATTTGCCAGATGCGTCTAATTTTGTTAAGTCTTTGCCTTTATATCGCAAGATGCGTGTAAAAAATCTCACATAGAAGGGTGGTGATTACTTTGGCTTATGTAAATGCTCGTGAAGGTGAAAGCTTTGAGCAGATTTTCAGACGTTTTAAAAAGTCTTGTGAAAAAACAGGAATTTTGTCTGAACTGAAAAAGCGTGAACACTATGAAAAGCCAGGCGTACGTGCGAAGAAAAAGTCTATAGCTGCCCGTAAACGTTTAATTAAGAAAATGAAAAAGGGAAGAGGTTAAACTCTCCCTTTTTTTTAATTCCATTTAAAATCATAAACAATTTAATAAAGGTAAGTGATATGTCTCTTAAAGAAACCATCATGGCTGATGTTAAAGAAGCAATGAAGAGTAAAGAGATGGAAAAGCTCACCGTTTTGAGATTTATCCACTCATCTATCAAAAACAAAGAAATTGAAGTGCGTCCAAATGAACTCACATCCGATGATGAACTTCAGGTGATCAAAAAATTAGCCAAACAACGACAAGAGTCCATAGAGCAGTTTTCAAATGCTGGCAGGCAAGACCTTGCTGACAAAGAAAAAGCTGAACTTGAAATCATCTCTAAGTACTTGCCTGAGCAAATGCCAAGAGAAAAAGTAGAAGCTTTAGTGGCCTCTACCATTGAAAGCCTTGGAGCCACGTCAATTAAAGACATGGGTAAGGTGATGAAAGAAGTGTTGGCTCAATCTAAGGGAGCCGCTGACAATAAGGTTGTTAGTGAAATTGTAAAAGCAAAACTGCAGTAAAGGGCTTATGAAGTTTTCGGCAGACTTTATAGATAAGGTGCGTGATGCCAATAATATTGTTGATATTATTGGTCAGTACACACAATTAAGCCGCAAGGGGCACCAGCATATGGGGCTGTGCCCTTTTCCCGATCACAATGAAAAATCGCCGAGCTTTTCAGTGTCTGAAACCAAACAGCTGTATCATTGCTTTGGATGTAAAAAATCTGGAAACATTTTTACCTTTGTGCAAGACATGAAATCGATGAACTTTCCAGAGTCGGTGGAGTTTTTAGCCGACAGAGCCTCTATTCCCATTCCTGTCGATGCCCAGGCCAGCGAAAAAGAAACGGCTCAGTATCAAGAAATTCGAGATAAAAAAAAGCTGATGCAAAAAATCAATTTAGTAGCAGCAAGATACTATTACCAAAATTATCAAAAACTAGGTGAGAGTCATAAAGCTAAATCCTATTTGTCTAATCGCCTAAGTGAAGAAGAAATCATTAGCTTTTTTAAACTCGGCTATGCCAGTGATCAATGGGAGGGCTTAAGCCACCACCTTAAAGTTCAAAAACTTCCGTTGGATATGGCTGTTGAGATGGGCCTTCTTAAAAAGAAGGCTCAAGGCGGGTATTATGATCTTTTTCGTGACCGTATTATGTTTCCAATCTTTTCTCACTCAGGTGAGTGTGTAGGCTTTGGTGGTCGCATTATTGATCAGGGACAGCCTA